>NZ_RZTT01000150.1 GCF_003996995.1 Mesorhizobium sp. M7A.T.Ca.US.000.02.2.1 | reverse complement strand
GCTTTGAACAGGCGGGCAGCCGGGATCGCGATGTTTGACCCGCCGGGCATCCGGCGGGGCGCTTCATTTGATCGGGTGCGGGCTCGCCACGGGCGGTTTGCCCTTCCACAGCGTCCAGCCGAGATTCATGCCGGCGGCGGCGATCAGGATGGCGGTGGCGCCGACGACCTGACTCAGATGCAGCCGATGGCCGAAGGCGACGACATCGACCAGGATGGCGACGACCGGATAGATGAAGGACAGCGATCCCTGCAGATGCGTCGGCAGCTTCTGGATGGCGCCGTACATCAGTATGTACATCAGGCCGGTATGGACGATGCCGAGCGTCGCCAGCATGGTCCAGCTCCAGGCATCGGCCGGAAGCTCTGCAAGATTGGCGAAAGGCGCCAGCATGACGACGCCGACGCAGACCTGGATCAGCGCGATGAGGTGCGGCGGCGTGCCCTTGAGCTTCTTGGTGACGATGGCGGCGACGGCCCAGAAGAAAGCCGCGCCCAACGCCATGACGATGCCGGTGAAATAATCCGTGCCGATATCGCCGGCATCGGGAGCCGACTGCACGATCAGAACCATGCCGGCGAAGGCGATGGCCAGCCAGGTCAGCTTGGTCAGGGTCAGCCGCTCGGCGAAGAAAAGCGCACCGAAGCCGACCAGCATGAAAGGCTGCGTGTTGTAGACAGCGGTGGCGATCGAGATCGACGCGCGCGAGAATGCGCTGAACAGCAGCAGCCAGTTGACGACGATGGCGACGCCGCCGAGCGCGGCGAGGCCGATGATGCGTAGCGACAGCCTGTTGCGCAGCAATCCCAGCCCGGCGCAGATGATGAGCAGCGTCAGCGCACCGAAAACGCAACGCCAGAACACCACATCCATGATCGGCTGGCCGGACAGGACAACGAACCATCCGATCGTTCCCAGGATGGCCATTGCAGCTGACATTTCGGCCGTGCCGCGCACCGTTTCGTTCACAACAAACCTCCATATCGGTTGAGCCGCTATAATCACATGCGGCCGTGGAGCTTTCCATCTGATTGGAAAGGGCGTATGGCCGGTTGGCATAATTATATTAGGTAAAAACTCCAAACTATCGGGAAAAGAAAAAGATGCTGGACGATCTCGACCGAAATCTCCTTGAAATCCTGGTCAAGGATGCACGGACCTCGCTGAAGGAACTGGCCGCCCAGGTCGGGCTGTCGTCGCCAAGCGTTTCGGAGCGGCTGCGACGGCTCGAGGAGCGCGGCGTCATCCGGGCGTTCACTGTCGAGATCGATCCGCTGGCGCTCGGCTATACCCTGCAGGCGATCGTGCGCATCCGGCCTTTGCCGGGCAAGCTGCACATTGTCCAGAAGCTGATCGAGGAGATTCCCGAATTCGGCGAATGCGACAAGGTGACGGGCGATGACTGTTTCGTCGCCCGACTGTTCGTGCGTTCGATCGGCGATCTCGACGGGATTTTGGACCGTATCGCCGACAAGGCCGAGACCAGCACCGCCATCATCAAGGCGCAGCCGATCCGGCGGCGGCCGCCGCCGCTTGACGCAACCGCCTCTCGGGATAGGGCAAAGGTCTTGCAGGCCTCCTGATCGAGTTGGGTGGAAAGCCGGTGGCCGGTTGGTTAGTGTGCCGACCCAAACGAGGCCGGAACCATGGCGCAGAATATATACGATCGTGAGGATTTCTTCGCAGGCTATAGCCAGCTCGGCCGTTCGGTCGCGGGGCTGGAGGGTGCCGCCGAGTGGCCGGCCCTGCGCGCCATGCTGCCCGATGTCGGCGGCTTGAGGGTCGTCGATCTCGGCTGCGGCTTCGGCTGGTTCTGCCGCTGGGCTCGCGAGCATGGGGCGGCGCAGGTGCTTGGCCTGGATCTGTCGGAGAAGATGCTTGCCCGGGCAAGGGCCGCCGGCCCCGATGCTGGCATAAGCTATGAGACGGCCGATCTCGATCGGCTCAGCCTGCCGGAAGCCAGCTTCGATCTCGTCTACAGCTCGCTCGCCTTGCACTATGTCGAGGATGTGTCGCGTCTGTTCGGGACCGTGCATCGGGCCCTGGCGCCTGGCGGGCGTTTCGTCTTTTCGACGGAACATCCGATCTCCATGGCGCCGACCAAACCCGGCTGGGTGATCGATAGCGAAGGCCGCAAGACGTGGCCTGTCGACCAATATCTGGTGGAAGGACCGCGCAGCACCGACTGGCTGGCCAAGGGCGTGGTGAAACATCACCGCACGATCGGCACCACCCTTAACGCACTGATCCGGTCCGGCTTCACCATCGGCCATGTCGAGGAATTCCGGCCGACCGATGCGCAAATCGCAGCCAAGCCGGAACTGGCGGAAGAGCTCGAGCGGCCGATGTTCCTGCTGGTCTCGGCTCGGCGCTAGGCACTGGCCGGCGTCGGCCGAGTGTGCCGCCGCCACGCTCATATTTGCTGTCGCTCCGCCGGGCATTCTGGGCTATTCAAGCGTCGACCCGCTTTCCCTCCGGACCAGTCCCCCCTCCCATGTCAGGCCTGCTTCTCGATCCGTGGTTCTATGCGGCTGCCATTCCGGCGGTCATTCTGGTCGGCCTGTCCAAGGGCGGCTTTGGCGGCGCCGTCGGTTTCGTCGGCGTGCCGCTGATGGCGCTGACCATGCCGCCGGTGCAGGCGGCGGCCATCCTGCTGCCGATCCTGTGCCTGATGGACATCGTCTCGGTATGGACATGGTGGGGCGTTTATAACAGAAAGATGCTGGTCGACATGATGCCGGGCGCCGTCATCGGCATCGGCCTTGGCTGGCTGACGGCGGCACTGGTGACCGAAGAGGCGGTGCGGTTGATCGTCGGCGCCGTCGCCATCGTCTTCGTCCTGCGCTGGCTCTATCTGCAGTTCCGCCATGGCGCCGATCACGCTGCCGCGCCCAACCGCGTGGCCGCCGCCGTCTGGGGCACGGTCGCCGGGTTCACCAGTTTCGTCGCCCATGTCGGCGGCCCGCCCTTCCAGGTCTATGCCTTGCCGATCCGTCTCGATCCGAAGGTTCTATCGGGCACCGCCGCGATCTTCTTTGCCGCCACCAATGCGCTGAAGCTGGTGCCCTATTTCGCGCTCGGCCAGTTCGACACCGCCAATCTGACGGCATCGGCGGTGCTGATGCCGCTGGCGCCGC
The DNA here is from genome assembly GCF_003996995.1 of Mesorhizobium sp. M7A.T.Ca.US.000.02.2.1. Taxonomy (GTDB): domain Bacteria; phylum Pseudomonadota; class Alphaproteobacteria; order Rhizobiales; family Rhizobiaceae; genus Mesorhizobium. The sequence continues at coordinate 9,659 of NZ_RZTT01000150.1, read as the reverse complement.
TGTCGACCATTGCCGGGGCCTGGCTGGTGCGGCGGATGCGGCCGGAAACCTTCTATCCCTTCACCTATGCAACCGTCGCGGTCGTTGCACTGAAGCTGCTGTGGGATGGCATCGCAGGTCTGATGTAGAAAGGCGGCTGCGCCGCCGCCCGTCATCAGGGTCAGGCAGCGCTCGGCACGAGACGGCGGTTGCCGCCAAAGGCCAGTGTGGCGCCGATCAAGACGACCAGCACCATGCCGGCGAGGATACCGATGTCATGCACGGTCGGCTTGAGCACCATGTCGGCAATGATGACCACCATCACGGCATAGTCGAAGCGCGCCGCGCTCATCATACGCTGGCCGATGGCAAGAACCTCTGGTGTGACGCCCTCCTTGGCGATCATTGTGCCCATGCGCTCGCCGGTCGGTTTGAAGATGAACATGCCGATCGAAAAGGTCGTGGCGTAGCCGGCCAGGCCGATGAGGATCCACAGGTCGGAGAAGCCGACCCAGAACCAGCACATGATGAGGCCGAAAATCAGCGTCAGCATCGACATCGGCGCGAAGAACCTGCCGCCCAGCTGACCGCTGGCGCGCATTGCCTGCAGTTTTTCCTCGATGTTGCCCGCCCGCTCGGCAAGTATGCCCAGCAGGAACAGCACGAAGCCGCCTCCGACCCACAGAATGGCGGTAGTGACGTGGAGGAATTTGACGATCGTGTACCAGTCCATGGGTTGCTCCTGCAGTGTTCCGGTCAGGTTGCGGCGGCGCTGATTTGCGCCGGCCGTCAGAGGAGCGGGCGTTTAGCGTGGCGCCTGTTTCGGAACGATGTCGCGAAAAAACCGGATCTGTTTCAGGCAATGAAGAAGCGGCTGAGATAGTGAACGCGCTATCTGATTTCCTGCTAATGTACGAATCGTCGGGAGGGGTTGGCGCGACATCGTCCGGAAACATCGCTGATGCTAATGCGCCGACGCCGGGAGCCCGGTGGCGACAAAAGTCGTCTGACGATCAATCCATTCCCGCAAACGGGAAAAGGCAATTCGGGGGACAGACATGCAAGGGGTAGCACGGAATTTCTTCACACTGGCCGTCATCTATTCGCTGTGCGGCATGGCGCTCGGCCTGCACATGTCGATCAGCCAGGATCACGGCCAGATGCCGACTCACGCCCACACGATGGTGGCCGGATGGCTGATGTCGGCGGTCTTCGCCTTCTTCTACCATTTGTTCCCTGCCATCGGGCAGAAGACGCTCGCCACCGTTCATTTCTGGCTGACCGCAATCAGCGGCATCGGCCTGCTGATCGGCCTCTATTTCCTGCTTGCCGGCAATGCCGCGATCGAACCGCTGGTGGCGGCCTCCTCGATGGGCTTCTACGCAGCCATGCTGCTGTTCGCCTTCATCGCGCTGCCGGCCGTCTGGAGGACGGCCTGAGCTGGACCTGAGGTAAGGTGAGGCTGTGCCGGCGATCTGGAGGATAGCCTGAGCTAGCCTGAGGCCGGAAATGCTGTCCTGTTACGGCACAGTATGGCGGCGTTCGGTCAAAAAACATCCGCGACGTTAAGGCTTCATTAAGCTTTACAGGTGTTTACTATGTTCATCCAGTGATCTGGATTCTTACCGAGTGGTTGGAGCCACTTTGTTTGACGCCTCCCTGTTAAACTCCTGAGAGCCGCCTTATCCGCGGCTCTTTTTTTGTCTTCATTTCTCTTTTTTGTCCGCATCTCAGCGGGGCCGCCCAATGGCGGCTCGCCGTTAACCTTCTGTTAAACATGTGCTTGCCTTCGCCGGTGACGAAGCGCATTTTCAAGCTTCAGTCAGATAGGGTTCCGGGTGTATCGGCAGGGAGCCGAATCGGCCGGTTGCAAGTGCAGGGGCGTATCAATGAACGAGCCTTCGAAGGGCAGTGCAAAAACCGTCAAGTTGGCGGAGCGCCGGGTGTTCTCGCAATCCTTCAAGCCGCTTTACCAGGAAGGCATGGGCCTGGTCGAACAGGCCGCCGAATATCTCGACGGCAAGGGCCGGGCCGAGGCAAAGAAACTGTCGCGGCTGGGCGCCACGCTCTATGCGGCCGAATCGATGCGGCTGACCACCAGGCTGATGCAGGTTGCGTCCTGGCTGCTTTTGCAGCGCGCCGCCAATTCCGGCGAGATGACCCGCGACCAGGTCGCGTCGGAAAAGTCCAAGGTGCGTCTCGACACCGCTTCCGCCCATGACGAAGCCGCCGGCTGGGCCGAGTTGCCCGAGGATTTCCTCGATCTCGTCACCCGCTCGCTGCGCCTGCAAGCACTGGTGCGCCGCATGGACGAGGAGATCTATGGCTCGGGCGCCTTGGTCGACATGCAACCGATGGCTCGCCGCCTCAATCCAGTTTCCGACCAGATCAGCCTGCTCAACACGGCTTTCGCTCGGGGTTAGACCCCGGTCTGTCTTCTGTTTCCGGTTTGTTCACATTTCGCTGGCATCGCTGTGGGCCGGAGGTAAAGTCGGCAAATGGCGGAAGCGATTCGCATCATCGGTATCGATCCTGGGCTTCGACGCACCGGCTGGGGCATCGTCGAAAGCCTCGGCAATTCGCTGCGCTTCATTGCTTCCGGGACCGTGAAGTCCGAGGATAAGGCGGCGCTGGCAACGCGGCTGTGCCAGCTGCATGACGGGCTCGCCGAAATCCTGCACAGCGCGATGCCGCACGAGGCGGCGGTTGAACAGACCTTCGTCAACAAGGACGCGGTGGCAACGCTGAAGCTCGGCCAGGCGCGCGGCATCGCCATGCTGGTGCCGGCGCGTGCGGGTCTCGTCGTTGCCGAATATGCGCCCAACGCGGTCAAGAAGGCAGTGATCGGCGTCGGCCATGGCGACAAGAAGCAGATCCACATGATGGTGAAGGTGCTGTTGCCAAAAGCCGTCTTCGATACCGAACATGCCGCTGATGCGCTCGCCATCGCCATCTGCCACGCGCATCACCGGCAGAGCGTGGCCTACAGGATGGCGCTGGCCGGCTAGCTACGTTCTTGACTTGTTCACGCTGCAGGGATAAGTAATACCGCAGAGGTATTACCATGCGCGTGACCACCAAGGGGCAAGTCACAATCCCCAAGCCGATAAGGGACCGTCTGGGCATCGCCCCGGGCTCCGAGGTGGAGTTCGTGGCCACCGACGAGGGCGTTCGGCTGGTTGCCGTCAACGAGAACCTCTCCCAGGAAGAGAAATTGCGCAGGTTCAGCGATGTCCTCGACCGGATGGAGGGGACGTTGGATCTGGGAGGCATGACCACCGATCAGTACATGGAGTGGTTGAGGGGGCCGCGTGAAGATCTCGACGTTGATTGACACAAATGTCCTGATCGACGTTTGGGGTCCAGCCGGACCGCTGAAAGGATGGTCGGCATCGGCAATCGCCTCCTGCCGCCGCGACGGCGCGTTGGTGGTCAATACGATCGTCTGGTCCGAGTTGGCGCCGTTGATCGCGACGGAAACGGCGCTTCGAAAAGCAGTCGACATGCTTGGGATGGATCGCGAACTTGTACCTTGGGACGCGGCATTCCTTGCGGGCGTCACGCATTCCCGCTATCGCCGGGCTGGTGGCGTCAGGGAAAGAACCTTGCCTGATTTCTTTATCGGCGCTCACGCGACCGTCGCTGGACATCGTCTCTTGACCCGCGACGCTGCTCGCTACCGCAGCTATTTTCCCGACCTCGACATCATCTCTCCTGAAACGCACCCATGAGGGCCTATCTTCCATGAAAGATCTGGCATGATCGGCAAGCTCAAGGGCACGCTCGACGAGGTCGACGAGGATCATTGCCTCGTGGACATCCATGGCGTCGGCTACGTCGCCTATTGCTCGGCGCGCACGCTGGCGGCGTTGCCTTCGCCGGGCGAAGCGGTGGTGCTGTTTATCGAGACCTATGTCCGCGAGGACATGCTGCGCCTCTACGGCTTCCAGTCGGTGCTGGAACGCGAGTGGTTCCGGCTGCTGATGAACAATGTTCCGGGCGTCGGCGCCAAGGTGGCGCTGGCCATCCTGTCGACGCTGGCGCCGGCGGATCTCGCCAACGCCATTGCGCTGCGCGACATTGCCATGGTTTCGCGCGCGCCCGGCGTCGGCAAGAAAGTGGCCGAGCGCATCGTCACCGAGTTGAAGAACAAGGCGCCGGCCTACGCCGGCACCGCCTCGGGCACCATCGGCCTGAAACAGGAACTCGGTGACGGCGTGGCATCCGCGCCCATCACCGACGCGGTCTCGGCGCTGGTCAATCTCGGCTATTCGCGCGACACCGCCGCCAATGCTGTGGCGGCGGCGCTGAAGACGGCGGGCGAGGATGCCGATGCGCCAAAGCTGATCCGCTTCGGGCTGAAGGAACTGGCGCGGTGAACCGTCGCTTGTTCAGCTCCTTGCCGTGTGCAAGGAAGGCGTCATGAGCCTGTCGCCCCGCCTGATTGCGCCGGAAAAACGCGGCGAGGATGCCGAGCAGACCTTGCGGCCGCAGACGCTCGACGATTTCGTCGGCCAGGCGGCGGTGCGGGCCAATCTCAAAGTGTTCATCGAGGCCGCCAAGGGCCGCAACGAGGCGCTCGACCATGTGCTGTTCGTCGGGCCGCCCGGTCTCGGCAAGACGACGCTGGCGCAGATCATGGCGCGCGAACTCGGCGTCAATTTCCGCTCGACCTCGGGTCCGGTCATCGCCAAGGCGGGCGATCTTGCCGCGCTGCTGACCAATCTCGAGGAAGGCGACGTGCTGTTCATCGACGAGATCCACCGGCTGAGCCCGGCGGTGGAGGAGATCCTTTATCCGGCGATGGAGGATTTCCAGCTCGACCTGATCATCGGCGAAGGACCGGCGGCGCGTTCGGTCAAGATCGACCTTGCCCGCTTCACGCTCGTCGCTGCCACCACGCGGCTCGGCCTGCTCACCAATCCGCTGCGCGACCGTTTCGGCATTCCGGTGCGGCTCAACTTTTACACGGTCGAGGAACTGGAGCAGATCGTGCGGCGCGGCGCGCGCATCCTGCAGATGCCGCTCGGCGACGACGGTGCGCTGGAAATCGCGCGGCGTGCGCGCGGCACGCCACGCATCGCCGGCCGGCTCTTGCGCCGCGTGCGCGATTTCGCCTCGGTGGCCGGCGACGGCCATGTCGACCGCAAGATCGCCGACGAGGCGTTGACCCGGCTGGAAGTCGATGCGCTCGGCCTCGACGCGCTCGACCGGCGGTATCTCAGGATGATCGCGCGCAATTTCGGCGGCGGGCCGGTCGGCATCGAGACGATCGCCGCCGGCCTGTCAGAGCCGCGCGATGCCATCGAGGACATCATCGAGCCCTATCTGATCCAGCAGGGCTTCATCCAGCGCACGCCGCGCGGCCGCATGCTGACGGCCAATGCCTGGCGCCATCTCGGCCTCGACGCGCCGAAGGATCTGGCACAGCAGCAGATCAACCTGTTCCAGGAAGAGTAATTTTCCAGTGCGCCGCCCGTCGTCTCGGGTATTGGCTCAGCATTGCGTCGGTACGTTTTTGAATGCGCCCGGAATCTTCTCGGTCGATCTTGGCTGAGCGATCAATGCAGCCCGCGGATCACGTCCATCACATCCGGCTCGGCTTTGTCGCCATTGAAGGCGTCGACGATGCCGAAGGCGCCGCCATAACTCCACACCGACCATGAGAAGCCATGTGCTTCGGCACGCCCGATCATGTCCCTGACATAGGCGGCCCGGTACCCGGCGGGCATCACATAGGAATTGCCATATTCCTGGCGGATCATGCCGAACTCGCCCAGCGTGATGTTTTCAGGCCTGACGCCATTGGCACTCGCCCATGCCTCGACCTTTTTGAACGGCGCATCCATGAGGCCCAGCAACTTGTCGGGACTGTCCATGCTGGCGACCTGTTCGTCGAGATAGGCAAGCAGGCCGCTCTGCCGTGTCCACGGCGCCTCGGCCTTGATCCTGGCGCGGATGGTGTCGAGCGTCACGTCGAGCTGTGCCTTGGGCACCGCGCTCAGCGGGTAAGGCAGGCCGGTCACATAGGGGATGAAGTCGCCGGCCCAGGTCGCGCCCTGATGGGTGAGCAGGAACGGATCGTAGGAGTGGAACGTCCAGATGACATTGTCGTCAGGGATCGTCTTGGGATCGATCTTCTCCAGCGAACTCGCCGCGGAATAGCATGCGCCGGTCAGCACGAAGGTCAGTTTCGTCGCCGAGGATCGCGCCGCGGCGAACAGTTTACGCTGGCGGTCCGGCCACAGGCTGGTGCCGTCGCTGTCGCAGTCGACGATCGGTTCGTTCATCGGCTCGAAGGCAACCTGGGTGGGGTCTTCGCCGGCCAGCGTGCGGGCCATCTTGCGGACCATCTCGACATAGGCGTCGAAGGTCCGCGGGTCGTCCATCACTTGCGCCATGCCGATCTTGCGGCTGCCGCCGGCCGGGATCAGGTGCATGTCGACGACCACCTTCAGCCCGGCGCGGTTGATCATGCGCACGGAGTCCAGCACGCTGGCATAGAGGTCGTCACGCAAGGCCACGGTCTGGTCGGACAGGAAAGGCGAAGGGTCGACCGGCATGCGCAGGAAATCGAGGCCGGCATCCTTCAGCGCCTTGAGGTCGTTCTCCCCAAGGAATTTGCGCCATTCCGGATAGGGCAGGATGGCTTTGGCGTCGCCCCACTGGTCTTCGCCGGGCCATGTGACCCATTGGTCGAGGTTGAGGCCGCGCTTCATCGAGAATGTCGCGGCCTGGCCAGGCAGCGCCAAAGCCACGAGCACGAACAGCGCCGCCGTCAAACTCTTGATCATCGCCGTCAACAGTGCCATCCGATGTTATGTTCCGCGGGAAACTGGTGCCTCGTCGGGGCTGAAAAAGGAAGCGCAATGGGCGATCATGGTGAATCGGCGACGCTGCTGGCCGGGCTTTCCGGCGCGCTGACCACGTTCGGCCACCGGCTGATGGCGCGGGTCTATTATGCCGACACCGATTTCTCCGGCGTCGTCTACCATGCGCGCTATCTCGAATTCTTCGAACGCGGTCGCTCCGACTATCTCCGGCTGACCGGCGTGCACCACACAGAGCTTGCCGATGGCAAGCATGGCGAAAGAATAGTCTGGGTGGTGCGGCGCATGGAGATCGACTTTCGCGGCCCCGCCCGTATCGACGACATCCTGACGGTCGACACTCGCACCGAGGAGATTTCCGGCGCGCGCATCTTCATGGCGCAGCAACTCAAGCGTGGCGACGAACTGCTGGTCGAGGCCAAGGTCGAGGCGGCGATCATCGGTGAGAATGGCCGCCCAAGGCGTTTTCCCAGAGAATGGGTGGCGGCATTCATGCCGAGGGTGCGCTGATATTCAGGTGATACCGGCCTGCAAACAGCAGCTTCCTGCGCTTCCCCGTTCTACCGCATCGCGGTAGAACTGTGCTCACGTACGAAAAGTACGCTCCGCTCCGGTTCTCGGAATCTACCGTTTTCGGCTCGGCCTGACCTGAATCTCAGCACACCCTAGGCGCAGCCATTGAATTGATGGCCTTGCCATTGGGCGTGGCAATGCGCCGCGCCTTATATACTAACCCATCCTTAACCATAACGGTTCATGAAGAGATTGGTGAAGATTGGCGTTATCGAACGCCTTCCTTTCACCAATATTTGCCCCGAAAAGGCCGATAACGGCACAGTTTGGGGTTGTTCCGGTAGCTTCGTGCGAACCGACCACAAGGGATGCCAGGGGCCAGCCGCCAGCTTCGCCCGGAAAATCTTAAGGACGTAACGATGGAAAATATCGCACTCGCCGACCCGGGCGCGCAATTGTCGGTTTGGTCGCTGTTCGTTTCGGCCAGCTGGGTTGTCAAGCTGGTCATGATCGGCCTGCTCTGCGCCTCGGTCTGGACCTGGGCGATCATCGTCGACAAGCTGGTTTCCTATGCCCGCATGCGGCTGGCGCTCAACCGGTTCGAACAGGTGTTCTGGTCGGGGCAGTCGCTTGAGGAGCTTTACCGCACGCTCGCCGATCGCAAGACCACCGGCATGGGCGCCATTTTCGTCGCGGCCATGCGCGAGTGGAAGAAGAGTTTCGAGAAGGGCGCCAAGTCGCCGCTCGGCCTGCAGACCCGCATCGACAAGGCGATGGACCTGGCGCTGACCCGCGAGATGGAAAAGCTGGAAGGCCGCCTAGGTTTCCTCGCCACCACCGGCTCGGCGGCACCTTTCATCGGCCTGTTCGGCACCGTCATCGGCATCATGACCTCGTTCCAGGCGATCGCCGGCTCCAAGAACACCAGTCTCGCGGTGGTTGCGCCCGGCATTGCCGAAGCGTTGCTGGCGACGGCCATCGGCCTGCTGGCCGCCATTCCGGCCGTCATTGCCTACAACAAGCTGTCGTCCGATGCGAGCAAGATAGCCGTGCGCATGGAAGGGTTCTCCGACGAGTTCTCCGCCATACTCTCGCGCCAAATCGATGAAAAAGTGGCCCCCAAGGCCTGAGGAGTAGCAGATGGGTATGTCCATGGGCATGGGAGGGCGCGGCGGGCGCGGCCACAGGCGGCGCGGCCGTCACCATGCGCTGATGTCCGAGATCAACGTCACGCCGATGGTCGACGTGATGCTGGTGCTGCTGATCATCTTCATGGTCGCCGCACCGATGCTGACGGTCGGCGTGCCGATCGACCTGCCGGATACGCAGGCCAAGGCGATGAATGCCGACACGCAGCCGATCACCGTCTCGATCAACGCCGCCGGCCAGATCTATCTGCAGGAAACCGAGATCCCGATCGAGGAGCTGGTGGCCAAGCTGCAGGCAATCTCGAAGACCGGCTATGAGGAGCGCATCTTCATCCGCGGCGACAAGTCCACCGACTATGGTACGGCGATGAAGGTGATGGCCCGCATTTCGGCCGCTGGCTACAAGAACATCGGCTTGGTTTCACTGCAGGAACAGGACCAATAGACGCGCGATGAAGACCGGCCTCACCACATCGGTGATCTTGCATACGGCGGCGCTGACCTTCGGCCTGTTCACGCTGACGGCGCCGGCGGCACTTCCGTCGTCCGACGTCGAGTCGGTGGCGGTCGATATCGTGCCCATGGAAGCCATTGCGCAGACGTTGCAGGGCGACAAGAAGGCCGTGATGCATGAAAAGCCGGCACCTGTGCCGACGCAGCGCCCGGACATCGTTCCGGACGCGCAGAAGGTCGGCGAGAACAGCGTCGACACCGACAAGCCGATAACGCCGGAAGCCAAGCCGAAGCCCGTCGACATGACCTCGGCTCCGCCGCCCGCGCCGACCCCGATCGAAAAGCCGAAGCCCGAGGACGTGCCGAAGCCGCAGGAGAAGCCCAAGCCCACCCCGGCAACGGAAGTGGCGCCGGCGCCGACGCCCAAGGAAGAGGTCAAGCCCGAGCCGGTCAAGCAGGCCGAGCCCAAGCCGACACCGGCCAAGCCGGCGCCAACCCCGCCACCGCAGGACAAGACTGCTGCCATCGATCCGACGCCCGAGGTCAAGCCTGACGCCGTCGCTGAAGCCATAGCGCAGGAGCCGCCCGCCGAGGCGACGCAGCTGCCGGATTCCGCTCCCGCGCCGGAAGCGCGGCCGAAGCCGCAGCCGGCGCAGGCCGAAAGCGCCAAGGCGCCGGAACGCAAGAACGCCGACAAGCCGGTCAAGGAAGCGTCGTCGAAGCCGAAGTCCGACGA
>NZ_RZTT01000014.1 GCF_003996995.1 Mesorhizobium sp. M7A.T.Ca.US.000.02.2.1 | reverse complement strand
GTTCCGGATAGATGGGGTTGCGGTCCGGACGACCGTGGCAACCCAGGCATGCCGGAACGTCGCGCTCCGGGATGCCGCGTCGCGCGATCTCATCGGCACGCGCGATCCGGGCACGGTCCGGTTGCGTCGACGTTGCAGGCGCAGGCAGCGCGGAAAAATGCCGCGCGAGATCGGCGAGGAGTGCAGGGTCGACAGCGGTGACAGAAATTCCCATGACACCGCTCTGGCGGTGGCCAGCAGCGTAGGCTCTCAAACTTTCAAGAAGATAGGTTTCGCGCTGAGAGGCCAAGACGGGCGTTGCGGGGCTCCGGCCGAGCCCGTCCGTGCCGTGGCAGCGGGTACAGTCGGCGAGTGCGCGTTCGAGGCCTTGTGTTTGGCCAGTCGACGGTTCGCTACTGCCATAAGCAAGGTCGCGCCACCGCGCCTCGTCCATCGTCGGCAGTTCGCGCAGGAAGGCGACCATCGCCCAGACTTCATCGTCGCGCTGCTGCGTCGGCCAGGCCGGCATGCCGGTGAAGCGCACGCCGTGCTGGACGATGCGGAAGAGTTCGGCGTCCGTCCATTCGCCGACCTTGCCGGCAAGGTCCGGCGGCTGCGGCAGCATCGCAAGGACGGCGGGCGACCGCGGTTCGCCGGGCGCACCGTGGCAGATGGCGCAGCCGCGCGCGAAATGGCCGGCAGCCGGCTGAATAGCGTAGCGCGGCAGCTCGTCCGGCACCTTGACCGTGAGTGCGTATGTCCGCACGGCCGAGCGCATCGCGAAGTGCAGGAACCATTCGGTCACCTTCCAGTGGCCGGTCGAGGCACCAACGTTGAAGAAGCCGATCCAGGTCGCGAAAAGCACCGCGGCCGGCAAGATCGCCAAGCCTATCGCCAAGTGTTTCCAGTTGACGTGCATCAGCCGGCCAGCCTCTCGGTTTTGCCGCTCAGGAGCCTGGCAAGCAGGAAGACGCCTCCGGCGAGGTAAACGGCAGCGCCGATCATCAACATGATGATGCCGCCGAGCGCCTGGTCCTGTCCCGCCCCGAGCACGAGGCCGAAGCACGTCACTTCGCCGAGGCCATAGAGCGGTCGCGAGGCGAGCGAGAGCAGCGCGCCAAGCAACGTCATGTGGATGGAGGTCAGGAGCAACGCGAAGGCGCCGGCAGCGTCCATAGCCGGCGCATTGGCATTGCGCGGCGCCATGCACGTCAGCCACAGGAACAGCCCGGCGCCAAGGAAGGACACCTGCTCGATCATGGTGGCGATGGTCGATGTCTCGGCCCACTGGCGCGCAGCCGGCGCATGCCAGCCCCAGACGACAATCAGTTCGACGAGAGAGGCGATAAGGGGAGCGGCGGTGGCCACGGAGCGTATCGGCCTGGCAATACCGATTGCGATCAGCGGCGCCGCGATCGCGACGACGCCCATGTGGGCAAGCATGTGGGCCGCGAACGAGCCACGCCACGCATCGAGCAGCGGTCCCGCCCAGACCAGCGCGAGGGTGACGAAGCCCAGCAACAGGCTTGCCGTCCTCATGAGGAGCATCCGTCGATGAAGAGCAGCGGCAGCGCCACGTAGAGCACGGCGACGAAGCTCAGGCCGCAAAGCAGTAGCGTGGCAAACCCCTGGAAGAGGTTGCGGTCCGTCGCTGTGGGATCGTCGTGCGGCGGGTCGTTCGTGCCGAAGCCCCACTGCCTCCAGGCGAGCCACCCGGACAAGACGATCATCGCGAGTGCCGCCAGCGTCATAGCCACTATGCCAGCCTGGACGACAGCGAAACCGAGGTCACCGCGCTTGGCACACCAGATTGCGGCCAGTGCATAACAGGCGAGGAAATGTCCCGCCCAGATCACGGGCGCGGTGAAGAGCGTCCAGAGCGTTTCGACCTCTTTGGGAATGATGCGCATCACCGTCTCACATCGCTTCCGGGAAAAGACCTATGACGGCGAAGGTGATGACAGCGGTGATCGCCATAAAGTGCCAGTAGAGCGCGACGTTGTGCAGTTCCATGTCGTGCTCCCGCGTCAGGCGGCCGGCGAGGCTGCGCGCAAGGCAATAGAGCTGCATGACGGATCCGACTGCGGCATGAGCAAGCGCCCAGATGACGAGAATCCAGACGATCGCCGGATAGACATGCGCGGTCGGCTGCATGTCATGCTGCCAGGGTCCGGCAAAACCGGCTGCAGAGGCAGCAAGCGTCAGCAGAAACGCGGCAACAAGCGCAAGGCGTGCGCCGTCGATCCACCCGCTTGCGTTCAGTCGGCGCGCGCCAAGCATCGCGGCCCATGCGGCTACGAAGAGAGACAGCGCGATCATCGGCCACCGCATACCGGGACCCGGCTGCCCCAGAGTGAAGTCGGGATGGATGGTCCAGTAGAAAAAATAGCCGAAGATGAGGCTGGCGAAGGCAGTTCCGTCGCCAACCATTGTAATGAACATCGCCCACCAGCCAACAGAATCCGGACCGGAGGCATAGAGCGGCAAGCGCAATCCAAGGCCGACATCCTTGGTCTTCTTTTCCGGGGTTTCGCCGGTGCCGGTCCAGAGCCACCACAGAACGGCAGAGAGCGTGCCGATGCCCGACAATAGGGCGAGGATCCAGAGTTCGAAGGTGAGCGCGACGAAGACGCCGCCGAGCAATGCGGCCGAGATTATTGTGATCGTGGTTGATGTCGCCACGCGCTGGCACTGTAGCGGATGGGCGTCGAGCACCGAGGTGATGAGCGTCTCGCGGCGATTCTCCTTGGCACTGCGAAGATAATAGGCGCCCTCATTGACCTTTTGCATCAGATCCGCCTGGTCCCAAAGCGGATACCGGCTCTCGATGATCGGAATGGATCGAACGCCCCAGTTCTCCTCGGGCTCGTTCAGCCATTCGAGCGTGCCCGCCTTCCACGGATTCTGCTCGCTGCGGGGTTCGCGATGCTTCGGCCGTACAACATCGAAGACAACCACCAGCACCCCTGCCGCGAAAACATAGGCGCCGATCGTGGAGATGAGATTCAGCCAGTCCCAACCGATCCCCTCGGGGTAGGTGAAGACGCGGCGCGGCATCCCGCGCAGGCCGCTGAGATGCATCGGAAAGAACGCGACGTTGAAGCCGGCAAACATCAGCCAGAAGGCGGTGCGCCCGAGACGGGGCGAGAGCATCCGCGCATTGATCAGCGGGTAATAATAGTAAACGCCGGCGACCAGCGGGAACAGCATTCCACCGATCAGCACGTAATGCAGATGTGCGACGATAAAATAGGTATCGTGCGCCTGCCAGTCGAACGGCACGAGCGCGACCATCACGCCGGTCAGCCCGCCGATGACGAAGATAGCGAGCCCGCCGGCGCCGAACAGCATCGGCACCGAGAAGATGACACGTCCGGCCAGCATGGTGGCGATGAAGACGAAGATCTGCACGCCGGTTGGAATCGCGACCGCTTCCGAGGCGGCCGAGAAGAATGCCAGCGAGATCTGCGGCAGGCCGGTAGCGAACATGTGGTGGACCCAGAGGCCGAACGATAGGAAGCCGGTGCCGACAGCGGCAAGCACGATCCAGGAGTAGCCGACGATCGGACGTTGCGAAAAGGTTGGCACGATCATCGCCATCAGCGCGATGGCGGGCAAGAAGATGATGTATACCTCGGGGTGCCCGAAGATCCAGAACAGGTGTTGCCACAGCAGTGGGTCGCCGCCCCGCGTCGGGTCGAAGAACGGCCAGTCGAACATGCGTTGCATCTCAAACAAGATGTCGCCGGCGATCAGCGGCGGAAAAGCGAAGAGGATCATGCCCGCGACGATCAGCAGGTACCAGGCGAACAGTGGCATTAGGTTGATGCGCATGCCCGGTGCGCGGCACTTCATGATACCAACTATGAGTTCGACCGCCGCAGCAATGGAGGCGACTTCGATAAAGGAGAGGCCCAGCAGCCAGATGTCGGCACCAATGCCGGAATATGCCTTGTCAGTGGCAAGAGGCGGATACATGAACCAGCCTGAAGAGGGAGCGGCGTCGAAGAAGATCGAACCGCAAACGAAGACACCGCCGATCAGAAAGCTCCAGAAGCCGAAGGCGCCGAGACGGGGAAATGGCAGTTCACGCGCACCGAGCATCGGCGGCAGCAGAAAGATCGCGACGGCCTCGAAAATAGGCACGGCAAACAGGAACATCATCACGGTGCCATGCAGCGTAAAGGCCTGGTTATAGAAGTCGGCAGAGAGGAAATTGTTTCCCGGAACCGCGAGTTGCGTGCGCACAAGAAGCGCCAGTACGCCGCCAAACAGCATGAAGGCAAAGGCCGCACCCCCGTACCAGAGGCCAACCTGCGTATTGTTGACCGAAGTCCAGTAACGCCAGCCGATCGGCGTCTTCCAGACGAGGCGCAGCTGTTCTTCCTCGATCTTCTCTGCGGAGGGCAAGGCGTTTCGCTTGATGCGGGCTTTGAGGGTTGTCATTCGAGCCCCTTCAGCCAGGAGGCGATTTCGGCGATGTCCTGTTGGGGCAGCATGTTGAAGTCGGGCATCTTCGAACCCGGCTTGATCAAATGCGGATGGGCGATGAAGCTACGAACGGCCTCATCGTCGGTGGTCAAAACGCCGGCACCAATCGTTCCCCGCGAACCCATATGCGAGAGATCCGGGCCGACACCACCCTCAGCTTGTGTGCCCGCAACGCGGTGGCACGCGCCGCAGCCGTTGCGAAGGAATATGTCGCGTCCGGGCAAGGATGCGCCGGGCGAAGGGTTCGCCCGCACAGCCAGCCATTCCCGGAAGGCAGCGGGCTGCATGGCGACGGCCGTGAAGGTCATCAGCGCGTGCGAGGTCCCGCAATATTCCGCGCAAGGGCCGCGGTAGGTGCCAGGTTTGGTCGCCAGCAACGAGAGCCGATTCACGCGACCCGGGATCATGTCCATCTTGCCACCGAGCGCGGGAATCCAGAAGGAATGGATGACGTCGGTGCTTTTCAGCAAGAACTCGACGCGCTCGCCAACCGGCAGCCTGATCTCGTTGGCGGAAAGAATAGGAACTCCGCCGTCAGCCGGGTGGTAGGCGACCCGCCACCAGAATTGCTCACCGGTCACTTCGATCCTGAGACCATTGGCTTCGCCGGCTCGTGCGAAAGGTCTCAGTCCAGGCATCAACCAAAGCGCATAGCCTAGCAAGAGAAAGAGGAGTAGCGAAGGAATGGCTGCCCCGCCCCAGAAAATCAGCCGGCTTGCAACACGCTCGTCTATGGGAGTGCGCTCATGACGTGTCGCGTGGGCCAGAAGACCGATGACCGTCAGCCAGATAAAACCGCCAGCAATGGCCATGAGCCAGAAAAGGTCAGCGATCTGGCGCGCTTCCTCTCCGGCCGGATCAAGCGCCGACTGGGCTCCCGAGCAGCTGGAACAGGTTCCCAAGCATAACCACAGCGCGAGCCAGCGCACCGCAGCGAGTTTCGTAATCCGGGCGCTTGTGCTTGGAACTGTTGACGAATCTATCCCTCCGATCGATGCCCTTGCTCACAAACGCGCCCGCAACCGAGTGGTTGCGCCAAAACTTCAGTTTAACGGCAATGGCCAGTGCTCATGCAATCTGTGCGCCGGTTTCGTCATTTGTCGCGCCGGTAGGCTTCGATACCGGCGATCCTTTGTACGTCTCAGCAGGCAGCCACCCTATTTTAAGGTTCACCAACTATCGGGACCAATCGAGCGATTTCTTGCACTTTGCGGCGTTCGACGGCGTGCCCAAGCCGTCTCGAAAAGTACCGTCTCCGCTCCAACCTGCGAGCAGGCGACCGAGCATTGGTGTTGGTGAAACGTGGGCGCGCACCGAAGAGTTGTCGCCGAGCCGCCCGTCGATCTCGAACATCTCGATCAGGAACCCGCGCCTCCGGCGCGGTTGCAACGCCGGTCCTGTAAATGTCCGCAACGCCAGGGCGGGCGGCTCAGCCATCGTCCCTGGCGACCAGTAGAAAAGGTTCGCGCTCCGGCGTCGTCACCGAAAAGCCCGAAGGGCCCACCGCGCTGAAAAAGCGATGGAACATGTCGATGAAGACACGCACGAAGAGTGGCTTTGCCGAACCGTACATGTCGGCGACGATCAGCGTCGGTGGCGGCAGTTCATCGAGGATTGGTCTTCGAACGATCTCCTCGCCATCGGCGGTGGCGCGACCGATCGGCCGCATGTTGAGGACGGCCATGCCGAAGCCGGATGCAACGGCCGAGCGCACCGTTTCGTAGGAGCGCGTGCGAAAGCGCACCTCCGGCCGTTTCGCCAGCACGTCGAACAGGGTCAGGAGATAGGTCGCCGTGTGCGGCAGGTCGAGCAGCACCAGCGGCCGTGCCGCCAGTTCCGCCAGCCAGATGCCGTCGCGCGCGGCAAGGGGATCGTCCGCATTGAGCACGGCATGCGCCGGTACCTTGCAGATGCGGGTGACGCTGTCGATACCGATTGGACCGATGTCGTAGAGAATGGCCAGATCGATCTGGCCGGCGACAAGCCGTTCCTGCAACTGGACCTGGTCGGCCTCGACAAGGTCGATCTCGACATCGCCGACGTTGTCGAGGTAGCTGCGCAGCATCTCCGGCATGAACAGCGCGCCGAACGGCTCGAAGCAGCCGATGCGCAGGACCTTCGGCACGCGCCCGTTGAGGTCTCCGATCGACCGGTTGAACTCCGTTTCCGCCGCCAGCATGATGCGGGCGGCGGCGACGAAGCGTTGGCCGGCCGGCGTGATGGAGACGCCGCGCGCCGGCCGCCTGTCGAAAATGCGCGCCCCCATCCCGGCCTCGGCCAGAGTGATCGCCGCGAGGATGGAGGATTGCGAGATGTAGAGCGATCTGGAGGCCGCCAGCACGCTGCCAAGGCGGGCGACTTCGCAGACATAGCGCAACTGCCGAATGGTCAGATTCATGGCTCTTTGTTACATTAAATAGCGAATATTCCCCACAACAATACATTTTATGGTGATGAAAAAACCCGCCAGATTGCCCGGGCTGACAAGGCTGCCGGAAGAGCGGCCATGAAGTGAGGGGTTCGAACTGCATGCCGAATGGGCTGTCTCCCATTGCCGACGCCGATGATCTGTGCCGCCTGGCTGCTGCGGAGCTTAGCGCCGCCTACCGCGCTGGATCGCTGTCGCCCGTCGAGGTGACGCTGGCGGCGCTGGATCGCGCCGAAGCGATCAATCCGCTTTTCAACGCCTTCACCATGATCGACCGCAAGGGTGCGATCGAGGCCGCAGGTGCTTCCGAGAAGCGATGGCGGGCAGGCGAGCCGCTGTCGGCGGCCGACGGCATACCGACGACGCTGAAGGACATCGTCTGGGTCGAGGGCTGGAGCGTGCGTTACGGCAGCAGGACGACGACTTCCGCCGCCTATGACAAGGATGCCCCCGCCGTTGCCCTGCTGCGCAGAGCCGGCGCCATCTTCATCGGACAGACGACGACGCCCGAATTCGGCTGGAAGGCGATTACCGACAGCGGCCTCTGCGGCATCACGCGCAATCCCTGGAATGCGCAAAAGACCCCCGGCGGTTCCTCCGGCGGAGCGGCGGTGGCCGCCGCCACCGGCGCCGGCGTCTTCCATCTCGGTACCGATGGCGGCGGCTCGATCCGCATTCCGGCCTCGTTCACCGGCATCGCCGGATTGAAGCCGACCTTCGGCCGCGTGCCCGCCTATCCGTCCAGCGCGTTCGGAACCGTCGCCCATATCGGACCGATGGCGCGGACAGCACTCGATCTTTCCGTCATGGCCGGCGCCATGTCCGGCCGCGATATCAGCGACTGGCAGCAAGGCGTGGGAACGCTGGCGCCGCTTGGCCGGATCGAAGAAGTTTTGCGGGGCGCCCGGATCGGCTACTGGTCGAAGCCGCCTTCAGGAGCGCTGGATTCCGGGATCGCCGCCGTCGTCTCCCACGCCTTGACGTGTTTCGACGCCTACGGCGCAACGGTCGAGCCGATTGATCTTCCCGGTGGCGATCTCCTCGATCTGTTCCAGCATCACTGGTTCACCGGCGCCGCGGCGCGGCTGGCGCTGGTTCCGCCGAGCAAACGGGCGGGCATCGATCCGGGCTTCCTGGAGATCGCGCAGGCTGGGGCGGCGTTCGACATCCATACGCTCGTCGCCGCACAGTTGGAGCGCGCCGAATTCGGCGCCGCCATGGACCGGCTGCTAGACGACTATGATTTCATCGTTTCGCCGGGGACATCGATTCCAGCTTTCGACGTTGGCCTTGAAGTGCCTCTGGGCAGCGGCCTCTCGCGATGGATCGAATGGGCGGCGTTCAGCTACCCGATCAATCTCAGCCAGCAACCGGCCTGCGTCATCCCTTGCGGCATGACCGAGGCGGGCCTGCCCGTCGGCTTTCAGATCATCGGCGCGCGCGGCGACGATGCCCGCGTGCTCTCGGCGGCAGCCGACCTGGAAGCCGCTTTCGTGCCCATGACCCACGCGTTTCGCCAGAAAGATCTGGTGTGAAAGATTTCGCATGAAGAAAAGACTCTAACCAACGCCAAAAAGGGGAACTTTGCCATGATGAACAGACGTGCAATGCTGCAGGGCGCGGTCGGCGCGGGTGCGGCCGGTGCCGCGCTTCTTGCCGATATGAACACTGCGGCGATCGCCCAGGACACCAAGCCCATTCCGGTCGGCTCGGCCCTGCCGATGTCCGGCATCGCCGCCGCCGACGGCATCGAGTTCAAGAACGGTCTCGAACTTGCCGCCGAGGAGATCAATGCGGCGGGCGGCATTCTCGGCCGGCCTGTCGAGATCCACATCGAAGACACCAAGGAAATGGGCGCCGACCTCGTCAGCCAGTCGATGCAGCGCCTGATCGACCGCTTCGAGGCGCCCGTCATCATCAATGGCTACAATCTCGGCACCAACATGATCGAGATGGACGTCGCCGCCGACAACGACGTCATCATGATGCACTACAACACGCTGATTTCGCACAATGAGAAGTTCAAGACCGACCCTGCCCGCTATTACAGCTCCTTCCAGGGCGATCCGCCGGAGTTCTGGTATGGACCGGGCTGCCTGAACTTCCTCAAGACGCTTGCCGCGGACGGCAAATGGAAGGCGCCCAACAAGAAGATCGCCATCATCCCGTCTGCCAACGAATATTCGATCGTCATCGCCAACGCGATCCGCGACAAGGCCGCCGAATACGGCTTCGAGGTTAGTCTGTTCGAGACCGTTCCGTTCCCGACCAACCAATGGGGACCGACGCTGGCGAAACTCCGCCGGGACCCGCCGGCGGCGATCCTGGTCACGCACTTCCTGCCGCAGGACCTGGCGCAGTTCATGGTCCAGTTCCTCGCCGAGCCGATCAACAGCCTGATCTACATGCAGTACGGACCATCGCTGCCGGCTTTCCGCGAGATCGGCGGCGAGGCGGTCAACGGCGTCGTCTATTCGACGGTGATCGGCTGCCTGCCGGACGATTTCTCCAAGCCGTTCCGCGAGAGCTACCGGGCCAAATTCGGTCCGAACTCGGCCTACATCACGGGATCGCAGACCTATGACGGCCTGTGGATGTGGGCGCTTGCCGCGGCAATCGCCGGTGGTCCAGGCGAACCGATGGACAAGGCGCAGACCACCAAGGTGGCCAATGCGATGAAGCGCCTGGTCTATCGCGGGGTCAACGGCACCTACCGGGCCGATCCGGCCGGCCAATCGGCCTTCTGCTATCCTACGCAGGTGGCCGATCCGTCGCTTGGCATGCCGCACCAGTTCCTGCAGCATCAGGATTACAAAACCGATCCGAAGCTGATCGCGCCGGTGCTCTATGCCACGGACAGCTTCATCCTGCCGCCATGGGTCAAGTGACCGGACGCGGAAATGAAACCAACGACACCGGCCGGGCCGTTTGCCCGACCGGCTCCATTGGGTGAGAAATATGACTGAGGCCGCCGGTCCGATGCTGGTTTGTGACAGTGTGGTCAAACGGTTCGGCTCGCTGGCCGCCGTCGACGGCGTGTCGATGGTGGTCAATGCGGGCGAGATCGTTGGCATTGGTGGGCCAAACGGCGCCGGCAAGACAACTTTCTTCGACGTGGTGACCGGGATCACGCCGGCCAGTGGCGGCCGGGTGCATTTCGGCGACACCGACATTTCGGCGCTTCCGGCCGACCGCATCTGCCAACTCGGCATCGCCCGCACCTTCCAGCTCAATGCCGCCTTCGACAGCTTGACCGTTCGCGAAAACATCGAGATCGCCGCCTATTTCGGCCGGCAGCGGCGAAGGCTGGCCGGCTTCCGCCTCGGCGAGGATGTCCGGCAGGCAACGATCGAAGCGCTGGACTTCGTCGGGCTTGCGGCCAAGGCCGACGAGACCGTGGCGCGGCTGCCGGTGCTCGACCGCAAGCTGCTGATGATTGCCGGCGCCATCGCCACCCGGCCGAAAATGCTCTTCCTCGACGAGCCGGTGGGCGGGCTCAACGTCGCCGAGATCGACCAGATCATGGCGATGGTGCTGAAACTGCGCGACCAGGGACTGACCATCGTCCTGATCGAGCACGTCATGCGCTTTCTCCTGGCGCTCTCCAGCCGCGTGATCATCATGCACCATGGCAAGGTGATATTCGAAGGCCGGCCGGACAAGGTCGCCGAGGACCAGACCGTTGTCGAAACCTATCTCGGCCAGGGCACGCAGAAACGGCTGAAGAAATTCTTCGATGAGCAAGCTGCCGCGACGAATCCGGCGGTGGGGGGAACGCCATGACGGGCGCAGCCGCAAAACCACCTGTCCTGCAACTCGACGGCATCGTCTGCGGCTATGATGGACTCGACGTGCTCAAGGGCATTTCGTTGACCGTTCATGCCGGTGAATTCGTCACCGTCGTCGGCCCGAACGGCCATGGCAAGTCGACATTGCTCAAGACCATTTCCGGCCTGGTGCCGCTGCGCGGCGGTCAGATCAGCATCGACGGCCGGCGCCTGTCCGGCAAGCCGCATGAGACGGCGATGCTGGGCGTCGCCCACGTGCCGCAGGGCGATATGCTGTTCGCGCAGATGAGCGTGCTCGAAAACCTTTTGATGGGCGGCTATCTCGCGCCGGACAAGGCCGAGATCGCGCGTCGGCTGGACGAGGTCTACGCGCTTCTGCCGAAGCTTGCCGACCGTCGCAACCAGATCGCCTCGAGCCTGTCGGGCGGCGAACGGCGCATGGTCGGCATAGGCCGCGGCCTGATGATGGGCGGGCGCATCCTTTTGATCGACGAGCCGTCGCTTGGCCTCGCGCCACTGATCATCGATCAGGTCTACGGCGTCATTTCGCAACTGAGCAAGGCTGGGCGCACGATCCTGCTGGTGGATGAGAACCCGGCCCGGGTCGAGGATCTCGCCGACCGCCTGCATCTGCTCGACGACGGCGCCATCGTCTGGTCAGGCAAGCCCGCCGAACTGATGGCGCGCGACGAACTCCTCGCTACCTATCTCGGAGGCTGACGCCATGACCGACGTTCTCATGGCCATTCTCGTCGCCGGCTTCACCTCGGGCGCGCTCTATGCGCTGGCGACGGTCGGGCTGTCGCTGGTCTGGGGTTCGATGGGCATGCTCAATATGGCCCATGCGGCGATGCTGACGCTTGGCGGCTACGTCGCCTTCACGGTGATCACCTCGCTCGGCCTGCCGGTCGCGATCGGTTTCGCCGGTGCTATCGTCGCGGGTGCTTTGGCCGGCGCCATCCTCTATTTCGCGATCGTTCGCAATCTCCTGCAGAACGACAAATCGACATTCGAAGCCAACGTCATGATCGCGACGGTCGGCATCGGCATCGCCCTCGAGAATGCCATCCTCCTTACCTATGGCGGGCAGCCGCTGAAGCAGCCGGTCTCGATCGCCGGCGCCTTGCGCCTGGGGCCGCTGACGCTGCCTTGGCAGAACCTTCTGATCATCGCTGTGGTGGTCGTGATGATGGTGGTCGTCTCGGCGGCGCTCGGCCGCACGCGGATGGGCCGTGCGATCCGGGCGACGGCGCAGAACCGCGACGCGGCGCAGCTCATGGGCGTCGCCGTCAACCGCGTCTACCTGCAGGTGCTGATGCTGTCGGGCGCGCTCGCCGGCATCTGCGGCGTCATGGTCTCGTCGATGACGCAATTGTCGCCGCCACTCGGCAACGACCCGATGCTGAAGGCCTTCATCATGTGCGTGGTCGCCGGTCTCGGCAATCTGCCGGGCGCCATCGCAGCAGCACTTGGGCTGGCGTTGCTCGAATCCTTCGTCCAGTACGCCTTGGGCGCCAGGTGGGGCTTTCCATCGCTGCTGTTCGTCGTCATTGCCGTGCTGATCTGGCGGCCGTCCGGCCTTTTCGGCCACGCCGAAATCCGGCGCATGTGAGGGGCATCATGACAGAGACACGTCCCATGTCCCGTTCCTCCATGTCCCGCTCGGCCAGGACTGATCTTGCCATCAGCCTGATGCTGATCGCGGCTGCGATCGCGCTGCCGTTCCTGGTCGACAGCCGCTACATCCTTGGCCAGATCGTGCTGGCGCTGTTCTATGCGACGATCGCCTCGCAGTGGAACCTCCTGTTCGGCTTCTCGGGCATCTTCTCGCTGGCGCAAATGGCGATCTTTGCCTTCGGCGGCTATGCGACGGCGATGCTCTGCTTCTATTTCGGCTGGAACGTCTGGGCAGCACTTGTGCCTGGCGCGCTGGGCGCCGTGCTGTTCTCGCTGGTCGTCGGCCTCGCCTGCCTTCGCCTGACCGGCGTCTATGTGGCGCTGCTGACGCTGGCGATCGCCCAGACGATGTATCTGCTGATCGTCACCGATACCGAATGTTTCGTCATGGTCGGCTCCGTCTGCCGCCAGTTCACCGGCGGCGCCGTCGGCTTTGCCCGCTTCGGCGACCTCGGCACCAGGGCCTTGCTCCGGGCGCAGTGGCTGGTCGGCAATTACGCCATCATCGCGGTGCTGTTCGCGCTCACCATGGTCTTCACCTACGCGATCGTCAAAAGCCCGATCGGCCTTGCTTTCCGGGCGCTGAAGGACAATCCGGGCTATGCGGTGGCCCGCGGCGTCAACCGCTTCCAGGCGCAGCTTCTGGTGTTCGGCATCTCCGCCTTCTTCACCGGGCTGGCCGGCGGTTTCTATGCCGCGCATTTCCAGGCGATCGGCCCCGGTGTGCTGTCGATGTCGCAACTTATGTTCATCATCGCCATCGTCGTGGTCGGCGGCGTCGGCACGTTCTGGGGACCGCTGGTCGGGACGGTGGTGCTGGTGCTGGCTGACGAACTGATGCGAGAGAGCGGCGAGTTCCGCACGCTCGGGCTCGGCCTGATCATCGCCCTGTCGGTGGTGCTGATGCCCAAGGGGCTGGTCGGCCGTTTTGGCGATGTCATCGACTGGCTCGGGCGCCGTCGCGCCAGCCCCGACAGCAAGCCAGCAGCAAGCAGCATTGTGCAAAGCCCGACCCCGGCCGGAAAGTGAGAGACTGACGATGTTCGATACGATCATAGTGGGCGCCGGCTCGGCCGGCTGCGTGCTGGCAAACCGGCTCAGCGCCGATCCTGCCCGCAAGGTGCTGCTGCTGGAGGCCGGGCGCGAGGCGCCGCTCGCCTCGGACGTGCCGTCGGACTGGCCGACCATGTTCAACACGGAAGTCGACTGGGGCTACTACACCGAGCCGCAGGCCGGCTGCCGCGGCAGGCGGGTGTTCTGGCCGCGCGGCAAGATGATCGGCGGCTCCGGCGCGCTGAACGCCATGATCTATATTCGCGGGCTGCCGTCCGACTATGATGGCTGGGCGGCGATGGGCTGCCCCGGCTGGGCGTGGGCTGACGTGCTGCCG
Source organism: Mesorhizobium sp. M7A.T.Ca.US.000.02.2.1 (assembly GCF_003996995.1). GTDB lineage: Bacteria > Pseudomonadota > Alphaproteobacteria > Rhizobiales > Rhizobiaceae > Mesorhizobium. The sequence continues at coordinate 17,263 of NZ_RZTT01000014.1, read as the reverse complement.
GTGTTCAAGGCCAGTGAAAGCAATGCCGAACTCGGCAACGACCCGCTGCACGGCGCCGACGGGCCGCTGCATATCGGCAATGTCGGACATGTCGATCCCAACGAGCTTGCCTGGATCGAGGCCTGCAAGGCCGCAGGCTACAAGCAGAACCGCGATTTCAACGGCGTCGAGCAGGAAGGCGTCGGCCTGTTCCAGTTCACCATTAAGAATGGCGAACGCTGGGGCACCGGCAAGGCCTATCTGCGCCCGGCGCGGGAACGACCCAACCTGACCGTGAAAACCGGTGTGCTGGCGACGGGCCTGATCGCCGAGAAGGGCCGGGTCAAGGGCATCCGCTATCTCGTCAATGGCGAACCTGAGACCGCTTTCGCCGACAGCGAGGTGGTGCTGTCCTCGGGCTCGATCGGCAGTTGCCAGCTGATGCTGCTTTCGGGCATCGGGCCGGCCGACGAACTCGCCCAGGTCGGCGTTGCTCCCGTGCACGACCTGCCGGGCGTGGGCAAGGATCTGCAGGACCACATCAACATTCCGATCACCTTCTATACCAAGGACAAGATCGGCGTCGGCGCCTGGACCGACGAGACGCTGCAGCGCGACTTCGCCGAATGGCAGACATCGCGCAGCGGCCCGCGTTCCTCACCCTGGGTGGCGGCGGGCGGCTTCGTCAAGAGCCGGCCCGATATCGAGCCGGACCTGCAGCTTTACGGCGCCATCAGCCCGCATCGAGACTATGTTCGGTTCCTTTCGTCCAGACCCGGCATCACGCTGCACACCACGCTGCAGCGGCCAGACAGCCGCGGCGAGATTCGCCTGCGCTCGGCCAATCCGATCGAATATCCGGCTATCGACCCACGTTACTTCATCAGCGACGAGGATGGCTCGGACATCGCCACGCTGGTCGAAGGCATCCGCATCAGCCGGCGCATCGCGGCGCAGTCGCCGCTTGCCGAAATGCTCGCCGGCGAAATCACGCCGAGCGCCGAATGCGAGAGCGACGCCGAGATCGCCGACTATATACGCGGCCACTGCACGACGCTCTATCACCCGACCAGCACCTGCCGCATGGGTTCAGATGCGATGGCCGTCGTCGATCCGACGTCGATGAAGGTTCATGGGCTGGACGGGCTTTGCATCGCCGACGCCTCGGTCTTTCCGAAAATGGTGTCGGGCAACACCAACGCGCCGACGATCATGATCGCCGAACGCGCCGCGTCAATGATCCTGGCGGGCTAGGAAACAAGACATGACGACAGGCTGGAATTTCCACGAACTCTATCTCTGGCACGAGACCGGCAATGCCGCGCAGTTCTTTCAGCCGAGCCTGACCATCGAGCCGGGCGAGCATGCGGAGAATGCCGACACGAAACGCCGATTCCGCAATCTGATGGAGGTTTCGGGCCTGACCGAGAAACTGTCCAAGATCGCCTCCGTCGCGGTGAGCGAGGATGACCTCGCCCTGTTCCACGACCGCGACTACATCAGCCGTATCAAGCTGCTCAGTGATGGGCGCGGCGGCGATGCGAGCTATCTCACCCCCTTCGGCCATGGCAGCTACGAGATCGCCTGTCTGGCCGCCGGCGGCACGGCGGCGGTGATGGATGCGGTGTTGAGCGGCGATGTCGACAATGGCTATGCGCTGGTACGACCGCCCGGCCATCATGCCGAGCGCGGGCAAGGCATGGGCTTTTGCCTGTTCGGCAACGTTCCGGTCGCTATCCTGAAGAACCGGGCCAAACATGGCTTCGAGCGGGTCGCCAGCGTCGACTGGGATGTCCATCACGGCAACGGCACCCAGTCCGCCTTCTATTCGGACCCGTCGGTACTGACCATCTCGATCCATCAGGACGGGCTTTATCCACATGACAGCGGTCTTCACAACGAACGCGGCGAGGGCAAGGGCGAAGGCTACAACATCAATGTACCGCTGCCGGCCGGCTGCGGCCACGGCGTTTACATGTCCGTCTTCGAACGCGTCGTGCTGCCGGCGCTCAATCGCTACAAGCCTGATCTTATCGTCGTGCCGTCGGGCTTCGACGCCTCGGCGGCCGATCCGCTGGGGCGCATGATGCTGCATAGCGGCAGCTACCGCGACATGACGCGGATGCTGATGCAGGCGGCGGACGACCTCTGCGGCGGGCGCCTGATGATGTCGCACGAAGGCGGCTATTCCGCCTCCTACGTTCCCTACTGTGGCCTGGCGGTGATGGAGCAGTTGTCCGGCATCAGGACGCATATCGACGACCCGTTCCTGCCGGTCTTCGAAAGCTATGCCGGCCAACCCTTGCAGCCACATCAGGCGGCCGCTGTTTCCAGGGCGGAGGAACTTTTGGGCGGCATCGCCTAGAAGCCTGATTGCGGTCAGCCAATGAGGCGATCTCAAGACACACCGGCGGCCAATCTCGCAAATGCGGGCACGCGCTGACGGTAGGCTAATGCATGTCGCCCAAAAGTTCCGGTTTGGGACAACGACATGCACGAAAACAAAGACTTAAAGCGCGTCGTTTTTTGCGAGAAACGCCGGAGCACTCCAGACTACGCTAACCCCTACTCCCACTCGATTGTTCAAACAGCCTATAACTACTTGAAATTACACTAGGATGTTTCTATAGCCCCATAAGAGACCGACACCAGAGCCGTCAAAAAATTACGCCTCGGTTCTAAAGGGAAATCGCCGCAAAGAATTTTTCGAGGGTTCACCAACTATCGGGACCAATTGGGCGATTTTTGTACCTCAAGACGTTCGACGGCCTGCCAAAGCCGTTTAAAAAAGCACCGTCACCGCTCCAATAGGGCATTGGCATGGGTCATAACGATCGACAAGCAACCGGTGTCGCACACACCCTAGTGCGGGCGGTGTGGCGCGACCGCGCTGGCATCCACTCGATTATTGCTAAAATTCCGGCTAGCTTGGCGAGAGATGGCTCAATTTCTGGTCGGTGAATCACAATCAGACCGCCCGTCAAGAGAATAATGGGCAGCACCTTTGGTCTAAGGCGAGTGCAATGGCGCGCACGAATGAGCTCTACAACAATGCGCCGTGGGACGCCCAGCGACCTTGTCCTTTCGTATACCGATCAAGCAATTGGCTACATGGGCAAGATAGGGGAAATCGTTTTTAGCAGTCCGGATTGGAATCAAGAGGGATGACTTCTGCCGATTTTTTTGACATCGTTTTCCTCCTCGATCCATCCCACAATACAACAGGAAGTCTCTGCTCACTCCTCGCGGCGATATTCGCCAACCCACCTAGTTCCGGACTGGCGATCAGAAAGCATATCTGAACGGCATTCCATAGAAGCGATATAAATTGAAATTGCGGCCATGTGATTCACACCCGGGATGGTTTCGAAGCCGGGGGGCGCTCACGGTCTCAAGGCGAGAATTTTAAGAGACGTTCAAGAATGACCCAACACGCAGAAAACGCTCGAATTCTCATGTACAGCCACGACACGTTCGGGCTCGGCCACTTGCAGCGCTGCCGGACTATTGCGCATTCGCTAGTCGAGGATTTCCGTGGGCTTCAGGTGCTTATCATTTCGGGTGCGACTATCGCCGGCGCCTTCGACTACCGCGCCCGCGTCGACTTCGTGAAGATCCCCAGCGTCATCAAGTTGCGCAACGGCGAATACACCTCGTTGGAAAAGGACATCGATCTGCATGAGACGCTAAGGATGCGTCAGTCGATCATCCGCCACACAGCCGAGACCTTCCGCCCGGATATCTTCATCGTCGACAAGGAACCGCTCGGCCTGCGCGGTGAGATTGAGGACACGCTGTCCTACCTCAAGACGCGGGGCACCACGCTGGTGCTTGGCCTGCGCGAGGTGATGGATGCACCGCATCTGCTCGAAGCAGAGTGGGCGCGCAGGGATGTGATGCGCAAGATAGGCCTGTTCTACGACAAGGTCTGGGCCTATGGCCCGCCGGATTTCTACGACCCATTGACCGGTTTGGATGTGCCGCCGGCTGTCAGGGCAAAAATGAGATTCGTCGGTTTCCTGCAACGGAGCTTGCAGCGGAACCAGTTGCCCGGCCACCGGCCAGAGGGCGACTATATCCTGGTTACCACCGGTGGCGGCGGCGACGGGGCCGAATTGATTCACGACGTCATCGACGCTTATCAGCAGGATCCGAAATTGCAGCACAAGGCGCTGATCGTGCTTGGGCCTTACATGCCGGCTCGCAAGCGCAACAAGTTGCTGAAGAAGGGGGCCACGATCCCCTACATCAAGATTATCGAGTTCGACAACCGCATGGAAGACCTGATTGCCGGCGCCAAGGCGGTAGTGGCGATGGGCGGTTACAATACTTATTGCGAGATACTATCTTTCGACAAGCCGGCGCTTATCGTGCCGCGCATCGAACCCCGCCAGGAACAACTGATCCGAGCTCGGCGCGCGGCCGAACTGGGCCTCATCGAAATGCTTTTGCCGGAGGAGGCCAAGGACTCCCAGCGGTTTGCCGATGCACTGGTGGCGCTGCCGAATCGGCCTCGTCCATCCCAGAGTAATCCACATCTGACCCTGGAAGGGCTCCCTCATATTTCCGAAATCGTCGCGGAACTGCTCAACCGGCAGGCTGGCCCTCACCTTTCGGTTATTGAAGGCATGAACTGAGTTGCAACATCGCAAGATCGTCGTGGTTCTGAAGGGTTATCCGCGGCTGTCGGAAACCTTCATCGCGCAGGAACTGCTCGGACTGGAGCGTGCGGGGTTCGATCTGGTACTCGTTGCGCTCAGGCGGCCGACCGACGCAAAACGCCACCCCGTGCATGACGAGATCAAAGCGCCCGTCCATTATCTGCCGGAATATCTGCATGAAGAGCCGCTGCGCGTGGTTCGCTCGCTTCTTGCTTGTTTGCTGCTGCGGCCGGGCTTCTGGCGTGCACTGGGATCGCTGGCGGTCGATATCCCGCGCGACTTTACGCGCAATCGCGCGCGCCGTTTCGGGCAAGCGCTCGTGCTAGCGGCCGAATGGCCCGAAGACGCGGCATGGTTGCATGCGCACTTCGCCCACACGCCGGCATCGGTGACGCGCTATGCCAGCCAGCTTCTTGGTTTGCCCTGGAGTTGCTCGGCCCATGCCAAGGACATTTGGACTTCGGCGGATTGGGATCTGGCCAGCAAGCTTTCCTCGGCACGCTGGACGGTAACTTGCACGAAAACCGGCTTCGACCGTCTGAAAAAACTCGCCGACGGCAACTCGTCCGTGCATTTGAGCTATCATGGGCTCGACCTTGATCGCTTCGGCATTTTCGGCGAGGCACGAAAACAGCACGACGGCTCGGCGCCGGACGAACCGGTTATCGTTCTGAGTGTCGGGCGCGCCGTTGCAAAGAAAGGTTACGACACCTTGCTGGAGGCCCTTGCGCTCTTGCCCGGTGATTTAGCGTGGCGTTTCGAGCATATTGGCGGCGGCGAGGAACTGGAACGGCTCAAGGCGTTGGCGCAAAAGCTCGGACTGGATGGTCGCATCTCTTGGAAAGGCGCGCTTGCGCAGGAGGAGGTGCTTGAGCACTACCGCCGCGCCGATATGTTCGCCTTGGCCTGCAGGATCACCATAAATGGTGACCGCGATGGTCTGCCGAATGTTCTGGTGGAGGCGGCCAGCCAACGGCTTGCCTGCGTGTCGACCGATATTTCCGGCGTGCCGGAGCTTATATCGCCGGATGAAACCGGGCTGCTGGTTTCGACGGAAAATCCAATTGCCCTGGCACAGGCGCTGGAGCGACTGATCCGTGATCCCGTGCTGCGCGCCTGCCTCGGCGACGCCGCAGAGCGGCGCGTGCGCGGCAACTTCGATCATATGGCAAGCATCGGACAGCTCAAGGAGCTGTTCGAACGGGAGTGGCGGGCCGCCGAATGAAGCGGCTGCGCGCTTTCTTCTATGTCCAGCACCTGCTCGGCATCGGCCATCTCGCGCGCTCCAGCCGCGTCGCGGCGGCTCTGGTCGATGACGGGTTTGACGTAACCATCGTCACTGGCGGAGCGCCGGTCGCGGGGTTTCCGGGATTGGGGGCAATATCTGTAACCCTGCCATCTGTCACCTCCGGTGATGAAGGATTTTCGGGTCTTGTCGACCTGCAGGGTAAGCCCATTGACGATGATTTCAAGAAACGGCGTTCAGAGATGCTGCTGCAGGCATTCCGGGATTGCAGGCCTGATATCGTCATTGTCGAGGCGTTTCCATTTGGGCGCCGGCAGATGCGTTTCGAACTCTTGCCGCTGATCGAGGCCATCGACGCGGCGTCGCCCAGACCGCTTCTGGTGACGTCCGTCCGTGATATCCTTCAGGACCGCGTCAAGCCGGGCCGAAACGAGGAAACGGTCGATCTCGTTAACAGGCATTTTGACCTTGTCATGGTCCATGGCGATCCGGCTTTCGCAACCCTAGACAAGACATTTCCACTGGCGGGAGCGATCAGGGCCGAGGTTGCGTACACGGGGCTCGTTGCCGCGCCACCAGCGCCCGCGGCCTCCGAGCGTTTCGACGTTGTGGTGTCGGTTGGCGGCGGGGCCGCCGGAAAGAGCCTTGTCCGGTCCACCATCGCATCAGCGCGGAATGCCGACAACGCCTGGAAATGGTGTCTGATCACCGGCCCAAACCTGCCGAAGGACGAGTTTGACGCGATTACACGCGATGCGACGCCGAGCCTGTCCATCTTCCGGTTTCGCGAGGATTTCGCCAGCTTGCTGACCGGCGCCCGCCTGTCGGTCTCGCAGGCGGGTTACAACACTGTCTGCGATGTCCTGCGCGCGCGCTGTCGCGCGCTGCTCGTTCCCTTTGCAGCCGGCGGGGAAACGGAACAGACGGTTCGAGCCTTGATGCTCGAAGAACTGGGTTTGGCGACGGTTCTGAGGGAAAACGACCTGACGCCTGAGTGTCTGGCGCAAGCGATCGAACAGGCGCTTGCGGGACCGACGCCAGCCGCGCATCGTCTCGATCTGGAAGGCGCCCGTCACTCGGCGCAAATCCTGCGCGAGCGGCATCGAGCCTGGTCCTCGAAATCCTAGCGCAGGTCATATCTCGGTTGGATTCGCGCAACGCGCTTCAAACAGTTCCAATCAGCATGAAGCGGGTATATTTTTTTGTCGGCAGTTCGCCGGAGAACCTGATCTCCCGTAGCGCCACCATTGCTTCGAAGGCTGCAAGCGAAGCCACGCAGTTGATGTGCGTCGGCTCGCTGAAGTAATCGTTCGATTGCAGTAGCACCTTCGTGCCCCGCGGAAGCAGGGCAAGCCAGGCACCCAGGTCGGCTATGTGTTCGCAGCTCGTATTGACCACCAGGTCGGGCCGACCGGCCGCATAGTCGAGTGCGTACATATCTTCCGTCAGCGCCCGGAAGCGGTCGCCGGCTTCCCGGTTGAGGGTCCGGGCGACCGGCCCGACTTTGGGATCGATGTCGATGCTGTCGATCGCCGCAATGTCGAAACGGGCGTCGTTGAAAAGCATTGCCGGCAATACGCCGTACCATCCGCCCAGAACCCATATGCGCCCGAACCGGCCGCCGTCGTTTTCGAACAGCTTGTCGAGCGCCCACATCTTGCAGGCGACCTGCTTGTGGTTGAAGGCGTTGGCGATATCGGCCGTCGGATGCTTGGCGATGACCCGCGCCAGCCCGGCGACAAGAGGGTGGTCGACATACGCGGCAATTCCCCGGGCGAGGTCCAAGGCTTGTTCGTGCCCGTCAATGCCGGCATTGCGTGCTTGCGTGACATCCATCATATTCGTCTTCTATGTTGGGATTTCGGGCTACACAACGCAATATTGCCTCACCCAAGGCTGTTCGACTTGCGGATGAGACTATGCCACCAGCCGTTTCGCCGTTGCACGGTCACGATGGGGGCCGGTTGCGTCTGTCCGGACCAGCGGCGTCCATCCGCGAAGACATTGCCGATACATCGTTTGCCAGCAGGTGCTTTCACCGCCTGCTTCCTCCAAACTGACAGCCGCATATGGAACCCAGCCTAGCCCGCTATATCTGGACGCACACCCGGAAGCAGCAGATCTGGATATTGATGATCGTCCTGCTTTCGATGATCCCATATTTCATGTCCTTCGACCTGCCGAAGCTGATCGTCAACGGCCCGATCCAGGGGAAGGGGTTCGAGCAACCCGGCGCGACCCTGCCCTTCATGAAATTGCACTATAACCTGCCGTTCATTGGCGAGGTCCAGTTCTTCTCCGGTTTTCAGCTGGACCGCAAGGAGACGCTGCTTGCCCTGAGCCTTGTGTTCCTCTTGCTGGTCGTCATCAACGGCCTGTTCAAACTCTACATCAACACCTACAAGGGCCGCCTCGGCGAACGCATGCTGCGGCGTATTCGCTTCGATCTGATCGATCGTGTGCTGCGGTTTCCGCCGATTTACTTCAAGCGGGTGAAATCCGCCGAAGTGGCGACCATGGTGAAGGATGAGGTGGAGCCGCTGGGCGGCTTTATCGGCGATGCCTTCCTGCAGCCGGTGCTGCTCGGCGGCCAGGCGCTGACGGCCATGCTGTTCATCATGGTCCAGAACGTCTGGCTCGGAATGATAGCGATGGTGATCGTGATCATCCAGATCGTACTCATCCCGCGGATGCGGCGGCGGCTGCTCGTGCTTGGGCGCCAACGGCAGTTGACGGCGCGCGCGCTTTCCGGCCGGGTTGGCGAAATCGTCGACGGTATCGGCGCGGTTCACGTCCACGACACGTCGAACTACGAGCGCGCCGACATAGCTGCTAGGCTAGGGCTCATCTTCAAGATCCGCTTCGATCTTTACCAATGGAAATTCATGGTAAAGTTCCTCAACAATTTTCTCGCACAGCTCACGCCCTTTCTGTTCTACATGATCGGCGGGTATCTGGTCATAGGGGGCCGGCTGGACGTCGGTCAGCTCGTGGCGGTGATCGGAGCCTACAAGGACCTGCCCGGACCGATGAAGGAACTGATCGACTGGGATCAGGATCGGCAGGATGTCCAGGTCAAATATCAGCAGGTCGTTGAACAGTTCACCGTCGAGGATATCATTGCGCCGGGAATCGCGGCACTGGCGATCGACGATCCCGGTCCGATGACAAAGCCGCTGTCGGCGGTCGGTCTGTCCATGGCAGACGATGGCGGTGCAATGCTCCTCAACCGTGTCTCCATGCAGGTCAAGCCGGCTGAGACGGTGGCGCTGGTCAGCACCCCGACAGGCGGAGCAGAGGCGCTAGCAGAAGCCTTCGCGCGTCTGAACTGGCCAGAGAGTGGAAAGGTCGCTTCGGGCGCCGATGACCTGCTTGAACTCCCCGAAGCCGTGACCGGCCGGCGCATGTCCTACGCCTCGTCGGATGTTTTCCTGTTCCAAGCAAGCCTGCGCGATAACTTGCTCTACGGGTTGAAGCATGCACCGCTGACATCGGTGACTTATGACGGCACCGCGGCAGACCAGCAGCGCTGGAACATGGACGAGGCGCGCCGGTCGGGCAATCCGGATTTCGACGTCCACAGCGACTGGATCGACTATGCTTCCGCCGGTGCTACCGGCCCGCACGACCTCTTTGAAGCGGTGCGCCGGGTGCTCGACGCGGTTCTTCTGTCGCGCGACATTCTGGATCTTGGCTTGCGCTCTTCGGCCGACCTCACGCGTCACACGAAGCTCGCCGGGCGGATCGTCGAACTGCGTGCAGCGCTGCGAACCCGGCTCGAACAGGAAGGGCTGCGCGAACTGGTGGTTCCTTTCGAGCCGGGCGCTTACAACACGGAAGCGACGATCGGCCAGAACCTGCTTTTCGGCGCCGCCGCCGGCCCCGAACTGGCCGACAAGGCTCTGGCGGCCAATCCCTACTTTGCTTCCGTGCTGAAGCAGGCCGGCCTCGACAGCACGCTCTACGAGATGGGCATGGAGATCGCCGAACAGGCGATCGAGCTGTTTGCCGACCTGCCGCCAGATCACCAGTTCTTCCAGCAGCTCGCCTTCATGAGCGCCGAGGAGATCCCCGCCTACGAGACCTTGCTACAGCGGCTCAAGAACCGCCCCTACGAGGCGGTTTCGGAGGCCGACCGCGCCATGATCATCACCTTGAGCTTTGCCTATATCGAGCCCCGGCACCGCTTCGGCCTGCTGACCGACGAGTTGATGAGCAAGATCGTCGCCGCACGCAACCGGTTCTATGAGAACCTGCCGCCCGAACTGCACAACGCGATCGAACGGTATGATCCTGCCAAATACATTGCCGCGGCCACCGTCATGGACAATGTCCTATTCGGCCGTGTGGGAAACAACCATCCCGACGCGCCGGACCGCATACGCTCCATCGTCTATGACATTCTTGACGAGCTGGGGCTTTATGCCGAGCTTCTGGATGTCGGCCTGGACTTCAACGTCGGCGCCGGTGGAAGGCGGCTGACCAGCGGACAGCGACAGAAGCTCGATGTTGCCCGGGCTCTGCTCAAGCGTCCCGATTTTCTCATTCTCAACCGGCCGCTGTCGGCGCTCGACCAGCGTATCCAGGACAAGGTGCTGCGAAACGTGCTCGAGGAAGCCAGACGCGACGGCCATTCGCCGGCAATTGTGTGGGTCGTGACGAGTCCGGCAATGGCGATGATGTTCGATCGCGTTATCGTCTTTGACTCGGGGCAATTGGTGGAAGACGGTACACACGAGACACTTTTGGCAGAGAACGGTATCTTCAAGGAACTTCTGTCATAGTCTGGCAGACGCGAATTTAGGAAGGTTTGCGACAATGCTGCTCAAGGATGAAGTTGGAATGCTGCAACGCGTTCCCTTGTTCTCCGGCATTGAGCCGGCAAAGCTCAAGCTGCTCGCGTTCACATCCGATCGCGTGAATTACAGCGCCGGCCAGATTCTTTTCCGGCAGGGCGACGAGGCAGACGCTGCCTATGTCATCCTTTCAGGCAGGGCGGATATTCTGGTCGATTCCGACAGCGGGCCGATAAAGGTTGCGGAACTGCTGCCAAATTCGATCGTCGGCGAGATCGCCATATTGTGCAACAGCTCCCGCACTGCCACCGTCAGCGCGGCAAGTGATCTGGAGGCCTTGAGAATCCGCAAGGATCATTTCCTGAGGCTTATGAAGGAGTTCCCGGAAATGACCATCGAGATATTGCGGGTTCTTGCCGATCGGCTAAGCCATACGACCGCGGATCTGATCGACGCACGAAGCGCCTAGAGCTATGATGAGCGAAAGGTAGCATGGACGACGATTTTTTCCTGGTCAGATTTTGGGGCGTGCGCGGCAGCATTGCTGTATCCGGGCCAGAATTCGCTCGCTATGGCGGCAACACAATCTGCATTGAGATGCGATGCGGCAAGCATACGCTTCTGTTCGACGCAGGTTCTGGCCTGCGGCCTGCCGGTAGGGCGCTTCAGGCGTCGGATGTGACCGATTTCGACCTGCTTTTCACCCATTGCCATTACGATCACATCATCGGGCTGCCGGCTTTTGCGCCTATCTTCGACCCGAGCGTCAAGCTTACGCTTTGGTCCGGGCATCTTGCAGGACGCATGACGACCCGGCAGATTATCGATGAGTTCATACGGCCGCCGTGGTTTCCGGTGAAAATGAACGTCTGCAAGGCAAATCTCGACTGCCGCGATTTTGTATCCGGAGACGTGCTTCGGCCGCGCGAAGGGGTGGTGGTTCGGACCGGCAGTCTCACCCATCCGGGAGGCTGCATAGGCTACCGGATCGAATGGGGCGGCCGCGTCGTGGCGGTGATCACCGACACCGAGCACGAGCCGGACAAACTCGATCAGTCGGTGCTCGACCTGATCGAAGATGCCGACCTCGTCATTTACGATTGCACCTACACCGAGAAGGAAATGGAACGCCGCCGCGGTAACGGGCACTCGACATGGCAACAGGGCGTCAAGCTCTGTGAGGCTGCTGGTGCACGGGCGCTTGCGCTGTTTCACCACGATCCGACACGCACCGACGAGCAACTGGACGAGATGGAGAAGCTGGCCAAGGACAGGTTTGCCGGCGCTTTTGCCGCGCGGGATGGCCAGATGCTCAAATTCCCGGTCTCATCGCACAGAAAGCGCTGAGCTATTTTCCTTTACCCGCGCGGCGCCCGATCAATGTCCTGATCGGAAGCCATGCACAGGGTTCAGCCTGTGCGGTGACTGTCAACAATCGTTCGAGGAAAAGCCAGGCCGATTCATCATGTACAAGATGGTGGGTGAGCAGGCCGATCGGCTCGCCGTCGGATGCATGCTGCAAGTGTGCGATGATAGCCTGGACCAATAGACCATGATCGAGGCAGCCGCGCGTGCCATGCCAATCCATGATGTCGACATTGCTGTTGATGACCGCCAATGAATCCGGCTTCGGCGGCCCATAGACTGACAAGGCCGCAAAACCTATCGATCCAAGGCCGGATACCACGCCGGCGTCGATCCTGTTCCATGGCGGCACCAGCATCGGAACGGCACGTGCGCCGTGCAGGCCGGTTACTCGCGACAGTCCGCGAGCCAGATCATCGAGCACCGCCTCGCGTGGCCGATGCGCGCCGAGCTCCTGCTTTTTCTGGTCCTCGGGCGCATGATTTCGGTGCGCCCAGCCATGGATCGCGACCGTGACATGCGGGGCCTCGTCAAGCCGGGCGACAAGCTTCGCGTCGGTCAGGGCCGGAATGACGGCCAGAGTGACCGGAACCGCGAATTCACCGGTGAGGTCGAGCAGCCGATTAAGCGCAGGCGTCGGATCCACGGCGTCGTCGTCGCGCAGCCAGAACTCCGCCTTGCGGCCCGCCCGTTGCAGGCGCGCCAGCTCTTCCACCAAGGGCTGCCAGATCGGATCGGACGTCATGAGACCGGGACCTTCGCAATAAGTTCGGCCAGACGCGCAGCTGCGCCACCGAGGGAACGCTCTTCGAGAACGAAACGCCTGGCTTCCGCGGCCATGATGGTTCTTTCGTCGTCACGGGCCAGAAGCCTTTCAATGGCGGAAGCGAACGCCGCGACATCGCCCGGCGGGGTTAGAAACCCGGTCTGGCCATCCCGCACGACCTCCGGCACGCCGGCGATGTCCTGGGCCACCACCGGAAGGCCGGCGGCCTGTGCTTCAAGATAGGCAACGCCGTAGGCCTCGCCATAACCCGGCCAGACATAGATTCCCCCGGTGTAAAGGACATCTGGCACGGCGGCTGGCTCGATCGAGCCAATCCACTCGATGCGATCGGCGGGCAGGCCGGCGAATTGCGCTTCGACCTCGTCGCGGGCTGGGCCGTCTCCGACGACCGACATGGTCCAAGGCAGATGACCTATCAAGCCGAGCGCTTGCGCCAGCATGCGATAGCTGCCCAGTTTGTCGCCCGGGCGCATCATGGCGACGGTAATGAGGCGCGTCGGACAACCCCGTGCCGGGATTTCCCGGAATGCCGATGTGTCGATGAAGGGCGAAAGCATACCGAAAGCGGCCTTGGGAATAGCATCCGCCAGTCCCTGACGATCCCTTTGGGTGAAGCAGATGTTCATCGCCGCCTGTTCGATGGCTCGCGCCACCAATGCTTGGCTATCGGCCCACAAGCCGGCTTCGCGTCGCCTGGAATAGGAGGCTTCCGCTGTCACATAGGGGATAGCAAAGGCCGACGCCAGCTCCGGCCCGATCAAGTCGGGCGCCTTGTAATAAGGATGGTAGGTGAACCAGAGATCGGGCTTGCCGTCACGACCCCAAAGCTTGGTCAGCCGCGCGGCTTCCTCTGCGGCCTCGATCTTTAGTGCCTCGAAACTTTTCGACTCCGGCTGGCGTAGATAGAAGCGCAACTCAGATGCCAGTTCGACGCTATGCCCTCCGTGCTCCAGCGCTTTGACAAGCATCCGTGCCATCTGGCGGTCGCCGGAAACAACGGGATGATTGGGTGACTTCAGCGGCGCGTAGAAGGCAATTCGCATCGCGCGACCCTATCACCGGAAAGCCTGCGCAAGTCAATTTCCAAGCGTAATCGACTTCACCTTCAAGCCGTGGAATATGCTATCTAATGGCCATGGAAACAGCTGTCGCGTCCGACCCGTTTGTCGCTTCTTTGCCGGTCTTCGCAAAGTTCGAAAGCGTTGCCGACATCGATAACTATCGGCCCCTCCCCGATGGCTGGGCGCTGGCCACTGCCGACATTGTCGGCTCGACCAAGGCGATCGAGGCGGGGCGCTATAAAACCGTCAATATGGCCGGCGCAAGCGTCATTTCGGCGCTGCTCAATGCGCTGGGTCGGCAAGACCTCCCCTTTGTCTTCGGCGGCGACGGCGCGCTCGTGGCGTTTCCCGGCTCGGCGCTGGAGATTGCCCGCAACGCGCTGGCGGCCGTCCAAAGGTGGGTGGCGGACGAACTGGGCCTTACCTTGCGCGCCGCGATCGTGCCGATAGGGGACATAAGGGCGCATGGCCTCGACGTTCGCGTGGCGAGGTTCCGGGCTTCCGAAGCGGCCTTCTATGCCATGTTCGCCGGCGGTGGCGGCAGTTGGGCGGAAGCTGAGATGAAAGCGGGGCGCTACCGCATCGATCCTGCGCCGGCCGGCGCGCGGCCGGATCTGACCGGCCTCTCCTGCCGTTGGAACCCGATCGAGGCCCGGCATGGCGAAATCGTCTCGATCATAGCCACACCGGGGGCGTCGCGCGACTTGCGCGGGTTTCAGTTTCTGGCTTCCGACATCATCGCCCTCGCCGGCAGGCAAGAGCGCGATGGCCACCCGGTGCCGGTGGACGGCCCGGGCTACAGTCTGCTGCCCGCCGGCCTGGATGTCGAGGCGCGGGCGATGGCCCCGGCAGGATGGCGGTGGCGGTCGAAGCTGTGGATCGTGTTCCTGATGACGCTTACGGCTGCAACCGATCGATTTGGCTGGACGATTGGCCGTTTCGATCCGAAGGTCTACAAACGCGAGGTGGCCAGCAATTCGGATTTCCGAAAGTTCGACGACGGCTTGAAGATGACCATCGACGTTGACGCGGATGTGCTGCATCGGATCCAAGACCGGCTGAAGCAGGCGGAAGAAGCGGGCATCTGCAATTATGGCCTGCACCGCCAGAAGTCTGCCTTGATGACCTGCCTCGTCATCTCGCCGCTGCAGCGCGATCACGTTCACTTCATCGATGGCGCCGCCGGCGGCTACGCGATGGCTGCCGCAAGCCTGAAGGCGAAGGCGCAGGTCTGCTGACTGCTTGCGGAATTCGATTTCCCCAATATGCCCTCACTCATGGTTCTTGGCACCGGTGAGCCTCGCCATGGGAGCGGGTAACCTGTCCGAATTGACGGGGAAGCAGATTTTTTGGACGCCTCACGATATGACCGTCTTCTTAACCGGATTTCGAGGCGCGCCGCGCATGTCGGCGTGATCGGGCTGGCTATGTCGGGTTGCCGCTGTCGGTTGCGATCGCACGCGCCGGGTCCCCGGTTTTCCGGCTTCGACATCGAAACCCGGAAGGTCGAGAGCCTGAACAACGGCCAATCCTCCTTGAGGCAGTGACGTCGACAGCCCTTGCCGACCCGGCGGTTCCGCGCCACTGCGGATTTGTCGAACTAGCCGTCTGCGATGCCATCATATCTGCGTTCCGACACCGCTGCCGAAACACCGGAAGCCCCGAAGGATTCGATGCTGTCGTCGTGGCAACCGGCCACGACGCGATCGACTATCAGGCGATCGCTGATCACGCTCCTCTGATCGTCGACACACGCAATGTTTTTGGCCGTCTCGGGGTGGCCTAAGAGACAGTGGTGAAGGCCCGACGGTGTCTGAGACGGCGAATTCTTTGCCCGATGTCAGGATCGAGATTGCACTCCGCCGGAAGCCTCGCCACATAAGGTTCCAGGTGATAGATGCTGTTTTACGCCTGCTTCCTTCCTGCAAGGAGTTATTTAGGAAATTCTTCGCCGGCTTTCGTCGCCGAAGCTGGCTTCACTGACTTCGATTGTGTGGCGGATCAAAGGAGATGGCTCGTCTTCGACGGGTTTGAGATGGCATGAGCACAGCGCAAGCAGAAATTTCCACCATTCTCATGGATAAAGTTGCCGACTGGCTGAGCCAATCGGCGCTGGCGGGCAACGACCTGGAAACATTGGTAAAGGGCTTTTGTGAACGGCTGGCTGCTGCCGGCCTGCCGCTGAAGCGGGTGCATTTGAGCTTTTCGATGCTTCATCCGCTTTATGACGCGCTTGGCTTTACCTGGCTTCGCGGCCAGGGTCTGGAAGTGGAAGGCTTCCGCAGTGAGAACGGCGTTCATTCCGACAGATTCCTGACCAGCCCATACTACCATCTGCTCAGCAACAAGCTCGACCACCTGCGGCGCCGGCTCGACCCGTCGGTGCGGTCGGAGTTTCCTGTTTTCGATGACCTCGGGCGTATGGGCGTCACCGACTACATGGCTTTCGTGCATCCCTTCAACGGGGATACCAGTCAGGGCATGATGGGGTCTTGGTCGACCGACAGTGCTTCAGGCTTCAGCGACGGCATGATTTCGGCGCTATTGCGGATCCAGAACTATCTCGCTATCGCCACCAAAATGGCGGTGCTCACCAAGCTCGCCGACAACATGATGACCACCTATCTTGGCGGCGACGCCGGCAGGCGTGTGCTGGATGGCCAGATCAAGCGCGGCGAAGGTGACACAATCCGGGCCGCACTCGTCATGGGCGATATGCGCGGGTCGACAAGGCTTGCCGAAACCTCCGGTCGCGAAATCTACATCGATACGCTGAACCAGTTTTTCGATGCCATCGCTGCGCCTTTCAATCGCAAAGGCGGGCAGATCATGAGTTTCCTGGGTGATGGCTTCATCGCCGTCTACCCCTGCGAAAGGCATCGCTCGCAGTCCGAGATCGCCTGCCAAGCTGCTCTTGCGGCAGCGCACAAGGCCAGCGCGCGCATGATGGAGCTCAATCTGCGCAGAAAGGAGCAGGGGTTGGGCGACATTAAGTTTGGTATCGGCCTGCATGTCGGCAATGTGATGTTCGGCAACGTCGGACTTACCGACCGGCTGACGTTCTCTGTCTTCGGCTCGGCTGTAAACGAGGTCCAGCGTCTCCAGACCCTGACCAAGAAATATCCGCACAGCGTTCTCGCCAGCAAGGACTTCGCCAGCTATTGCGGCGACAACAGTTGGCTGACACTCGGCACGGAGGAACTGGCGGGTAGCAAGCAGAAGCTGACGGTGCTTTCACCCGATCTGTCGGGTGCTCTCGCTCTCGATGAAGACGCTGCGCCGATTCACGACCGGATATCGGACGCCGAGCAGGTCATGCTGCTTCATCGCGATGCCGCGCGGTTGTCGGCAAGCGACCGGAGAAAGCT
>NZ_RZTT01000149.1 GCF_003996995.1 Mesorhizobium sp. M7A.T.Ca.US.000.02.2.1 | reverse complement strand
GGATCGAGCGTTCGACAAAGGCCTCGGCGATCGGGAACATCATTTCGCCGACGCGCTTTGGCGCCAGCGAGTCGGCGGCGATGCCTTCGGCCGGAGCGTCGACGGGGTGTCCGGCCTCGAAGGCGCGATGCAGCGTCGGCGCTTCTTCCGGCTCGACGGCGATGATGCGGATGCGGCCGGCGAACCAGGCAGCGATGCCGCCGATCAGGCCGCCGCCACCGACAGCGACCAGCAGCGTGTCGATCCGAGGCAAATCGGCCTCGATTTCGAGCCCAAGGGTGCCTTGGCCGACGAGCGTTTCCTCCTGGTTGAAGGCGTGGATCTGCAAGGCGCCGGTCTCCTCGGCGAAACGTTCGCTGGCGGCCAGCGCCTCGGCGTAGCGGGCGCCGCCGACGATCAGCTTGGCGCCATAGGAACGGATCCGTTCCAGCTTGGCCGCCGGGCTCACTTCGGGAACGAAGATGGTCGCCTTGTGGCCCAGCCGCATGGCGGCATAGGCGACGGCCGCACCATGGTTGCCGCCCGATGCGGCGACGACGCCGGCGTCGGGAACCGGGCGCTCCAGGAGGTTAGTGAAGGCGCCGCGCGCCTTGAACGAGCCGGAATGCTGCAGGCATTCGAGCTTCAGGTCGACGGCCAGCGGCGGCTGATCGAAGTCGGCCATGTCGACGCGCAGCACCGGCGTGTGCCTGATATAGGGGCGGATGCGCGGTTCCATCGCGGCAATGCGCTCGCGTGTGACGGTGATGCCATTCGTCATGATTGCTCCCTGAGACGGGTAGGTGTGTTTCCGGCGCTCCTATGCAAGCCAGTCGGGCATCGAATCCAGCCCAATCAGGTCGTCATAGGTCGGGCGTGGGCGCACGACGTGGAACCGGTCGCCGTCGACCAGCACCTCCGGCACCAGCAGGCGGGTGTTGTAGGTGCCGGCCTGCACCGCGCCATAGGCGCCGGCGGTGGAGACGGCAATCAGGTCGCCGGCCTTCAGCCTGGGCAGATCGCGGTCCAGGCCGATATAGTCGCCGGTCTCGCAGACCGGGCCTACCACGTCGACCATCATGCGCGGCGTGTCGGCCGGCGGCTGCACGACCGGACGGATGTCGTGGAAGGCGTCGTAGAGCGTCGGCCGGATGAGATCGTTCATGGCGGCATCAACGACGAGGAAGTTCTTGGCGTCGCCTTCCTTCACGAAGATCACTTCCGAGACGAGGATGCCGGCATTGCCCGATATCAGCCGGCCAGGCTCGAACATCACCTTCAGCCCGAGCTTGGTGACATGCTTCCTGACGATCTGGGCATAGGCGTCGGGCAGCGGCGGCGGGTTGTTGTCGATGCGGTAGGGAATGCCGAGCCCGCCGCCGACATCGATATGCTCGATGGCATGGCCGTCCGCCCGCAGCGCGCCGACGAGATCGACAAGCAGGGCGAAGGCATCGTCGAAGGGCTGCAGCTCGGTGATCTGGCTGCCGATATGGGTATCGATGCCGGTGATCCTGATGCCGGGAAGCTTTGCCGCGCGGGCATAAACCTGCCGCGCCCGCTGCCACGGGATGCCGAACTTGTTCTCGGCCTTGCCGGTGGAGATCTTCTTGTGGGTCTTGGCGTCGACGTCGGGATTGATGCGCAGCGAGATCGACGCCACCTTGCCAAGGGCGGTGGCTCGCGCCGACAACAGCTCGAGTTCAGGCTCGGATTCGACGTTGAAGCAAAGGATGCCGGCAGCAAGGGCAAAGTCCATTTCGCGCGCGGTCTTGCCGACGCCCGAAAACAGGATCTTGCCGGCCGGAATGCCGGCGGCCAGCGCCCGGCGCAATTCACCTTCCGAAACCACGTCGGCGCCGGCGCCGAGCTTGGCCAGCGTCCGCAGCACGGCCTGGTTGGAATTGGCCTTCATGGCGTAGCAGACCAGCGCGTCGAGCCCGGCAAAGGACTGGGCAAACACCCGGTAGTGCCTGGTCAGGGTCGCCGTCGAATAGCAGTAGAATGGCGTGCCGATCTGTGCGGCGATGTCGGGGATCGCCACGTCCTCGGCATGGAGCACGCCGTCGCGGTAGTCGAAATGGTTCACGAGAGTGGTTCCGGAAGTTGGGGCGCGATGAGATCGGGTTGAAAGGCCCGGCTCTCGTCGGCTCTAGATCAGCGGGTCGAGGATGAATTTCTTGTCCTTGACCGGTTTTTCCGGCTCCGGCGGCACGGGCTGGTGGGCCTTCGAGGCATCCTTGCGCGCCTGCACGGCCGCCTCATAGGGCGTGTCGAGAGCGCCCCTCCTGCCGCAGGCCGAAACGGCCGCGATCGCAACCAGCAGCGTCAGTGTCACCAAAATCCTGCTTCCGGTCATCGATCCATCCGTCCGAAACGTTTGTCAGCCGCCGCTTTTAGCCGAGTTCTCGGCGCATTGCACCCCGAGATATTGCCCGTCGCAATATCCGGGATATTACTGCGGAATATCCGGGATATTACTGCTCGCAATATCCGGCATTACGCTTTCGCCAGCCGCTTTTTCCAGGCGCGGATCTGCTTCCTCACTTCCGACGGCGCCGTGCCGCCGAAACTGGTGCGGCTCTTGACCGAGTTCTGCACCGCCAGCACCGAAAATATGTCGGCCGTGATGCCGGAATTGATCGACTGCAAATCCTCCAGTGAAAGCTTCTCCAGCCCCACCTTCCTGTCTTCGGCCAGCGCCACCGCCCGGCCGGTGACATGATGCGCCTCGCGGAACGGCAGGCCGAGCGTGCGCACCAGCCAGTCGGCAAGGTCGGTTGCTGTCGCGTGGCCGGAGCCGGCGGCCTTCTTCATCGCGGCCGCGTTGACCGTCATGTCCGAGACCATGCCGGTCATCGCCGCCAGCATCAAGTCGAGCGTCTCGGCGGCGTCGAACACCGATTCCTTGTCTTCCTGCATATCCTTGCCATAGGTCAAAGGCATGCCCTTCATCACCGTCAGCAGGCCGACCAGATGACCGGTGACGCGGCCGGTCTTGCCGCGCACCAGTTCGGCGGCATCGGGGTTCTTCTTCTGCGGCATGATGGAGGAGCCGGTGGAAAACGAGTCCGACAGCCTGACGAAGCCGAACTGCGGCGTCGACCAGATGATGATCTCTTCGGCCAGCCGTGACAGATGCGTGGCGCAGATCGCCGCCACGCCGAGGAACTCGAGCGCGAAATCGCGATCCGAGACGCTGTCGAGCGAATTGCGCATCGGCTCGCGGAAGCCGAGCGCCTTGGCGGTCCGGTGGCGGTCGATCGGGAAGCTGGTGCCGGCAAGTGCGGCGGCACCGAGCGGGCTTTCATCCATCCGCTCGATCGCATCGCGCACGCGCGACAGGTCGCGCGAAAACATCTCGACATAGGCCATGCAGTGATGGCCGAAGGTCACCGGCTGGGCCGCCTGCATATGGGTAAAGCCCGGCATCACGGTCGCGGCATGCTCCTCGGCCCGCTCCAGCAGCGCCTCGATCAGCCCTTTCAACGCCTCGGCGACGCGAAAGCATTCATCCTTGACCCACAGCCGCAAATCGACCGCGACTTGATCATTGCGCGAGCGGGCGGTGTGCAGCCGGCCGGCCGCCGGGCCGATCAGATCGGCGAGGCGCGCCTCGATGTTCATGTGGATGTCTTCGAGCCGTGTCGAAAACTCGAAGCTGCCGGCCTCGATCTCTTTCAGGATCGTGTTCAGCCCGTCAGCGATTTTTTCTTGGTCGGCCGCCGAAATAATGCCCGTTTGCGCCAGCATCTCGCTATGGGCGATCGAGCCTTTGATGTCCTGCGCATAGAGTTTGCGGTCGAAGGAGATAGACGCGTTGATCGCTTCCATGATCGCGGCCGGACCCGAGGCAAAACGTCCGCCCCACATCTGGTTGCTGGTTTTCTTGTCGCTCATGGCTATAACCCGTGCTTCGGAGCAGTTTTGAGAAAATGGCAGACGGTAGTAGATTCTTCCCGGCCCCGCGCCTGATCCTCGCCGCCTTGGTGGCGGGCGCGCTGGCGGGCGCGGTCGCGGTATATGTCAGCGAGAGCCGGTCTGGCAACAATGCACCGGCACAAGCTGCCGTGGGTGACAGCAGGGACGACGTGACCTGCGCGGCCAAGAGCGACCGCGCCAAGAAAGTCGCGGCGTCGGCCACCGGTGAGGTTGCGGCACTTTTGCCGGCCGATCCGCCTCAATCCCTGAAGAGCCTTGCCTTCAATGGTCCGGACGGCAAGCCGATGACGCTTGCCGATCATGCCGGCAAGACGGTGCTGCTCAATCTGTGGGCGACATGGTGCGCGCCGTGCCGTGCCGAAATGCCGGCGCTCGATGCGCTGCAGAAGGAAAAGGGCAGCGACTCCTTTGAAGTGGTCGCCGTCAACGTCGATGCCGGCGACGATGTGAAGCCGAAGAAGTTCCTCAGCGATACCGGCGTCGCGACGCTCGGCTATTACCGGGATTCGACGATGACGCTGTTCAACGACCTCAAGAAGCGCGGCTTGGCGCTAGGCCTTCCCGTCACCATGCTGATCGACGGCGAGGGCTGCCTGATCGCCCACATGAACGGCCCGGCCGAATGGTCGGGGCCGGACGCCAGGCGGCTGGTCGAGACGGCACTCAAGCCCGAGAGCCTGTAGTCTAGCGTGTGGCTAGCGCGGGTGCGGGCGCGAAGGCCAGAACGCTTCTGTCGCGCAGGCTGGCGGGTTTGCTGCCGACAGCGGGTGCGACGACGCCGGTCAGATCGCCGAATTCCTCGATGAGAGCCGGCTTGCCGATATAGTAGCCCTGGCCGATCTCGCAGGCTTCGGCGTCCAGGAACTTCAGTTCGCCGAGCGTCTCGACACCCTCCGCCAGAACCGGCAGGCCAAGCCCGCGTCCAAGTCCCAGGACGGCGCGCACGATCGCCGCGACCTGGCCGTTCTTGTCGACGGACTTGATGAATGAGCCATCGATCTTGATCTTGTCGAAGGGAAAGGCGCGAAGGTTGGAGAGCGAGGAATAGCCGGTTCCAAAATCGTCCATGGCGACGCGCACGCCCAGCGCCTTGACCTGCCGCAAGGTGGCCAATGCCCGCGGCATGTCCTTGACAAGCGCCGTCTCGGTGATCTCAAGCTCGAGCCTGCCGGGCGCCAGGCCGGAATTCAGCAAGGTTTCGTGGACCTTGCGGCTGAAATTCGCGTTGTGGAGCTGCACCGCCGAAACGTTGACGGCCACCGTCAGCGGATTTTCCCAGCGGGCGGCTTCCTCGCAGGCGGCCGTCAGCACCCATTCGCCAATCTGGCCAATGGCGCCGCTGTCTTCGGCGACCGGGATGAATATGCTCGGCGACACGTCGCCGCGCGTCGGATGCCGCCACCGGACCAGCGCTTCGAAACCGACCATCTTCCCGCTGCTGATCTCCTTCTGCGGCTGGTAGACGAGGTAGAACTCCTGGCGCGCGACTGCCTGGCGCAGTTCGTGCTCCATCACGCGCTTGTCGCGGGCCTCGGCCCCCATCGAAGCTTCGAAATAGCGGTAGGTGTCCTTGCCTTCGGTCTTGGCCCGGTAGAGCGCCGTATCGGCGTGGCTTATCAGGCTGGCCTGGTTTTCGGCATCCGATGGATACAGCGCAATGCCGATGCTGGCCGATACAAGGCCGCCGCCGACCGAGAGCCGGTTTTCCTCGCGCATGGCAGTCAGCACCGCGTCGGCGATACGGCCTGCCTCCAACGGGTCGGTCAGGTTCGGCGCGACGATGGCAAATTCGTCGCCGCCCAGCCGCGCCACCATCTGTCCTTGACGAAGAATGCCGGTAACGCAATGCGCAACCTTCTGCAGCATGGCGTCGCCCGCGCCGTGCCCATACAGATCGTTGACCTCCTTGAACCGGTCGAGATCGAGCAGCAGAAGCGCAAGCTGACCGCCTTTCCTGGTCCGGCCCATCGCAGCAATTTCCGTCTCCAGCCGGCCGGAAAAGCTGCGGCGATTGGCCAGTCCGGTCAACGGATCGAAATGGGCAAGGCGCAGGATCTCCTGTTCCGCCTTCTTGCGCTCGCGAATGTCTCGGACCGCAACCACGTTGTGAGGCTTGCCACAATAGTCGATGCTCCTGGCGATCAGCTCGACAGGAATGCTCGTGCCATCGCGGCCGCTCAATTCGGCCTCCTGCGGCTGTTCGCCGAAGCCCGACATATCGGATCCGAAGAGATCGCCAAGCTGCATTCCGTTCAGCGTCGCTGTTGCGATGCCCGTCAATGTCGCCATGCTGTCATTGGCACTGATGATGCGGTGGCCGTCGCAGACGATCAGCCCCTCCACGGCGGCATTGGCCAGGCCGTGCATGCGGTCGACCTCGAGCTTCTGGCGACGGAAGCGCAAATCGATCCACAGCGCCGATGCCGACAGGACCAGGATCACCAATGTGGCGGCGGCGGCCGCAAAAGCCTGCGAGGTCGGCTCGATCGTGTATTCGGATATGACGATCGAGGGATCAGGGAAGATCGAGACAGCACCCATGCCGATGAAATGCAGGGTACAGATTGCCAGCGTCAGCAGCACCGCGCCGCCGGATGTCGCCTTCAAGGAGGGACGGCGCTGCACGACACGCAGCGCCAGCGCCGCGAGCGTTACGCCGGCCAGAAGGGAAACGGCGACAAGCAACAGGTTCCACTCGATGCGGCCCTGAACCTCGAACGCCGCCATACCGATGTAGTGCATGGCCGCGATACCGCCGCCCAGCACGGCGCCGCCGACGAGATGATAGTCGAACTCATTCCGCAAGGTGGCGATCCACATGCCGGCTGCCGTCAGAGTGACCGAAGCAGCGAGCGAAAGCACGGAAAGTGCGGGATCGTAAGCACTGGGTATGCCCGGTGTGAATGCGAGCATGGCGATGAAGTGCGTTGCCCAGATGCCGAAGCCGGTCGAAGTGGCCGCGATCATCAGCCAGGCAAGCCGGTTCCGATCGGTGGAGCGGCTTATGTGATGAAGCAGGTTGACGGCAGAGAAACAGGAAATTCCGCAGATCAGCGCGGCGAGTGCGACCAGTCTCAGATCGTGTTCGTTGACGATACAATTGTAGACCGTCAGCATTTTATTTCACCTGATCTTTGGAAATAAACAGGGCAGCAGGATTGAGTAGCGCTTTGCCGTTGAGGGATCGATAAAGTCGCCTGCAACCTTGGCGTGTCTCTTCGGGTTGCAGCGGCTGCAATCAAGGCTGCCACCCCGAAAGGCAGCTTGGCAGTTCCGACGGGGCGCTTGTCGTCGCGCTAAGCCGGCTAACCGTGTGGCTTTCCATGCGTCCAAGCGGAGGCGAGGTGGCGGGAGGTAAAGGGGTGAAGTTCGTCGATCTGCAACAAAACCGTTGTCTGATTGTCATGAGCGACACATATTGCCTTTGCGGGAGTGCCCCTTTCGCCAATGACAAACGGGAGATGAAACATGAAGTCCTTCGGCTTCGCGGCCGGTGTTGCCGCCACCTTTATGCTGCTTTCCTCAACCTCCGCTTTTGCTGTCACGCAGATCAGTTGGTGGCACGCCATGACTGGCGCCAATGCCGAAGTTGTCGACAAGATCTCCAAAGATTTCAATGCCAGCCAGAGCGACTATGAACTCGTTCCGGTGTTCAAAGGCACGTATCCCGAGACGCTGAATGCCGGCATCGCCGCCTACCGCGCCGGCCAGGCGCCCGACATCATGCAGGTGTTCGACGTCGGCACCGGCGTGATGATGGCAGCCGAAGGCGCAATCAAGCCGGCAGCCGATGTGTTGACCAGCGCTGGAATGACCTTCGACAAGAGCCAGTATCTGCCAGGCATAGTCGGCTATTATTCGAAGCCTGACGGCACCATGCTCTCTTTCCCCTACAACTCCTCCTCGCCGATCCTTTATTACAACAAGGATATCTTCAAGAAGGCTGGTCTCGACGTCGACAGCCCACCCAAGACCTGGAATGAGGTGTGGGAAGACGCCAAGAAGATCAAGGCGAGCGGCGCGGCCGCCTGCGGCTACACCTCGACCTGGCTGACCTGGATCCATCTGGAGAATTTCGCGGCCTGGAATGACGTGTCATGGGCCACCCAGCAGAACGGTCTGGCCGGCGGCGATGTCGAGCTCAAGATCAATGCGCCGATTTTCGTCAACCACTTCCAGGCGCTGGCGGACCTCGCCAAGGACGGCACTTTCAAATATGGCGGCCGCACCTCCGAAGCCAAGCAGATCTTCCTCGCTGGCGAATGCGGGATCATGACCGAATCCTCCGGCGGCCTTGGCGATATCGTCAAGTCCGGCATGAATTACGGCATCGGCCAATTGCCCTATGACAGCGACGCCAAGGGCGCACCGCAGAACACGACGCCGGGTGGCGCCAGCCTGTGGGTTTTCGCTGATAAATCCGACGAGGAATACAAGGGCGTCGCGGCCTTCTTCGCCTACCTGTCGAAGACCGAGGTGCAAGAATACCTGCACCAGAAGTCGGGTTATCTGCCGGTAACGCTTGCCGCCTATGAAGCGACCAAGAAGTCCGGTTTCTATGACAAGAACGTCGGTCGCGAGACCCCGATCCTGCAGATGACGGGTAAGGCGCCGACCGACAATTCCAAGGGCGTACGTCTGCCGAACCTGCCGCAGGTGCGCGATATCCAGAACGAGGAGTTCGAAAAGATGCTCGCCGGCCAGCAAACCGCGCAGCAGGCGCTCGACAATGCGGTTACGCGTGGCAATGCGGCGATCAAGGAAGCGCTGGGGAATTAGAGCGAGCGCAGGTCCTTGCTCTACGGCGCATCCACCTGTCCTGCCAGGCATCTCCCCTCGGCGAGGGGAGTTTTGCCGTCCCTTGCGATTTCGCCAACGGTCGATGATGCCCAATCCGAAACGCTCGTCAAAGCCATCTTGGCGAAGAGGGATGCTACATCGTGCCGCCCGCCTCATCACCTCGGAGTGGCTCCATGACCCCTCGCGTCGTGTTTCCCAACAAGATCCTTCCCTACCTGCTGGTGGCGCCGCAACTGGCCATCACGCTCGTGTTTTTCTACTGGCCGGCCGGTCAGGCGTTCTACCAATCCATGCTCAGGCAGGATCCGTTCGGACTGAGGACCAAGTTCGTCTGGTTCGCCAATTTCAGGAAAGTGCTTGCCGATCCGGCCTACCTGAACTCGATCAAGGTCACGGTGGTGTTTTCCCTTGCGACCGCCATCGTCGCCATGTGCGTGGCGCTCCTGCTTGCGGTCATGGCAGAGAAGGTGGTGCGCGGCAAAGGTCTCTACCGCACGCTCTTGATCTGGCCCTACGCGGTGGCGCCGGCGATCGCCGGTATGCTGTGGCTGTTCCTCTTCAACCCGTCGATCGGGTCGCTGGCCTACATGCTGAGAAGTTTCGGCATCGCCTGGGATCCACTGCTCAACGGCACCCACGCCATGATCCTGCTGGTGTCCGCCGCTGCTTGGAAGCAGATCAGCTACAATTTCCTGTTCTTCGTCGCCGGCCTGCAGGCGGTGCCGAAAGCCTTGATCGAGGCGGCGGCCATGGACGGCGCCGGCGAGACCAAGCGATTCTGGACCATCGTCTTCCCGCTGCTTGCGCCGACGACCTTCTTCCTGCTGGTCGTCAACACCGTCTATGCCCTGTTCGACACGTTCGGCATCGTCCATGCCGTCACCGGGGGCGGTCCGGGCAAGACGACTGAAACGCTGGTCTACAAGGTCTACAATGACGGATTCGTCAATCTGATCCTCGGTGACTCGGCGGCGCAGTCGGTCATCCTGATGGTCATCGTCATCTCGCTCACGGCCATCCAGTTCCGCTATGTGGAACGCAAAGTCCATTACGGCTGAGGGCGAGCGATGATCGGCCAGTCACCGCTCCGCACCGTCATCGCCCACGCCGTGCTGATCCTCGGCATATTGATCGTTGCTTTCCCGATCTACTACACGTTCGTTGCCTCGACGCAGACGCTGCAAACGATCCTCAGGCCGCCATTGCCGCTCCTGCCCGGCGATCAGTTCTGGAACAATTACACCGAAGCGCTGTTCGGCGGTGTCGGCCGTATCGGCGGCGTCAGCGTCGGCAGGCTGCTGCTCAACACGACGATCATGGCGCTCGGCATCGCGGTGGGAAAGATCTTCATCTCGATCCTGTCGGCCTACGCGATCGTATTTTTCCGCTTTCCGCTGCGCATGACCTTCTTCTGGCTGATCTTCATCACCTTGATGCTTCCCGTCGAGGTGCGCATCCTGCCGACCTACAAGGTGATGGTCGATCTCGGCATGATCGACACCTATGCCGGCCTGATCATCCCGCTGATCGCCTCGGCCACCGCCACATTGCTGTTTCGACAGTTTTTCATGACCATTCCAGGTGAACTGGTGGAGGCGGCGCGTGTTGATGGTGCGGGGCCGTGGCGCTTCTTCTTCGATATCCTGTTGCCGCTGTCGCGGACAAACATCGCGGCGCTGTTCGTCATCCTCTTCATTTATGGCTGGACACAGTATCTGTGGCCGTTGCTCGTCACCAACAGCAGCAACATGAATACGATCGTCATCGCGTTGAGAAAGATGGTCTCCTTCGCCGATGCCGATACGCAATGGCACCTGGTCATGGTCACAGCGATGCTGGCCATCGTGCCGCCGATCCTGGTCGTGGTGCTGATGCAACGCTGGTTCGTTCGCGGCCTGGTCGATTCCGAAAAGTGAGAAGCTGATGGCGACCGTCGATCTGAAGGATGTGAAGAAGGTCTACCCCAGCGGTTTCGAGGCCGTGAAGGGCGTTTCAATCGCAGTTCCCGACAGGCAGCTTTGCGTGCTGGTCGGCCCATCGGGCTGCGGCAAGTCCACGCTGCTCAGAATGATCGCCGGGCTCGAAACCATCTCCTCGGGAACAGTTGCGATCGACGGCAAGATCGTAAACTCAATCGGTCCGACCGAGCGGGACATCGCCATGGTGTTCCAGAACTATGCGCTCTATCCGCATATGAAAGTCTACGACAACATGGCCTATGGGCTGCGCAACCGCGGCACGCCGAAAGATGAGATCGACAGCCGGGTCCGCGCGACGGCGAAAATACTCGAACTTTCGGCGCTGCTCGACCGCCGCCCGCGCGAGCTTTCCGGCGGCCAGCGCCAGCGTGTCGCCATGGGTCGTGCCATTGTGCGCAACCCGAGGGTTTTCCTGTTCGACGAGCCGCTCTCCAATCTCGATGCCAAATTGCGTGGCCAGATGCGCGTCGAGATAAAGAACCTGCAACGCTCGCTTGGCGTCACGTCGGTCTATGTCACGCATGACCAGCTCGAGGCGATGACGTTGGCCGACATCCTCGTCGTCATGAACGGCGGACTGGTCGAGCAAATGGGGGCGCCGCTCGACATCTATGAAAGGCCGGCCTCGACCTTCGTCGCTTCCTTCATTGGCGCGCCGCCGATGAATCTCCTGGCACTGACCGAAAGCGCCTCGGGCGCGGTGCTCGCAGACGGCACGGCGATCGCTTTCGCACCTCGGGAGGCAAGAGCTGCGACCCTCGGTTTTCGGCCCGAGGATGCCGACGTCACCTTCAATGCGGAGGCGCCGCCCGGCGCCCTCGTCCTGCCGGCGCTGGTCGAGGCAGTCGAACCGGTAGGCGCCGAAAGTTTCCTTCACTGTGCGGCAGGCGGCAACCGTATCGTCGTGCGTGTCGCGGGTCGCGCCACCGCCACGGTTGGCAACCAATTGCGCGTGGTTGCCAAGGCAGAAAAGCTGCACTGGTTCGATCAGGCAGGAAAGCGCGTCGGCTAATCCAAAAGATATGCCCAGAGCGTTTCACCGTTTCACGGAAACGGCGAGCTGCTCTAACTCTTTGTTTTGACGCAATTCCAGACGGAAAACCGCTTCACAGTTTCCTAGAATTGCTCCAGCATACGGTGTTCAGGCGAAGACATGCGCCTTTCCCGATACGGTCAGCCGGACGATCTCGCCGACCGCCGGCGCGTCCATGCCCGGTTTGCGCAGGACCAGCGGCGTGTTGCCGATCGCTGCCGCATCGGGCGGATCGGCATTGTTCAAGAGCCGCACCGCGACCGTGCACATCGAGCCGGCGAATTCGGATTCCGTCACTTCGCCGAACAGCATATCCGAGGTGCCGGACATGCCCTCGCGCGACGTTCTCTTCAGCGCGATCTGCTCCGGGCGAAGCATGATGCGGGCGACATCGCGGCTGTCATTGGTGTCGACCGCGATGCGGCCGAGCGGCGAGTTGGCGAAGCCATCCGATATCTTGGCCGGCAGGATGATGGCGTCGCCAAGGAATTCGGCGATCATCCTGTCCTTCGGCTTGAGATAGAGCTCGCGCGGCGTGCCGATTTGCGAGAACTTGCCGTCGCGCATCACCGCGACCTGGCTGGCGAAGGACAGCGCCTCGGCCTGGTCGTGCGTCACCAGGATGGTGGTGATGCCGGCAGCTTCCAGAAGCTCGGCCACCGCCTTGCGCATCGAGGCGCGCAGGCCGGTATCGAGTGCCGAGAACGGCTCGTCGAGCAGCATCAGCCGGGGTTTCATCGCCATGGCGCGAGCCAGCGCCACGCGCTGCTGCTGGCCGCCGGAGAGCTCGTGCGGGCGGCGCTTGAGGATCGCCTTGTCCAGCCCGACGATATAGGCGAGCTCGACGATGCGCTCGGTGCGCTTGTCCTCGCCGCGACCCATGCCGAAACCGATATTGTCGCCAATGGTCAGATGCGGAAACAGGGCGCCATCCTGCGCCACCACGCCGATGCCTCGCCGATATGCCGGCACCGCAGCGCCGCCATTGGCCAATATCGTACCGTCGAGCGTGATGTGCCCCTGGTCCGGCGCCTCGAAGCCGGCAATCAGCCGCAGCAGGGTCGTCTTGCCGCAGCCGGAAGGACCGACAATCGCCGTGCGGCTGCCGCTGGCGACGTTCAGGTCGACGCCGGCAAGGGCGGCCACCGGGCCGTACTGCTTGTGCAAGCCGCCGATTTCGAGAAAGCTCATCGTCCGGCCATCCGTTTCGACTGGACATAGAGC
>NZ_RZTT01000148.1 GCF_003996995.1 Mesorhizobium sp. M7A.T.Ca.US.000.02.2.1 | reverse complement strand
ACCCAGGGACGCCACCGCCGCGCACTGGACATGGCGCAGCTACCAGCTTTCCGACATGCGGGCCCGCCATGAGATCGGCGCCGATCAGGCTTTGCCGGCACCGGTGCGCGAAGCTTTCCTGTCCGCCAGCCATGGCTGCCACATCGACCTCGAGAACGACTGGCTCTATGGCGATCTGCCGGACCTGCGCCATGACTATTCGGCGGAAGCGGGCGGGCTTGGCCATTTCCGCTTCGCGCTCAACGACACGATGCTGGTCGGCGCCCGCAAGCAACCGCTGCAGTCGGTCGACAACATCCGCAAGGCGATCGAGAATGGATCGCGCAAGTTCCGCTCGCCGGCCGAGTTGATCGAGGCGGTTGTCGGCCAGTCTTTTGACGGCATGGTGGCTGAACTTGCGGCACTCGGCGACAGCCTCGACGGGATCGAGGATCGCATCGTCTGCGATGCATGGCACAATGAACGGCAATCCCTCGTCGACGCGCGCCGGCATCTGGTGGTGATCCACAGGCAGATGGCGACGCTGACCAATCTGTTTCGCCATCTCGACCACTCGCACCGTAACGACCTGCCCGACAGCATCAACGACATGGCCGCGCGTCTTTCACACAGGGCGCAGACGCTGCACTATGATGGCGAACAATTGCAGGCACGCGCCCGGCTGTTGCAGGACGAGCTTATGGCCAAGCTGACGACGCAGTCGAACCGGCTGCTGTACGTACTGTCGGTGATGACGGCGGTGCTGTTGCCGATGACCATCATCTCGGGCCTGTTCGGCATGAATGTCGGCGGCCTGCCGCTGGTCGACACGCCAATGGGCTTCTGGGTGGCGACGGCGGTAGCGATGGTGATCGCGGGCGCGACCTATCTCTTTGTCAGGCGGCTCGGACAGATGTAACGCCCGCCCGGCGACTTTCACGCCGAGGCGCGAAGATCCTCGATGACGGTGCCGGCGGCGGCGGCTTCCGCTTCGTGGTCGGGCTCGCGCCAGGTCTCGGCCAAGCCAGCCGCATACCATTCGCGCATCGCCGGCAGGGCAAGCAATTGCGCCGGATAAGCCGCAGCCGCACCCTCGAAGGAGAGCCCATAGGACTGGGCGCGGAACGCCACCGGGGCAAAGAAAGCGTCGACGGCGGTAAAATGAGCGCCGGCCAGAAACGGCCCGCTGAAACGGGCAAGACCATCGTTCCAGAGATCGCCGAGGCGAAAGATGTCCTGCTTCAGCGCATCGGACATCGGGAATGGCTTTACGCGCAGGCCGCAACTCATCGGGCATGCCCCGCGCAATGCGGTGAAGCTCGAATGCATCTCGGCGGCGGCCGAGCGTGCCCAGGCGCGCGCCTTGGCCTCGACAGGCCACACGCCATGGTGGCGTTCGGCCAGATATTCGACGATGGCCAGCGAATCCCAGACCGCCCAGCCATCGTCGATCAGGCACGGCACGCGGCCGCTCGGCGAGAAGGGCCGGTACAGATCCCAACTCGATGCGGTCGGGAATGGCGTCAGCCGTTCCTCGAACGGGATGTTCAGCTCTCGCATCAACACCCAAGGCCGCAGCGACCATGAGGAATAATTCCTGTTGGCGATATGCAGCAGGTACATAGGGGACCCTTACCTTGCAGCCGGCACCGCCGGCCGGATCTCGCGGCCACGGAACATCGACCAGGAATACATCGCGAGCGCGGTCCAGATCAGGCCAAAGGCAATCGCCTGGGTGGTGCCGAAAGGCTCGTCGAAGATCAGCACGGCGATCAGAAACACAATGGTCGGCGCGATGTACTGCATGATGCCGATGGTGGACAGCCGCAGCAGCCTCGCGCCGAACGCAAACAGCAGCAGCGGGATCGCTGTGACCGGACCGCAGCCGATCAGCAATGCCGTATCGGTGCCACTGCTGGATACGATATGGTCCTGTTCGGTCGCGATTAGATAGACGATGTAGCCAAGTGCCGGCACCGACAGCAGAAGGACTTCGAGCAAAAATCCCTGGCTCGGTCCGATCGGCAACGTCTTGCGGAAGAAGGCGTAGGCGGCGAAGGAAAACGCCAGCGCCAGCGACACCCAGGGCAGCTTGCCGCCCTCGACGGTCAGCACGGCGACCGCGACGGCCGCCAGCACCACCGCCGCGATCTGCAGCCGGTCGAGCCGCTCGCCCAGCAACAGCGCGCCGACGACGACGTTGACCAGTGGATTGATGTAGTAGCCGAGCGCGGTTTCGACGGTGCGGTCGACAGCGATCGCCCAGACATAGATGCCCCAGTTGACCGAGATCAGCGCCGCCGTCAGCGCGGCCATGGCGATGGTGCGCGGCGAGCGCAGTGCCGCCTTAAAATCCGCCATGCGGCCGGCCCAGATCAGAACGGCGGCGGCGATCGGCACCGACCATACGATGCGATGGGCAATGACTTCGGCGAGCGGCAGATGAGCGACCGCCTTCATGTAGAAGGGCAGCAATCCCCACAGCAGATAGGCGCCGAGCGCCAGCAGAAAGCCGCGCCGGGCCTTGGAATCCGCGTCCAGGGTAATTGCTTCAGTGGCCATGGGCCAACGCTATGGCCCAGTCACCTTGGCAAGACCATCGCAAAGTTCTGATGGATCAATGGACTTTCGCTGATGGTTCAACCCTATTCGGCGGCCACCAGTCCGGCCATCTCGCGGTTCTTCATCAGCTTGTAGACGATGGAATCCATCAGCGCCTGGAACGAGGCGTCGATAATGTTTTCGGAAACGCCGACCGTCCACCAGCGCGCGCCGGTGCCGTCATGCGATTCGATCAGAACGCGGGTGATCGCCTCGGTGCCGCCATTGAGGATACGCACCTTGAAGTCGGCCAGCTCCATGTCGGCGATCTCGCCCTGGAATTTGCCGAGGTCCTTGCGCAGCGCGATGTCGAGTGCGTTGACCGGGCCATGCCCCTCGGCCACCGACATCTTCTCCTCGCCGTCGACCACCACCTTGACGATCGCTTCGGAGACCGTCTTCAGCTGGCCGTTGGCGTCGAAGCGGCGCTCGACCATGCAGCGGAACGAGGTGACGTTGAAGAACTCCGGCAGGCCGTGCAGCATCTTGCGTGCCAGGAGCTCGAAGCTGGCATCGGCACCCTCATAGGCGTAGCCCTCGGCCTCGCGCTCCTTGACCACTGATATCAGCGCGTCGAGCCGGTGATCGTCCTTCGGCACCTCGATGCCGCGCCGCCTCAACTCGGCGAGGAAATTGGCCTTCCCGCCCTGGTCCGAAACCATGACGCGGCGGCGGTTACCGACCGTTTCCGGGGGTACATGCTCATAGGTCGCCGGCTCCTTGGCCAGCGCGGAGGCATGGATGCCTGCCTTGGTGGCGAAAGCAGAGGCCCCGACATAGGGGGCCTGTGCCTCTGGCGCTCGGTTCAGGAGTTCGTCGAAGGCGCGGGACAGGCGCGAAATGCCGGTCAGCGCCTCAGCCGAAATACCGGTGTCGAAACGATCGGCGAAGGCCGGTTTCAACGCCAGCGTCGGCACGATCGAGATCAAATTGGCGTTGCCGCAGCGCTCGCCGATGCCATTGAGCGTGCCCTGGATCTGGCGCACGCCGGCCTCGACCGCGGCAAGCGAATTGGCGACCGCCTGGCCGGTGTCGTCATGGGCATGGATGCCGAGATGATCGCCTGAAATACCTGATAAAATAACCTTCTCGACGATGGCGCGGACTTCCGATGGCTGCGTGCCGCCATTGGTGTCGCACAGCACCACCCAGCGCGCGCCGGCATCATAGGCGGTCCTGGCGCAGGCCAGCGCATAATCGGGATTGACCTTGAAGCCGTCGAAAAAATGCTCGCAGTCGACCAACGCCTCCTTGCCGGCGGCGATCGCCGCCTCGACGGAGGCCTTGATGGCGTCGAGGTTCTCCTCATTGGTGCAGCCGAGCGCGACACGGACATGGTAGTCCCAACTCTTGGCGACGAAGCAGATGGCATCCGACTTGGATTGCACGAGTGACGCAAGGCCGGGATCGTTGGAAGCCGACACCCCAGCCCGTTTGGTCATGCCGAAGGCGACGAATTTGGCGCGCGACGTACGTTTCTCCTGGAAGAAGGCGGTGTCGGTCGGATTGGCGCCGGGATAGCCACCTTCGACATAGTCGAGGCCAAAAGCATCGAGCAGTTTCGCGATGGCGATCTTGTCCTCGACGGAAAAGTCGATGCCAGGGGTCTGCTGGCCATCGCGCAATGTGGTGTCGAAGAGATAGAGGCGCTCGCGGGTCATGGTCATTTGCCTGCAAACTTGTCCGTCGCGCGGATCAGCCGATCCAAAATCCCCGGCTCCGAATAAGCATGACCGGCGCCCTCGATCAGGTGGAAATCCGCCTTTGGCCAGGCCTTGTGCAGCGCCCAGGCATAATGCGCCGGGCACGGCATGTCGTAGCGGCCATGGACGATGGTGCCGGGAATGTCAGCCAGCTTGTGCGCGTCGCGCAGCAACTGCCCTTCCTCCAGCCAGCCGGCATGGACGAAATAGTGGTTCTCGATGCGGGCAAAGGCGATGGCATAGTCGTCCTGCCCAAATGGTCCGCTGGTCTCCGGCTCGGGCAAAAGCGTGATCGTTTCGCCTTCCCACAGGCTCCAGGCGCGGGCCGCCTCGATCTGCGCCTTGCGATCCGTGCCGACCAGCCGCTTGCGGTAGGCAGCCATCATGTCGCCGCGCTCGGCCTCCGGGATCGGCGCCAGGAAGCGCTCCCATTTGTCCGGGAACATTTCCGAGACGCCGAATTGATAGTACCATTCGAGTTCCGCACGCGTCAGCGTGTAGATGCCGCGCACCACCAACTCGCTGACGCGATCGGGATGCGTCTCGGCATAGGCGAGCGCCAGCGTCGACCCCCAGGAGCCGCCGAACACCAGCCATTTGTCGAAGCCGGCCATTTCGCGCAGGCGTTCGATGTCGGCGACCAGGTGCCAGGTCGTATTGGCTTCGAGCGAGGCGTTGGGCGTCGATTTTCCGCAGCCGCGCTGGTCGAACAGGATGACATCGTAGAGCTTCGGGTCGAACAGCCGCCGGTGTTTTGGGGAAATGGTGCCGCCCGGCCCGCCATGCAGGAACACCGCCGGCTTGGCGCCCCTCGTGCCCGAACGCTCCCAGTAGACCTGATGGCCGTCGCCGACATCCAGCATGCCGGAATCGAACGCCTCGATCTCGGGATAAAGCGTACGCAATTGACTGCTCATAGCTGCAAACCTTTGGTCGGCCAGTCCGCTGTTTCATGGTCTGGGTGCTGGAAGGAGATGATGGATTCCTGCCTGTTGTAATAATCAGGATCCTGGTGGACGGGCTGATCGAAGATCGTCTCCACCCAGGGCAGCCGCGCGGCGTAGTTGACCTGGATCTGCGGGGCAAGATCGGAGCGGTCGTCGAAGGCACCGATAGCGATCTCAAGTCCACCGGGCTGCCGGTAGGTCAGCGGCGTCCCGCAGCGGGCGCAGAAACCACGATCGATGTTGACCGACGACTGGAAATAGCTCGGCTCTTCATGGGTCCATTCGACGCCGTCCCTGGGCACCGTGACCAGTGCACCAAAGAACGAGCCGAACTGCTTCTGGCACATCCGGCAATGGCAGATCGATGGACGGCCGAGCGCTCCATGAATGCGGAAACGCACGGCGCCACACTGGCAGCCGCCGGTTCTTACCTGATCGGTCATGATCTTTCCTTTGGCGGCCATTGTTCGGTGTCGTGGTCCGGATGCTGATAGGAGACGAGATCCGCCAGATAAGAGGCCGACGACACGTCGGCCATCGTCTCCTCGCCCGGCAATTGCGGGATCGTATCGACATAAGGCAGCTTTGCCTCGGTGCCCCATTGGATCAGCGGCACGATCTCCGCCGGATTGTCGAACGCGCCGATGGCGAGGCCAACACCATCCGGCGCGGTGAAGGTCAGCGGCGTGCCGCAATCGGCGCAAAAGCCACGATCGACATGGTTGGAGGAACGGAAGTATTTCGGCTCGCCGCGCATCCAGTCGAGCCGGGCGCCACGCACCGAAACCAGCGGCGCATAGAACGAGCCGAACGCCTTCTGGCACATGCGGCAATGGCAGACCGAAGCGTCGCCGAGCGCGCCTTCAACGCGAAAGCGCACCGCGCCGCACTGGCAGCCGCCGGTGTAGACCGGCCGGTTGTCGAGGCTCATCACCGCTCACTCCGGGACATGGCAGACGGCCTCGACATTGTTGCCGTCGGGATCGAAGACGAAGGCGCCATAGTAGCTCGGGTGATAATGCGGCCGCAGGCCTGGCCCGCCATTGTCCTTGCCACCGGCGGCAAGGGCTGCGGCATGGAAGGCATCGACCTCGCCGCGGCTGCGCGCCGTGAAGGCGACGTGCTGGTGATCCCTGGGCTTGTCCTTGCCGGTACTCAGCCAGAACACCGGCCGGTCACGGCCATAGCCGCCGACCTTGGCACCCCCGGTATATTCCAGCGGCACCATGTAAAGCAGCGCCGCACCAAGCGGGGCCATCGCCTTGTCATAGAAAGCCTTCGAAGCGTCGAAATCGGCAACGGTGATGCCGAGATGGTCGATCATCTTTTTACCTCCCAGGTGGTGATGCGCTCGCCAGTGACCGGATCCTTGCCGTCCTTCAACTGTACACCTTGCGCCAGCAGTTCGTCGCGGATGCGGTCGGCCTCGGCCCAGTTCTTGGCGGCGATGAATGCGAGACGCTTGGCGATTGCCTTGGCGACGTGGTCTTCATCAACCGTCGCCGACGCGACATCGAAGCCGAGGAACAGCAGCGACGCCTTCAGCGCAGCCGCCGCATCGTTGCCGTCCGCTGCCTCGCCAGCCAATTGCGTCAAGACCTGGAAGGCGGCATAGGTTGCGAGATCGTCCGACAAGGCATCGATGACCTGCACGGGCAGCAGTCCTGCGGCGGCCGGCGCAAGGTCGGCCGCCCGCTTCCATTTGCGCAGCGTGTTCTCGGCCTCTTCCAGCTTGCGCACGGAAAAGTCGATCGGTTCGCGATAGTGCGTCATCAGCATCGCCAGCCGCAGCACCTCGCCCGGCCATTTGCGGGCGCCAAACGTCTCGGTCTCGAGCAGCTCGTTGATCGAATAGAAATTGCCGACGCTTTTCGACATTTTCTGACCTTCGACCTGCAGGAAGCCGTTGTGCATCCAGATGTTGGCCATCACGTCCGTGCCATGGGCGCAGCGCGACTGGGCGATCTCGTTCTCATGGTGCGGGAAGATCAGGTCGAGGCCGCCGCCATGGATGTCGAACACCTCGCCGAGATAGGCGGCCGACATTGCCGAGCATTCGATGTGCCAGCCCGGCCGACCCCTGCCCCATGGCGAATTCCAGCCAGGCTCCTCCGGCGACGACAGCTTCCACAGCACAAAATCGCCGGGATTTTTCTTGTGCGCGTCGACGGCGATGCGAGCACCGGCCAGTTGCTCGTCGAGATTGCGCTTCGACAGCTGGCCGTAGTCCGGCATCGACGCGGTGTCGAACAGGACTTCGCCCGCGGCAACATAGGCATGGCCGCGTTCGATCAGGCTTTGAATCAAGGTGATCATGTCGACTTTGCCGTCGGCGCGGGGCTCGACGAATTCGGTGGCGCGCGGCTCGACCGTCGGCTCCAGGCAGCCGAGAACCGCCACGTCCCGATGGAACTGATCGGCGGTCTTTTCGGTGACCCGCCTGATCGCCTCGTTGAGCGAAAATGTTCCGGAAGCGATCTCGCCGCCGAAGTCGCGTAGAGCGCGCGCGTTGATCTTGTCGTCGACGTCGGTGATGTTGCGCACATAGGTGACGTGCGCCTGCCCATAAACGTGACGCAGCAAGCGGAAAAGCACGTCAAAGACGATCACCGGCCTGGCATTGCCGATATGGGCAAAGTCGTAGACGGTCGGGCCGCAGACATACATGCGCACGTTGTCTGGATCGATCGGGACGAAATCCTCTTTCGTCCGCGTCAGCGTGTTGTAGAGGTGCAGGCCCTGCGATGCGTCGGACATTCGTGCCTTCCCGGTTCAGAACTCAATTTGACGAAGCCAGCCCTGCGCGAAACGCAAATCAGGCTCCAGCCTGCTGGCCGGGGCGTTTGTCCAATCTGGGGAAAGATGAGGCGAAAACGTCCGGACCAGCGCGAGGCTAGCCAATAATGCAAATGCCACAAATGGCGAAAGACGTTTTCATGGGCGGCTTTATCGCCTTGGCATGTGTTGCCGTCAAGTCGCAAGTTTCGGCAAAAACGTCGCTGGATCACAGGTAATGATGCACTGAAACATTTTATTAAACATGTCGGCACAGTCATGAAACATTCGCCGGCTAGATCAGCAGGCGTCACGATTTGGTCAGAATCGGCCATCAAACGCAGACACGAAAATGTTACCTGGGAAGAGAGACATGCCCCGAACCAAGCAGGAAGCCAACCGAGCCAAGCAGCCGGCATTGGCCAACCACTACCGCGCGATCGGCCCGGCCGCGATCGTCGCCGCCCTCCTTCACACCGCGAAGAAGAAAAAGCCGGTGCAGAAGATCGTGTCGCCCCGCGCCGCCTGAAGTGGTGTGCGGCCCGGCGCCAAGGGCGCCTGGCAAATGGCGCAGACATACGTCGCTGAAGAACAGTTCAGCTAGAACAACGTCATCTGATTGTCGTCCGCGCCGGGCTTCTGGCGCTTGACCTTTTCGGGCTCCGGCCCGATCTCGCCCCGCTCCTGAATCTCCGGTCCGGTGTTGGCGACCTTGTTGACCAGGTCGGAGACGGGAATGGCCTCGAAGAAATCGAGTTGAGCCGGCCGCAACAGATCGGCGACATCACGCGGTTCGAGCGTGCGGCAATCCAGCCAACGGGCGAAATCCCTGGGGTCGATCACCACAGGCATGCGGTCGTGGATATGCGCGATATCGGCATTGGCGTTGATAGTCAGGATGGCACCGGTGTCCATTTCCGAACCGCCCGGCTCGGCATAGGTCTCGATCAGTCCGGCGAAGGCGACCAGCCCGCCATGCCTTGGGCGTATCCAGTAAGGCTGGCCTTTCTTGCCGCCGGTTTGCCGCCATTCATAAAAGCCGGAAGCCGGCACCAAGGCGCGGCGATGGCGCATGGCGGCCTTGAACGACGCCTTTTCGGTAGCCCCTTCGGAGCGC
This sequence comes from Mesorhizobium sp. M7A.T.Ca.US.000.02.2.1, assembly GCF_003996995.1. GTDB lineage: Bacteria > Pseudomonadota > Alphaproteobacteria > Rhizobiales > Rhizobiaceae > Mesorhizobium. Next base: position 3,898 of record NZ_RZTT01000148.1, on the reverse strand, counting down.
GCGTTGAACAGCAGCGGAAACTCCCTGGTATCCTTGACCCAGGTCGGGATCAGCCCCCAGCGCACCAGCATTGGCTGCCGGTCGGGCAAATTGGAGCCCGGCGCCCGCGGGGGGCCGGCGACCGCCATCAGGATCGGCTGGGTTGGTGCGATGTTGTAGCGCGCCGGGAAATCCTCCAGTTCCGCCAAGCCTAGCAAGGCGGCAGTCTGGTCCGGCGTCGCGGTCAAGGCAAAACGTCCGCACATGGTCGATTGGCGCCCTTTGAAAGGTTCGGTTCCTGAAAGTGCCGGTGCAACCGGCATTGCGCAACCGCTAAAGCTTGCCCATGCTGGGCGGTCCACAACAGACCTGCCTACACGCCTGATCGGGAACCCATGAACGAAGCGCGCAAGACACTTCCGGCAGTCTCGGTCGCCGTCGTGCGTGCAGACACCGTGCTTCTGGTCAAGCGAGCCCGGCAACCCTCGCAAGGGCTCTATGCCTTTCCGGGCGGCAAGGTCGAACCCGGCGAGACGCTGGAGGCAGCGGCAGAGCGCGAACTTCAGGAAGAAACCGGTTTGCGCGCCACAAATTATTGCCCGCTGCGGGAAATCCACATCGACGGCAGGGATGACAGCCACCCGGTCGATTATCTCCTCACGGTCTTCGGCGCCGCCTATGCCGGCGGCGAGGCGGTAGCCAGCGACGACGCAGAGACGGCGGCCTTCTATACACTCAGCGAGATGGCGGCATTGCCGCTCGCCGGCTCGGTGTTCGCCGTGGCCGAGGAGTTGTTGGAACCCGACGGAGACGACGGGCCGAAGCCCTGAAAACCGCCTTGCAGGCGACAAATTGTTTCGCCACAAAGACTTATCCTGTTTGGCAGAGCCACGCCGTTGGGTAGAGAAGGCTTATGAACCGTCCGTCCATGCTCCTCGCCGTGTGCCTTGCGGTCGGCGCGACCGTTTCGATACGGCCCGCGCTCAGCGCCGAATCGCCGTTCGAGCCTGGGTTGATGCGGCTGGCGGAGGTTCTGGGCTCGCTGCATTTCCTCCGCAATCTGTGCGGCGAGAAGGGCGACCAGTGGCGTGTCGAAATGACAAAACTGCTCGATTCGGAAAATCCGGACGCCGAGCGGCGCGCCCGCTTCATTGCCAGCTTCAATCGCGGCTACCGCTCCTTCGGCGGCACCTATACGCGGTGTACGTCCTCGGCGACCGAAGCCATCAGCCGCTACATGAAGGAAGGCGAGACGCTGTCTCGCGATATCGCCTCGCGTTACGGCAACTAGGCACTCGCTCATCAACAACTATCCGGATCATTGCTGGGCATTAGCCGATATATCGGCTTGTGCCTGGCGATCTCTTGGTGCAATCCTCATGTTGCACTTCTGCAACAGTATTAACGAAACCTTACCGCACGAAAGCGGAATTAACTCAAACTGAAGGTTTTCGCCCCGCAGGCCGCCCCAATCGGCTAAGTTTGACTCGGACTGAACGCAGCTTCGCACAAGGCAATTGGGCTTTGTAAAAGACGATCAAAAAAATGTCGTATTTACAAATACTTAATTGTCCCTGCGTGTGAAATGAACAGATCAGGCCTGATCCACATCGACGGATCGCAGCTTGAAAGGGTGGACATTCGCTTATGGAACATGGTGTCAACGACATCGACGCGCTGGTCAGGGAAGAAAAACGCCTGACCGCCGTGGAAAGCCACAGCGAGGCCTGGGCGGAAGGTCTCTCCGCCGGGATAGAGCCCGAGATCATTGCCGAAGCAGCGCTCGAAACAGCCTTCGGCGAGATGTTGCGCGCCAATGGCGAGACCTCGGCCCTTGCCCTGCTCGACCGTATGCGTGAAAAGGTGATTGCTGGCGCCTTCGAACCTGAACGGCTACGGCACTGAACCGACGTCCGGTTCTTTGACGGCAACATGCCGCTCGGGCGTCATGCCCGGAAGCAGGGAGAAACGGGCAGTGAGTTTTTCGATGTCAGGCAAGCCGTGTGGCTTGGTCCTTCGCATCTCCTTCGCCGCTTGCTGTGCCGCGATTCCCCTGCTTGTGTGTCTCGCGAGCAGCCCCGTGTATGCACTGAGCGAAATCAAGCGCGAAGAGCTCCCCCCGACAGTCACGCCGCCGGCCGACGACGACATGTCGCCCCCCGGAAGCGCCGTGCCAATGCCCAATCCGGTCGGAACACCGCCGCCGGCCAGCCAGCCGACTGCTCCTGCCGAAGCCGAGCCGGACAGTCCGGCGGATGGCGGCGTGACCAGACCGCGTGTCGATCCGGAAACGCCGGTGCCTGAGGTCGTCTACGATCTCGGCAAGCTGCCGGAACCGGTGCGGCGCATGCACGATCTGATCGTCGAAGCCTGCAAGGGCGGCGATATCGAAAAGCTGCGGCCGTTGATCGGCACGGGCGAGAGCATGACACAGATATCGCTGACCGACATAGACGGCGACGCCATCGCCTTCCTCAAGGGCCTCTCCGGCGACCCAGACGGTCAGGAGATTCTGGCCATCCTGGAGGAGGTGCTTAATGCCGGCTACGTCCACCTCGATGCCGGCACGCCACAAGAACTCTATGTGTGGCCGTATTTCTTCGCCCTGCCGTTGGACAAGCTGGACGCCAAGCAGCGGGTCGAGCTCTTCAAGATCGTCACCGCCGGCGATTTCAATGACATGAAGCAGTTCGGCGCTTATATTTTCTACCGTGTCGGCATCACGCCTGCCGGACAGTGGTCGTTCTTCGTCGCCGGGGATTGAGCTTTCTGCCTCTGCCCTTGCAAAGATCCGGGAGCCTAGACGGGCAATGCCTCGGAAAACTCCACCGCTTTGCCCTGGCCTGGCGTGACGATTTCGCCCTCCCACATGACACGTCGGCCTCGAATGACGGTGCCGACCGGCCAACCCGTCACTTCCCTGCCATCATAAGGCGTCCAGCCGGCTTTCGAGCCGGCCTGCGCATTGGTGATTATCTCGCGCCGCATCATGTCGACGATGGTGAAGTCGGCGTCATAGCCGGCGACGATGCGGCCTTTCCTGGCCATGCCGAAGATCCGCTGCGGGCCATGACTAGACAGGTCGACGAAGCGCTGCAAGGTCAGCCGGCCGGCATTGACGTGGTCGAGCATGATCGGCACCAGCGTCTGCACGCCGGTCATCCCCGACGGTGAGGCCGGATAGGGTTTTGCCTTCTCGGCCAGCGTGTGCGGCGCGTGGTCGGAGCCGAGCACATCGACAATGCCTTGCGCAATGCCATGCCAGACGCCGGCGCGGTGGCGCGCGGCGCGCACCGGTGGGTTCATCTGGATCAGCGTGCCAAGCCTGAGATAGTCGTCGGCGCTCAGCGTCAAATGATGCGGCGTCGCCTCGCAGGTCGCGACATCCTTGTGCTGTTCGAGGAACACAATCTCCTCGGCCGTCGAGATGTGCAGGACATGGATGCGGGCGCGCGCTTGCCGAGCGATGCGCACAAGCCGTTCGGTGCAGCGCAAGGCGGCGATTTCATCGCGCCAGACAGGGTGCGATGCCGGGTCGCCTTCGATGCGTTCGCCAAGGCGCTCGCGCAGCCGGAACTCGTCTTCCGAATGAAAGGCGGCACGGCGGCGCGTGTTTCTCAGGATCGAGGCGACACCTTCGTCGTCCTCGACCAGCAGGTCGCCGGTGGACGAACCCATGAACACCTTGATCCCGGCAGCGCCCGGCAACCGCTCCAGCTCTCCGACATCCCCAGCGTTTTCGCGGGTGCCGCCGACCCAGAAGGCAAAATCGCAATGCATGCGATCCGTGCCGCGCCGAACCTTGTCGGCAAGCGCTGCCTCGCTGGTGGTCAAAGGATTGGTGTTGGGCATCTCGAACACGGCGGTGACGCCGCCAAGCACGGCCGCGCGCGAACCCGTTTCCAAATCTTCCTTGTGC
>NZ_RZTT01000147.1 GCF_003996995.1 Mesorhizobium sp. M7A.T.Ca.US.000.02.2.1 | reverse complement strand
GGGCAATTCCGGCGTGGCTCGTCTCTTTTTCAAGGCCGGGGGGGTTGTAACCGGAAGACGGGCATTTAATGCGGCAATTAAGCCACTACCGGGGTTTGAACGCATTCGTGCTTTCGAATTCTGAATGATTTGGCCTTGCAGCAGAGGCTTTGTCATGGTCGCTTGCATTTGAACGATCGCTGCTGATGCCAAACTGGGGGCACTTTGGGGTGAGCAGCAGGGAACATCGAACACGCGGCGCCGGCTGATCTATGAGAGAAGCAGGCGCGGCGCGGTTCCCATGGAAAACGAATGAGGGTTTAACCGTGCCGTCTTTACGCAAGTCACTTTTCACCGCCGTCCTCGTTTCGGCGACCATGCTGTCCCCACTGGCCGCTTCAGCCGAAACCATCTCCGGCGCGCTTGCAAAGGCCTACCAGTACAATTCTTCGCTGAATGCATCCCGCGCCGGCGTTCGCGTCACCGACGAGGGCGTCGCCATCGCCAAGTCGGGCTACCGTCCGGTTGTCACCGGCTCGGCGAATATCGATTATTCGAGCAGCCATCTCAACGGCACCAATTCAAGCGTGCGGCTGACCACCGGCAATTTTGGCGTCCAGATCGACCAGACGCTGTTCGACGGCTTTCAGACCAGGAACAATGTCGCTGCCGCCGAAGCGCAGGTCCGGGCTTCGGTCGAAAGCCTGCGCAACACCGAAGAGGGCATCCTGTTCAGCGCGGCCCAGGCCTATATGAACGTGATTCGCGACCGGCAGGTCGCTGTGCTGACCGAGCAGAACCTGCAGTTCCTGACCGAAACGGCGCGCGCGGCGCGTTCGCGTTTCGAAGTTGGTGAAGGCACGCGCACCGATGTCGCCCAGGCCGACGCCTCACGCGCCGCCGCCGTGGCATCGCTGAGTGCTGCCCGGGCGCAGGCGCTGGCAAGTGCGGCGCTCTATCGCCAGATCGTCGGCGACGAGCCGGGCAAGCTCAAGGGCGCTTCGCCGGTGGCAAAGCTGTTGCCGTCGAGCCTCGCCGCCGCCGTCGGGGTGGCCTCGAACGAGCATCCGGCCATCCTTGCCACGCAGCATCTGGTCGACGCCGCCGCGTTTTCGGTGAAGTCGGCCGAAGGCGCGCTGTTGCCGCAGCTGTCGGCTTCCGCCGGCGTTTCGAGCGCCTATCGCAATACCTCGCCTTTGCCAGGCGTCGGTTCGCAGGATGGCACGACCAATTCAGCCAGTGTCGGGGCAACGCTGACCATCCCGATCTATTCGGGTGGCCGCACCTCGGCGATCGTGCGCCAGAACAAGGAATCACTCAGCCAGGCCCGCATCCAGGTCGACGTCAGCCGCGACCAGGTGCGCCAGGCCGTCACCGCCGCCTGGACCGAGTATACCGCCGCGCAGCAGCAGCTGACGGCCAACAGGCAAGTGATCGAGGCCGCGAAGCTGGCACTGAACGGTGTCATCGAAGAACGCAATGTCGGCCAGCGCACCACGCTCGACGTCCTCAACGCACAGGCGACGGTCATCACCGCCCAGATCAACCAGGCCGGTTACGAACATGATGTGGTGGTGGCGAGTTACGCCATTCTGCAGGCGACCGGCCGTCTGTCCGTCGACCGCCTTGGCTTGCAGGTAGCGAAGTACAAGCCTGAAGAGCATTACAACGCGGTCAAGGACAAGTGGTACGGCCTGCGCACGCCGGACGGCCGCTGAGGCGTTCTGCCAGGACTGGCCGTGTTCCCCGTTTGAGCAGGATCTTTCGCACTCGGGTTCAGATTGCGCTAATCTGTTGAAATCCCACAAGTCCCCAGATTGGGGATTCTCGTGCGGCGATCCGTCGGTTACGCTGTCGCCATGATTCGATCCGGCTCTGCCGGAGCGGAAACCCACAGGGGTCACAAAGGCGGCGGATGTGACGATGGCAACGGCAAGCAGCGCACAGCGCGAACCTTCCATGGAAGAGATACTGGCTTCCATCAGGCGGATCATCGAGGACAGCGACGGCGGCCGCAAGCAGCCGGGCGACGCCGATGAGCTGAGCCAGGATCTGGAGCGCGCGTCGAACGCCTATGCGGCCCCCGACGTGGAAGCATTCCGTGCCGACCTGCATGCCGCCCCCGAAGGCAGGAAGCCGGTGACGCTGGCGGAAGTCCAGGCACAGTTGCCGGCGGCCGAGCCGGTGGTCGCGCGCATGGAAACGCCTGCGCGCCCCGATCCCAGCCCGGCAAAGCCATCGATGACACTTGCCGAAGTTAGCGCCCGCGTCGCCGCCGAGCCAATCACGGTTGAATCGCCGGGATCGCGTCCTGTCGCCGACGCTTCCATCGCCGATTGGCGTCGTGAGATCGCCGCGGTCGGTGAGCAGGCGAGGGCGGTGTCGGACCGGAGCGAGGCACGCAAGACGGCTGCCCAGCCGTCCGTGGAGACTCCAAGGGATGAACCGACCGCGAAAGTAGCCGTCGAACCCGAGCCGTCTCGTCCGGATGCAAGCGTGGTGCGGCCGGTGGCGGCCAGCGACGCGCCGCGTCCGGCGATCGTTTCCGAGCATACCGGACGTCAGGTCGCGGCTGCCTTTGGCGAGCTTTCCGATGCGTTTGCCAGCCGCAGCAAGAAGACATTCGACGAGATGGCCGAAGAGATGCTGCGGCCGATGCTGCAGGATTGGCTGGACAACAATCTGCCGACACTGGTCGAAAGACTGGTGCGCGAGGAGATCGAGCGCGTGGCGCGCGGGGCGCAGTAGCTCCCCATGCCGATTGCTAGAGGAAACGGCGCCTTCGTGGCGCCGTTTCTTTTGGTGAGGTCAGTTTGTTGGCAGGACGGCGGATCGCTTTCCGTTGAAATGACCAAGGCCGCGCCTATCTGGTTGTGAGGGTCCGAGACAGCCCTTGCGGTTGACTTGGCCAAAACCTTCCGATTTACACCGGACCAGCAAAACTCCCGACAGCGCGGACCATTTTCCCATGCTTGAAAAGACCTACGACGCCAAAACCGTCGAGCCGAAGATCGCCAAAGTCTGGGAAGAGGCCGACGCGTTTCGCGCCGGTGCCGGCGCCGAGGAGGGGGCGGAAGCATTTACGATCGTCATCCCGCCGCCGAACGTTACCGGCTCGCTGCATATGGGCCACGCGCTCAACAACACGCTGCAGGATATATTGGTGCGCTTCGAGCGAATGCGCGGCAAGAACGTCCTGTGGCAGCCGGGCATGGACCATGCCGGTATTGCCACGCAGATGGTTGTCGAGCGCCAGCTGATGGAAAAGCAAATCCATCGCCGCGACCTGACCCGCGAGCAGTTTATCGAGAAAGTGTGGGAGTGGAAGGCCGAATCCGGCGGCGCCATCTTCAACCAGTTGAAGCGGCTGGGCGCCTCGGCCGACTGGTCACGCGAACGCTTCACCATGGACGAAGGCCTGTCCAAAGCCGTGCTCGAAGTGTTCGTCACGCTCTACAAGGAAGGGCTGATCTACAAGGACAAGCGCCTTGTGAACTGGGACCCCAAGCTGCTCACCGCGATCTCCGATCTCGAGGTCGAGCAGCAGGAGGTCAACGGCAATCTCTGGCACTTCCGCTATCCCATAGAGGGCCAGGTCTTCGACCCGGAAAACCCAACAACCTTCATCACCGTGGCGACGACGCGCCCGGAGACGATGCTGGGCGACACGGCCGTCGCCGTGCACCCTGACGACGAGCGCTTCCGGCATCTGGTCGGCAAGAACATCGTCCTGCCGATCGTCGGTCGCAGGATTCCCGTGGTGGCGGACGAGTATTCCGATCCGGAAAAGGGTTCGGGCGCGGTCAAGATCACGCCGGCGCATGACTTCAACGACTTCGAGGTCGGCAAGCGCCACAAGCTGCCGGCGATCAATATCCTGACCACGGAGGCGGCGGTGAGCCTCAGGGATAATGAGGATTTCCTTGCCGGTCTCGAGGTGACGCCGGAGCGCCAGCTTGTATGGGACGAACTCGACGGCCTCGATCGCTTCGTCGCACGCAAGAAGATCGTCGAGTTGATGGAAGAGGGCGGCTTCCTCGAAAAGGTCGAGCCGCATCGCCACGCCGTGCCGCATGGCGATCGCGGAGGCGTGCCGATCGAGCCATTCCTGACCGAGCAATGGTATGCCAATGCGGCGGAACTGGCCAAGCCGGCGATCGCTTCCGTGCGCGAAGGTCGCACGAACTTCGTGCCGAAGAACTGGGAGAAGACCTATTTCGACTGGATGGAGAACATCCAGCCTTGGTGCATCTCGCGCCAGCTGTGGTGGGGTCACCAGATCCCGGCCTGGTACGGGCCGGACGGGCGCGTCTTCGTCGAGAAGACCGAGGAAGAGGCGCTGAGCGCCGCGATCGAATTTTATCTGGCGCTGGAAGGACCGTGGAAGGCCTGGGTCGAGGACAAGCTGGAGAACTTCAAGCCGGGCGAGATCCTGACCCGCGACGAGGATGTGCTGGACACCTGGTTCTCATCGGCGCTGTGGCCGTTTTCGACGCTGGGTTGGCCCGACGAGACGCCCGAGCTGAAGACCTACTACCAGACCGACGTGCTGGTGACAGGCTTCGACATCATCTTCTTCTGGGTCGCCCGCATGATGATGATGGGTCTGCACTTCATGGTCGAGGAGCCATTCCACACCGTCTATGTCCATGCGCTGGTGCGCGACAAGAACGGGCAGAAGATGTCGAAGTCGAAAGGCAACGTCATCGATCCGCTCGACCTTATCGACGAATATGGCGCGGATGCACTGCGCTTCACCCTGACGGTGATGGCGGCACAAGGCCGTGACGTGAAGCTCGATCCGGCGCGCATCGCCGGCTATCGCAATTTCGGCACCAAGCTGTGGAACGCGACGCGTTTTGCCGAAATGAACGAGGTCGCGCGCAATGACGATTTCTGGCTGAACGACGCCAGGCTGGCGGTCAACCGCTGGATCCTGACCGAGCTGACGCGCGCGGCGCGCGAGATCACCGACGGCATCACCTCATACCGCTTCAACGAGGCGGCGGGTGCCGCCTACCGCTTCGTCTGGAACCTGTTCTGCGACTGGTATCTGGAATTGCTGAAGCCGGTGTTCATGGGCACCGACGAGGCGGCCAAAGCCGAAAGCCGTGCCTGCGTCGCCTTCGTGCTCGACGAGATCTATAAGCTGCTGCATCCGATGATGCCGTTCATGACCGAGGAACTGTGGGCGCAGACCGCTGGCGAAGGCAAGCAACGCCCCTCGCTGCTGTGCCACGCCGCGTGGCCGTCGCCGGACTTCGAAGACGCCGAGGCTGCAGCCGACATCAATTGGCTGGTCGATCTCGTCTCCGGCATCCGCTCGGTGCGCTCGGAGATGAACGTGCCGCCGGCAGCCATTGCACCGCTCGTCGTGGTCGGCGCCAACAATGTGACACGCGAACGGCTTGTCCGCGAAGAATCGGCGATCAAGCGGCTGGCGCGGGTCGGCGACATCTCGCTTGCCGATGTCGCGCCCAAGGGTGCGGCGCAGATCGTGCTCAACGAGGCGACGATCTGCCTGCCGCTTGGCAGCCTGATCGACCTCGCCGCCGAGGCCGCTCGGCTGCAGAAGGAACTGGCCAAGGTGACCGAGGAGATCGCGCGGCTGCACAAGAAGCTGTCGAACGAAAGGTTCGTCGCCAGCGCGCCGGCCGAGATCGTCGATGCCGAGCGTGAAAAGCTCGCTGAATACCGCGATGCGCAGGACAAGCTGTCGGTCGCGTTGGCCAGGGTTCGCGACGCCGGTTGAGGATAGATTCGCGAGACTTTAGCCCTCTCTAAAGTGCTGGTTTTTCGCGTCGAAAATCTGCATGCCGTTGCGTTAATATTGACGTAAACGGAAGTTTTAGCCCCATTGTTGCCATAATGTAACAATGGGGCTCCTGGAGCCCAAAAAAGGCCTGTTTTCGAGCCTTTTTGGATGGTTCTCTCTGTTTTTTGAGAGCCGCTCAGCCTTCACAGACCATTTTACGGCTTTGCCGCACTAGGTTGCATTTCCTCGAAAATGCGCCTGGCCAATGTGTACATGTACGCCCGCGAATTCGTTGTTGCACCGTTAACCTGAATTGGTTCTAGCTTGATGCACTCGAATTCGGGGAGGACATTTCATGACTATTCTGCGACTGAAAGCGCTGCTGGGAGCGGGCTGCTTTTCGCTGGCTTTGATCGGGACGGCGATGAATCCGGCACATGCCGGCGGCCTGGAGCGCGGCGGTTACGATATCGACCTGTTGTTCGATCCGGCTCCGTTCGCGACCGAAGCGGAAGCGACCTATGTGATGCCGGACCGCAAGTACAAGAATGCGCGCGGTCCGGGCGGAGCCGATCTCGGTTTGGGCACCTCGGCCGACGGAGCCGAAGGCTATTGGGTTCCGCGCATTGGAGCCAAGGTCCAGGTTGTTCAAGGCGTCGATTGCATGGTCGACTATTCGCAGCCCTGGGGTGCACATACCGCGCCGGGAAATGCGTGGAATGGCGCGTTTTCGAATATCGAAACCGACATCAAGAGCGACAACTACGCAGCTACCTGCTCCTACAAGATGGACGCCGGCAAGGGCCAGCTTCGGTTTATAGGCGGTGTTTTCTACCAGAAGATCTATGGCTTCAAGGAGAACTACACAGATATCGGCTTAGGCACGATGGTCGGTCGTGTCGATCTGGAGGCCGATGGCTGGGGCTGGCGTGCGGGCGTCGCCTATGAAATTCCAGATATCGCGCTGCGCGCCAGCCTTGTCTACAATTCACAAGTGAAGCTCGACAATATCTCTGGTACTCTGAACATCGGCGGCATCGTCTCCCAACCGATTTACGGTGCGGAGGAGTCAATGCCGGATTCGCTCGAATTGAAACTGCAGTCGGGCATCGCACCTGGCTGGCTCGCTTTCGGTTCGATCAAGTGGGTCAATTGGAGCGTCCTGCAAAGCGTTCCGATCTGTGCCCAGGGTACACCCTCCTCATTCTGCGTAACGAATGGTCTGGGCCAACTGACTTCACTCGACCTGATGTATCGTGACGGCTGGACTGTCACGGGCGGTATCGGTCACAAGTTCAATGATCAGTGGAGTGCCGCTGGGCAGCTTTCCTGGGATCGTGGCACGTCGCATGGCTATGGTGCACAGACCGATACCTGGACGCTGGGTGGTGGCGTTGCCTATACGCCCAGGCCGAACATCGAGGTTCGTCTGGCAGGTGCGGTCGGTGTGCTGACCAGCGGCCATTCAGGGGAGTTGGCTGGCGAGAACGGCTACATCGCCGGCACCGATGACAGCTATGACTTCGGCAACGATCTGGTCACGGCAATTTCTGGCGGTATCAAGATCAAGTTCTAACCCTTTGAGAGTTTTACAAAAAGGCCGGGGCAATACCCGGCCTTTTTCATTTGGGCGGGCCTTGCCTGCGCGCCATCAGTATAAGCTGCATTTCATATAATTCGCACCGCCTGCGCCTCCTGCTATTGTGATGTTTTGGCAACACTTTCTGAGCAACCCCTGCGCTGGAAGCCGGGCTGAGGAAATTGCCTATTTCCCGCCATAAACCCGGCGCACCTCGATCTTGTCTCGGGACACGCGCCAAAAGGCTCGGCGAGGGGGCAGCCGCTCCGCCCCATTTGCAGGGAAGATGGGGCAAGGAAGAGTATGGACGCCAAAGTCATCTCCAAGGCTAAGCTCCCTAGCCGCTATGTGACCGTCGGTCCGGCGCGTGCGCCGCATCGTTCCTATCTCTATGCCATGGGTTTGTCGGCGGCCGAGATTGCGCAGCCGCTGGTCGGGGTCGCCTCCTGCTGGAACGAGGCGGCGCCCTGCAACATCTCGCTGATGCGCCAGGCGCAGGTGGTCAAGAAGGGCGTCGCGTCCGCCAGCGGCACGCCGCGCGAATTCTGCACCATCACCGTCACCGACGGCATCGCCATGGGTCACCAGGGCATGAAGTCGTCGCTGGTGTCGCGCGAGGTCATCGCCGATTCGGTCGAACTCACCATGCGCGGCCATTGCTACGATGCGCTGGTCGGGCTCGCCGGCTGCGACAAGTCGCTGCCCGGCATGATGATGGCCATGGTGCGGCTCAACGTGCCGTCGATCTTCATCTATGGCGGTTCGATCCTGCCCGGCAGCTATCGCGGCCGCCAGATCACCGTGCAGGATGTGTTCGAGGCGGTTGGCCAGCATTCGGTAGGCACCATCGATGATGCCGAACTTCTCGAAATCGAGCAGGCGGCCTGCCCGTCGGCCGGCTCCTGCGGCGCCCAGTTCACCGCCAACACCATGGCCACCGTCGCCGAGGCGATCGGCCTGGCGCTGCCCTATTCCTGCGGCGCGCCGGCACCCTATGAAATGCGCGACCGGTTCAATTTCGCCTCCGGCGAAAAGATCATGGAGCTGATCGCGAAAAATATCCGGCCGCGCGACATCGTCACTCTGAAGGCGCTGGAGAATGCGGCGACCGTGGTCTCGGCCACCGGCGGTTCGACCAACGCGGCACTGCATCTGCCGGCGATCGCCCACGAGGCCGGCATCAAATTCGACCTGTTCGACGTGGCCAAGATCTTCGAGAAGACGCCTTACATCGCCGACCTCAAGCCGGGCGGCAAATATGTCGCCAAGGACATGTTCGAGGCCGGCGGCATTCCGCTGCTGATGAAGACGCTGCTCGACCACGGCTATCTGCATGGCGACTGCATGACCGTGACTGGCCGCACTTTGGCCGAAAACATGCAGCACGTTGTCTGGAATGAGCATCAGGATGTGGTCCGCCCGGCCAACACACCCATTACCCAAACCGGCGGTGTCGTGGGCTTGAAGGGAAACCTTGCCCCCGAAGGCGCGATCGTGAAGGTCGCGGGCATGGCGGAGTTGAAGTTCTCCGGCCCGGCACGCTGCTTCGATTCGGAAGAGGAATGTTTCGAGGCGGTGACGCATCGCAACTACAGGGAAGGCGAGGTTCTCGTCATCCGCTACGAAGGGCCGCGCGGCGGCCCCGGCATGCGCGAGATGCTGTCGACGACGGCAGCGCTATACGGCCAGGGCATGGGCGGCAAGGTGGCGCTGATCACCGACGGGCGCTTCTCGGGCGCGACGCGCGGTTTCTGCATCGGCCATGTCGGCCCCGAGGCAGCCGTGGGCGGCCCGATCGGACTGCTCAGGGATGGTGACGTGATCTCGATCGACGCGGTGAACGGCACGATCGATGTGGCGTTGTCCGATAGCGAACTGGCGGCGAGGGCAAAGACATGGAAGGCGCGCACGACCGACTATCAGTCGGGCGCGATATGGAAATATGCACAGACGGTAGGGCCGGCGCGCGATGGCGCGGTGACCCATCCGGGCGGTGCGAAAGAAACACACTGTTATGCGGACATCTGAGTTGTTGAGGTCGTCTGTCTTTTCGGCACTGGTCGTGGCCGCCACATTTGGCGCGACCTTTGGCGCCGTGGGCCAGGCCATGGCCTTCGACGACAAGGTGTTCGACGACAAGACCGGGGTGAAGCCGCAATCCAGCCCCTGGGCGGTCTTCCAGTTCGGCTTCTCCGCCTACAAGAACGGCCACAAGGAACAGGCTGCCGAGGCCTATAAATACGCTGCCGAAAACGGCCAGATCGGTGCCACCTGGAAGCTTGCCCGCATGTATGCCGAGGGCGACGGCGTGGCGCGCGACGACTATGAGGCGTTCAAGTTCTTCTCCGAGATCGTCGACCAGGACGTCGAGCCCGGCTCGCCTGAGGAAAGCTATGTCTCCGACGCGCTGGTGGCGCTTGGCGACTATTTGCGCACGGGCATTCCCGGCAGCCCGGTCGCCGAGAACGAGGTGGCGGCCCAGGAATATTACATGCGCGCCGCCGCCAACTACCGCAATCCGAACGCGCAGTTCGAGATGGGGCAGATGTTCTTGAAGGGCGAGGGCGGCGTGAAGGCCAGTGTCAAGCAGGCCGGGCGCTGGTTCCAACTCGCCGCCGAGAAAGGCCATGCCGGCGCCCAGGCGACACTGGGCCATTTGTTGTTCCAGAGCGGCAAGATCGTTCGCGGCCTGGCGATGATGACGGCAGCGCTCGAACGCGCTTCGCCGGCTGACCAGCCCTGGATCCGCGGCATGCAGGAAGAGGCATTCGCCACCGCCGGCGAGGCCGACCGCCGCACCGCGATCTCGCTGGCCGATGATATCCTCACCAAGGGCAACAACGCGGACCAGTAGTCTCGCGGCTGCGTCAGCTTCACCAGCAGCACTCGATTTTCGATCGCGATCAGTTCTCGATCGGCTCCGTCGGCACCATGCTGGGCGCCGGCATCGAGATCGGCGTGACATGGGGGTGTGGCGCCAGCGTGTTTTCCGGGCAGCTATCCCCGATCTTCGTCCACGATGTGTTGTTGAGCACCATGTCGCAGCGGGCCAGATGGCTCCGGTCGGCAACCGTCAGGCAGGCGACCTGGCCAAGCTGGTAGGATTTTCCATTGGCCAGGCATTCCTGGTCGGCAAATGCCGCACCGGGAGCGGCCATGGCAAATGCCAGGCCGATCGGACAAAGATGAAATCGTGTGCTCATGGAACCCCAGCCGCCATGCTGGACCGCAATGAACGGCGCGAAATGTGGCGATATGAGGTCCAGCGCCTGCGTGCCCGGCGAGGTTCTCTCAGGCCGGCTGAAGCGCGAGATCGATCGCCACCGGGACGTGATCGGACGGTTTTTCCCAGGCGCGCACGTGCTTTTCGATCGACGCGGAAGAAAACCGGTTGGCGGCTTCCGGCGACAAAAGCAGGTGGTCGATGCGGATGCCGTTGTTCTTCTGCCAGGCGCCGGCCTGATAGTCCCAGAACGTATAGGTGTCGGGCGCGTCGGTGACCGCGCGCACCGCCTCGGTGAAACCAAGGTTGAGCAGCCGCCGGAAGGCTTGTCGCGTCTGCGGCTGGAACAGGGCGTCGCCCAGCCAGTTCTCCGGAAACCGCGCGTCGATCCGCTCGGGAATCACGTTGTAGTCGCCGGCGAGCACCAGGGCCTCCTCAAGTCTCAGCCGTTCTTCAGCCCAGCGCTCCAGCCGCGCCATCCAGGACAGCTTGTAAGGGAACTTCTTCTCGTCATCGATCGGATTGCCGTTCGGCAGATAGAGCGAGGCGACACGCAAGGCACCCTTGTCGGTTGAGAAAACGCCTTCGATGAAACGCGCCTGTTCATCGGCATCGTCGCCGGGCAGGCCCCGGATGACTTCGTCGAAGCGCAGCTTCGATAACAGGGCGACGCCGTTGAAACCCTTCTGGCCATGGGTTTCGACATTGTAGCCAAGCGCCTCGATCTCGGCGCGCGGGAATTGCTCGTCGACGGTCTTGATCTCCTGCAGGCAGACGATGTCGGGTGCGCTCTCGGTCAGCCAATGGGTGAGATTGCCAATGCGGGCGCGGACACCGTTGATGTTCCAGGTGACGATTTTCATGGCGGTCTCGATGCTGTTCAGTTGGATTCTTGCGGCGGATGGCGTTCGACGAGGCCAATCGTATTGCCAGCCGGGTCCTTTAGGAAGGCCATCCATTCGCTTTCCCCCGCTGGACCGAACTGGCCCTCCGTGTCGCGATGGACAAGTGTTGGCGGCGCGGTGAAGGGTACGCCTGCCGCGACCGCAGAGGCATGGAAGTCATCGAGGCCCGATATGTCTAGATAGACGGTTCCGGCCGGTATGCCGTCAGTGAACAGCAGCCTGATATCGCCGGCCATGATGAAGGCGATGCCTGGCGGATCGAAGCGCGCATGAACCGCCATGCCGAGCACGTCGCGCCAGAAAGCCAGCGTGGTGTCGAGATCACGGCCAGCCGACAGCGCGATCTGACGGACCGCACCAATGGCAGGCATTCTATATGGAGAAACTCGTGCCGCAGCCGCAGGAGGCGACGGCGTTCGGATTGCGGATCTGGAACGACTGGCCCATCAGATCGTCGACGAAATCAATCACAGAGCCGCCCATATAGACCAGCGACAGATCGTCGATCAGCACGGTGGCACCGTCCTTCTCGATAGCGACGTCGTCGTCGTTGCGCGTATCGACCAGGTCGAACTTGTAGGAGAAGCCCGAGCAGCCGCCGCCTTCGACCGACACGCGCAGCGCCGTCTTGCCGGCCTCGTTCGAGACAATCCTGGCGATCCGCCTGGCGGCGGCCTCGGTCATATCGACTTTCATGGCAGTCTTGGCATCAGCGCCCATGGGCGTCACCTTGCTTTCGGTTTCACATGATAGGTATGAAGCGCGAGGGGCCAAGTCAACCTGGCTAAGTCAACTGCGGCAGCATCAGCCATGACCAACGAGTTGGGCGACATCGGATTCGGCTATCGGCCGCGCGCCGCCTATGCCTGCGATCCGGCAAAGTCGCGCGGGCGGCTGTTCGACGAGGTGGAAAGCCCGACCCGCACGCCATTCCAGCGTGACCGTGACCGCATCATCCATTCGACGGCGTTCCGGCGGCTCAAGCACAAGACGCAGGTCTTCATCGCGCATGAAGGCGACCATTACCGCACCCGGCTGACCCATTCGATCGAAGTGGCGCAGATAGCGCGCGCCCTGGCACGGGCGCTGCGCGGCGACGAGGATCTCGCTGAGGCGGTGGCGCTGGTGCATGATTTCGGCCACACCCCCTTCGGCCACACCGGCGAGGACGCGCTGAACGAGAAGATGGTTACCTGGGGCGGCTTCGACCACAACGCGCAATCGCTGCGCATCGTGACGAGGCTGGAGGCGCGCTACGCCGAATTCGACGGGCTCAACCTGACCTGGGAAACGCTGGAAGGCCTGGTCAAGCACAATGGGCCGCTGACGGACGCCAACGGCAAGGGTCTGAAAGGGCCGGTGCCGCAGGCGATCCGTGATTACTCTGAACTGCATGACCTCGAACTCGACCGGTTCGCCGGCATCGAGGCGCAGTGCGCGGCGATCGCCGACGATATCGCCTACAACACGCATGACATCGATGACGGTTTGAGGGCAGGGCTGCTGACGCTGGACATGCTGGAGACGGTTTCGCTGCCGGGAACGATCCTGAAAGGCGTTCGCTCACGTTATCACTCCCTCGATGATGTGCGC
>NZ_RZTT01000146.1 GCF_003996995.1 Mesorhizobium sp. M7A.T.Ca.US.000.02.2.1 | reverse complement strand
TTCTTCACGATCGTCTCCTCCGAAATAGGCCTTCCAAACAATTCCAGGAAAAGTGTGTCGCGTTTTTCCGGAATTGCGTAAAACAAAGAGTTCGATCAGCTACCCTTGCCGGTGATGCTGGTGATCTTCTGGATAAAGTCGTTCACCGCTTTGTCGAGTGCGGCGTTCTGCCTGTCGTCGCCGAAATCCGGCACCACAAGCGAGACATGCCGCGTCTTGCGCATGCCTGCCGCGACCGAAATTTTCCCCGGATGCGCCTGATGGTAGGCGGCGAGAAACTGATCGCGCTCAACCGGACTGAAATGGCAGACCGAAAATATAGCCGGCAAATGTTTAGACGGGATCGGAATTGAATAGGCAGGACTGGAAATCTGGGTGACGAAGCTGCGGTGCTTGCCGAGCGCATCGGCCAGGCGCTGGCGCATGCCGGATGGGCGCTGGTCGATAACCTGCGACAGGATCGTCTTGTAGGCGCGGATCGCCACTTCGGAACCGGGTTCGGGTGTCCTGTCGACCATGCCGCGCCTAGACAGAAACGTCCGCGATGGCCGCCTTGGCCATGGCGAGTTGCGCCGGAGCGACGGAAAGATCGCGCAGGCCGGCCTCGAGCAGTGACGGTATCGAGGCGGGATCGCCGCCGGCATCGCCGCACAGGCTGACCGGTATTTTTTCCCGTTCGCCAAACGCGGTCACGGCAGCGATCAGCCGCAGCACGGCTGGATGACGGACCGAATTGAGATGAGCCACGGCAGCGTTGTCGCGGGCAGCCGCCATGACATATTGGGTGAGGTCGTTGGAGCCGATCGAGAAGAAGGCGGCATCAGCAAAGGCTTCCGGCACGATCGCTACCGAGGGCACCTCGACCATGATGCCGAGCGACGGCATCTTGCTCGCGATACCGCGCGCGGCAAGTGCGGCCTGCTCCTCGGCGAACATCGCCGCTGCCTGTCGGTATTCCTCCACAATGGCGATCATCGGAAACATCACTTTCAGATTGCCGTGCACCGCGGCGCGCAGCAGTGCCCGGATCTGTACACGAAATACCTCCGGCCTTGCCAGCGACAGCCTGATTCCGCGCAGGCCGAGGAACGGATTGCTCTCCTCGACGGTGAAGCCGGGCACCGGCTTGTCGCCGCCGGCATCGACGGTGCGGATCGTCACCGGTTTTTCACCAGCCCATTCCAGCACCTTGCGGTAGGCCCGGTACTGTGTCCCCTCGTCCGGCAGCGTCTTGCCGAACAGGAATTCGGTGCGCATCAGGCCGACGCCGTCGCAGGTGGCGATATCGATGCCGTCGACCTCGGACGGGTCGGCGATGTTGACCTGCACCCGCACCGCCGTGCCGGTCTTGGTGACCGCCGGCCGCGCCAGGAATGTCCCGGCCTGGTTGCGGCGCGCAGAGAACGACGCGCAGGATTGCCGAAAAGCGGCGATTTCGGTCCTGGAGGGCGACACCACGATGCCGCCATGTTCGGCGTCGAGCAGGGCGATGCCGGCGAGATGAGCCGGCGAAGCACCGAGACCGACGATCATGGGTACGCCGCGCGAGCGCGCCAGCATGGCGACATGGCTGGCCGTGCTGCCCGCCCTCAGCGCGATGCCGCCGCCGCTGCTCCAGTCGGTTTCGAGAAAACGCGTCGGCGCGATATCCTCGCCATAGAAGATGGCGCCGGCGGGCGGCTCGACGTTGCCAACCTCTGACAGAGCCCGCAGCACCTGGTCCCTGATATCGCGTATGTCGGCGGCGCGCGCCTGGAAGTAATCCTGCTCCGAAGCATCATAGCCGGAGATTTCAGCGTTAAGCGCCTGCCGCCACGCAGTGTCGGCCGGCAGGCCGGTGCGGATCGCGGCAAAGGCCGGGCTGCTCAGCGCATCGTCTTGCAGCATGGCGATCTGAAACTCGAGAATGTCGGCGGCATCGCCCTCGGCCATCCCGATCATTGCAGTGAGACGGCCCGTGGCGATGCCGATTGCGGCTTCGAGCGCGGCCTTCTCATCGTCGGCTGTTTCTTTGCCGACATAGGAGCCGACAGTCTGGTCGAGGTCGAAGAGCGGCCCTTCGGCATAACCGGCCGAGGCCGAAATGCCTTTAATCCTAAGCGGTTCGGGCATGGTCCGCGCCCTCGTCGAAATCGCGCCGCACCAGTTCGACCAGCGCGTCGACGGCATCATTGGCGCCGTCACCGTTGGCCCTGATGCGCAGCACCGTGCCCTTCGGCGCCTTGGCCGCCATCACCTTGACGATGCTCTTGGCGTCGAACCATGGTCCGTTGGCAGCCAGCGCGATTTCCACCTCGGCGGCAAAGCTCTTGGCCAGCTTGGTGAACTTCACCGAAGGACGCGCGTGCAGACCCACCTCATGGGTGATCACAACGGTCGCTTCGGCGGATGCGGACATGTCTTCAAAGTTCCCGTTCACTCACGACGGCGACAATTCATGCGCCGTCGCCGCCACTTCCCTGAGCGAGGCGCCGCCGGAGGCCTCGGTCGCCGCCATCACCGCGCCTTCGACGATCGGCGCGTTGCAGACGATGATCTTGTGCGAGCGTGGCTCGCCGATCATCTCCACCGCCATTTCCGAGTTGGTCTCGGCACCGCCGAGATCGACCAGAATGGCGACACCGGCTTCCGACCAGGCCTTGTCGATGGCGCCCATGATCGCCTCGACATTGGTGCCGAGCCCGCCATGGCCGTTTCCGCCGCACCATGCAAGCGGCACTTCGTCGCCCACCATCTGCCGCACCATGTCGGCCGTGCCCTCGGCAACCAGCGGCGAATGCGAAACGATGACGATGCCGACATTGCTCATGGCTGACCTTCCAGCGTTTCGACGATCGTGCGCACCAGAAGCGCGGTCGAACGTGCACCGGCATCCATGTGGCCGATCGACCGGTCGCCAAGGAACGACGCACGGCCGCGCAGGGCCTTCATCGGCACGGTCGCCTCGGCGGCCGCATCGGCGATACCTGCGATTTCCGGCGCCGTCTTTCCCTGCAGCAACGCGTCATGCACCGGCTGCAGCACGTCGAGCATGGTTTTTTGTCCAACCTGCGACTTGCCCCGTGCTGCCACCGCTTCGATCGCCTTGCCGAACGCCGCCGTCAGATTGGCGCGATCAGGCGCCGCTGAAATCTCCTTGCCGAGCGCCAGGAACAGGGTGCCGAATAGCGGGCCGGAGGCGCCGCCGACCGTCATCACCAGCTTGGTGCCGATCGCCTTCAAGGCATCGTGCAGCGGTTTGGCCGAAAATGCTTCGGCTTCCGCGCGCACGGCCTCGAAGCCGCGCTTCATGTTCAGCCCGTGGTCGCCGTCGCCGATCGCCTGGTCGAGCGCCGTCAACTCCTCGGCGTGAGCGGCAATGGTATCCGCAGCGGCCGCGATCAGCCTGGCAAGGTTCAACGCCGCCATGTCACCCGCATTTCCGGTTTCCATGCCGCCCGCAGTATCGAAAGAACGCTCATTCGACAACTGGAGCATGAATCAGGCCGCTTCATGCAGCGCGGCCGCCGCCGCGAAAACCTCGGCCACTGCATAGGCGCCGGGGTCGGCCACGCCTTGCAGCTTGCTGCCGACATAGGCGGACCGCCCGGATTTTGCCCTGTCCATGGCAGCGGTGGCCTCGGCGCCACGTCGAGCCGCGATAGCCGCTTCGTCCAGGCTCCTGGCATCGAGCGCTCTGAGGGCTGGCTCGAGGGCATCGACCATGGTGCGATCCCCTATCCTTGCGCCGCCATAGAAAGTCATTCGCTCGAGGCCGGCAAGCAGCGCCTTGGCCAGGTTCGCGCCGCTGTCCAGAGCTTGCGCCGCGGCGGTGAAGAAGATCGACAGCAGCACGCCGCTGGAGCCGCCCATCGACGCGCTCAGTATGTCACCTATCGCGCCAAGGGTGGCTGCAGGCTCGGCAAGCGGTAGTGTATCAAGCCGCTCGAGAACACTGCGCGCGCCGGTCGCCACGGTCGAACCGGTGTCGCCGTCGCCTGTTTTGGCGTCCAGTCCGTTCAAAGTCGCTTCGAGCGCGATCAGCCGTTCGCAGATGGTGACGAGAAGAGAGCGGGTCCGCGCATCCTGGCTGGGCTTGCGTGCCGCGCTCTGTCCGGCCGCTTTCGCCATCGGCACGACGGCAGGTGAAACAACCGGCTTTGCCGGCATCCAGGCGTGCGGACCGACCGGCGCCTGCAAGGCGGTTTCGCGCGCCGCATCCAGCCGGATCAGCGACAGCGAGAAGCCGTTCATGTTGAGCGCCGTCATCAGCGGGCCCGGGCCGATCGTCAGCTTGATGGTTTTGGCCAGCGGCGATGCAAGCACCGCATTGGCGACGACAGACATTTCGAGCGGCGGCACGGAGCCGAGATTGTTGATCAGCAAGGCGTAGGTGGCCTCGGGATCAAGCCGTGCCGCGAGGCGCTCCACCATGATCGCCACCAGTCTGTCGGCACTCTGCACCGCAATCCTTTCGACGCCCGGCTCGCCATGAATGCCGAGGCCGAGTTCACCATCGTTCTCGCCAAACCTGTCTTCGTGCGGCTGGCCGGGGATCGAGCAGGACGACAGCGACATGCCGAGCGAAACGATATCCTTCGCCGCCGCGCGAGCGGCCGTTGCAACGAATGCCAGATCATGGCCGGCCTCCGACAGATGGCCTGCGATCTTGTGCACGAACAAGGTGCCGGCAACGCCGCGCGGCTGGTTGATGTCCGGCAGCGCGATGTCGTCGGCGACAATCACCATCTCTACATGAAATCCTTCGGCGCGCGCCTTCTCGGCGGCCAGGCCGAAATTGAGGCGGTCGCCGGTGTAGTTCTTGACGATCAACAGACAGCCGGCCGGGCCGGTGACTGCGCGAATGGCGGCCAGCACGGCTTCGACGCTCGGCGAGGCAAAGATCTCGCCTGAGACCGCCGCCGTCAGCATGCCTTTGCCGACGAAGCCGGCATGGGACGGCTCGTGCCCGGCCCCGCCGCCGGAGACGACACTGACTTTCGTCTTGTCCCAGTCGGCGCGCAGGATGACCTTGATCTCGGGATAGCCGTCGAGGCGCGCGAGATCGCCTGATCCGATGGTCCGCAACAGGCCGTCGAGCGCCTCGGTGACGATCGTTTCCCTGCGATTGAAAAAGTGCTTCATCGAATTCGTCCCGTACTGGCAAAGTCAAAACCGGTGCTGAATCACCGAAAACCGCTCACATCAATCGCTGTCCATCGGCGCCGAAATACAGCGGCGCCCGGTAGCGGATCACCACTTTGTCGCCCTGCGCCAGATCCGTGTCGGGATCGGTCAGCGTCACCAGTTTCTTGGTCCCCACCGTCACATGCAAATGGTTCTGATCACCGAGATGCTCGACCCAGTCGACGATGCCGTCGGCATGACCATTCGCAGCCTTCGCGATCGAAAGATGTTCGGTGCGCGCGCCGATCGTCTTGGTCCCGGCCGGTGCGCCGCCGTCAGGCAGCAGTCCGGTCGGCAGAAGATTGATCGCCGGTTGGCCGAGCCTTGCCGCGACATGAAGGTTTGCCGGCTCGGAATAGATGGTGCGCGGCGAACCAATCTGCACCAGCACGCCCTCAGTGAGGATGCCGATACGGTCGGCCATGGTCATCGCCTCGATCTGATCATGCGTGACATAAAGCATGGTGGCGCCGAGTTCGGTCTGGATGCGCTTCAGCTCGAGCCTGAGATCGCCGCGCAGCTTGGCATCGAGCGACGACAGCGGCTCGTCCATCAGATAGATCGAAGGCTTGCGCACCAGCGCGCGGCCGATGGCGACGCGCTGCATTTCGCCGCCCGAAAGCTTGGTCGAGCGGTTGGCGAGCTTGTGATGGATGCGCACCATCTTCGCCACCTCCTCGACTCGGCGGCGGATCTGGTCCTCCGGCATTTTCCGCGCCGGCGAGCGCAGCGGGAAGGCGAGATTGTCGAACACCGAGAGGTGGGGATAGAGCGAATATTGCTGGAAAACGAAGGCCGTGTCGCGCTCGGCCGGCGACAGTGTCGTGGCATTGTGGCCCCCAATCTCGATCATGCCGGAATCCGGCCGTTCCAAACCGGCGATGAGCCGCAGCGTCGTCGTCTTGCCTGCCCCCGTCGGCCCGAGCAGCACGACGAACTCGCCATCTGCTATGTGCAGGTCGAGGCCGTCGACGGCGACATGGTCGCCGAAACTCTTGGTCACGTTCTTGATGTGCACCTCAGCCATGCTGGGCCCTCCGCTCCGAGGCGACATCGTGGATCGCGGTTCTCACCGCGCGGCCCGATCCCTTCTCGAACAGCGACAGCCGCGCGCTGCTCAGCGTCAGGCCGACATGGTCGCCGGTGGAGAGCCGGATTTCGGCCGGCACGCGTGCCTTGATGATACCGTCCGCCGTTTCGACCGCGACGATCTGCGTGGTGCCGAGATATTCGGTGCCGTAGATGGCACCGCGCAGCTTGGAAGCATCGTCGAAGCGTATGTGCTCCGGGCGGATGCCAAGGGCCATGTCGCTGGGCGCGATGTCCTCGCGCACCTCCGGCACCGCGACCTTCGCACCTTGCACGATGATCTCCCTGGCGCCTTTGGCCAGCCCGCCGCCAAAACCCAGAAAATTCATCGGCGGCGAGCCGATGAAGTCGGCGACGAACATGGTCGCCGGGCGGTCGTAGATTTCGCGTGGACTTCCGAACTGTTCGATGACGCCATGGTTCATCACCGCGATCTTGTCGGCCATCGACATCGCTTCCATCTGGTCGTGCGTGACATAGACCGTCGTGGCACGGATGCGGTTGTGCAGTTCGCGCAGTTCATGGACCATCAAATCGCGGAATTCGGTGTCGAGCGTGCCGAGCGGCTCATCCATCAGGAAGCATTTTGGCCGCCGCACGATGGCGCGGCCGAGCGCGACCCGCTGGCGGTCACCACCGGCAAGTCCGGAGACGGATTTGTTGAGCAGATGATCGATGCGCAGCAGTTTTGCTGTTTCCTCGACACGGGTGCGGATCTCGGCCGAAGGCATGCCTTGCGCCAACAGCGGGAAGCCGATGTTCTTGCGCACGTTCATGTGCGGATAGAGCGCGAACAGCTGGAAGACGAAGGCGATGTCGCGCTCGCGGGCCCGCAGCATGGTGACGTCGTCGCCGCCGAGCAGGATTTGGCCACCAGTCGGCAGCTCGAGCCCGGCGATCATGCGCAAGGTCGTCGTCTTGCCGCAGCCCGACGGCCCGAGCATGACGAAGAACTCGCCATCCTCGACGACGAAGTTGGAATCCTGCACGGCGACGAAATCGCCGAAGGCCTTTCTCAGGTGCTGGACGCGGATTTCGGCCATGATTATTCCGGGAATTTCGAGACGATGATGAACATCACGGTGCCGGCGAGCATGGTGATGAAGGAGTAGGTGTAGAGCGACAGCGCGAAGGGCTGGAACAGCATCAGGAAGCCGATGGCGATCAGCGCCGTGGCGATGTTTTCCATCAGCCCGCGCCTGGCCCAGACCGGCCAGCGCGACTTGCGTTTCTGAGGCTTGGTCATGCTCATTTGCGCACCGCGCCGAAGGTGATGCCGCGCAGCAATTGCTTGCGGAGCAGAATGGTGAAGACCAGGATCGGCACCAGGAAGATCGTCGTGCCGGCCGCGACCGCCGGCCAGTCCTGGCCGCCTTCGCCGATGATGGTTGGGATGAAGGGCGGCGCGGTCTGCGCGGTGCCCGAGGTCAGGAGTGCCGCGAACGCATACTCGTTCCAGGCGAAGATCAGGCAGAAGATCGCGGTCGCTGCAATGCCGGTCGTCGCTTGCGGCAGCACGGTGCGCCAGAAGGCCTGCAGCCGCGTATAGCCGTCGATCATCGCCGCCTCTTCGTACTCGCGCGGGATTTCGTCGATGAAGCCTTTCAGCAGCCACACCGCCAGCGAAACATTGACCGCCGTGTAGAGCAGGATCATGCCGAGCGCCGTGTCCGACAGGCCAAGCTCGCGGTACATCAGATAGATCGGAATGGCGACGGCGATCGGCGGCATGAAGCGCGTCGACAGGATGAAGAACAAAAGGTCGTCGGCGAGCGGCACCTTGAAGCGCGAGAAGCCGTAGGCCGACAGCGTGCCGAGGAAGACGGCGCAGAAAGTCGAACCGAAGGCGATGATCAGCGAATTGACGAAGCGCGGCAGGAAGTTGGACGGACCGGCGATCACCATGTTGCGCTTGCGCGTGGTCTCGTCGCAGAAGCCCGTCGCCGGGCCCAGCGAGTTGATGTATTCCGGCGTCTGCCGGGTCCGCGTCGTGAACAGATTGCAGTAGCCCTCAAGGCTGGGCTGGAACAGGATCTTGGGCGGATAGGCGATCGAATCCGGTGGCGTCTTGAAGCTGGTGGCGAAGATCCACAGCAGCGGCACGATCGAGATCAGCGCGTAGAGCACGATGATCGTGCCGGCGATCCGTTTCGAGTTGCTGCTCGGTGCGACGACCGAATGGGCTGTGGTCAGGCTCATCTCTGCTTCACCTTGTTCAGCGCCTTGACGTAGATGTTGGCCAGACCGAACACCGCCACGAAAAGAATGATTGCGAAGGCCGAGGAATAGCCGGTGCGCCAGCTTTCGAAAGCCTGCCGCTTCAGCGTTATCGAGGCGACCTCGGTGGTCGAGCCCGGCCCGCCGCCGGTCAACAGATTGACCATGTCGAACATCTTGAAGTTCTCGATGCCGCGAAACAGCACAGCCAGCATGATGAAGGGCAGCGCCATCGGCAGCGTGATCGACCAGAATTGCCGCCAGTTGGAGGCGCGGTCGACCTCGGCCGCCTCGTAGATGTATTCGGGGATGGAGCGTAGGCCCGCGAGGCAGATCAGCATCACGTAGGGTGTCCACATCCAGGTATCGACAATGATGATCGACCAGGGCGCCAGCGACACGTTGGAGAGCATCTGGATATCGGTCGGCGGGATCCTCGTGACGAAGGATATGGCGTAGGCGAACAGGCCGATCTGCGGCTCGTAGAGGAAGCGCCAGAAATTACCGACCACCGCCGGCGACAGCATCATGGGCACCAGGATCAGCGTCGTCCAGAAGGCGTGGCCGCGGAACTTCCTGTCGATCAGCCAGGCCAGCGTGAAGCCGATCAGCGTCTGCAACAGGATGGTCCAGAACACGAAATGCGCCGTCGTCTGCATGGCGATCCAGATATCCTTGTCGCCGAGGATGCGCTGGTAGTTGGCAAAGCCGAGGTTCTTCACCACCTCGTTCGGGCGGTTGGCGCGGTAGTTGGTGAACGACAGATAGATCGCCCAGAACAGCGGAAAGATGTTGATGGCCAGCAGCAACAGGATCGTCGGCGAGATGAACAGCCAGGCGAGGCCCTTGTCGCTGATGCCCCGGACCTTGCGGGCCAACGGCTCCGGCGTCGCCCGGGCAACGTTCTCCGCGGTCCGATTGAGCATGGTGAGTCCTGCTTCGGTCACTTGGTCGTCTCTGTCATGGAATTTATCTGAACTGCGTCCCGTGCCAAGGTCGGCACGGGACCAAGAGCATGATGCCGAAAAGTGTGAAGCGGTTTTCGGATGACATCATGCTCTCTCTCCTTATTCCTAGAGCCGGATGATTTCTGGTCGATCCGACCTGAAATCATCCGGCTCAGGGGCCTAGCTCGGGAGGAGCCGGTTACATCTTGCCGTCATCCTGGAAGACCTGCGTCCAGTCCTTGACCAGGCCGTCGAGCGCATCCTTGGCCGAACCCTGGCCGGCGACGACATAGTCATGGAAGCGTTTCTGCGAAGCCTGCAGCAGCGGAGCGTAGCTCGGCTCGGCCCAGAAGTCCTTCACGATGGCCATCGAGTCGAGGAAGGTCTGCGCATAGGGCTGGCTGGCCGGGAACTTCGGATCCTTGACGACCGCGTTGAGGCAGGAATAGCCACCGAGCGACCACCATTTGGCCTGCACGTCCTTGTTGGCGAACCATTTGATGTATTTCAGCGCCGCCTCCTGCTTGTCGGAATAGGACACCACCGAGATGCCCTGACCGCCGAGCTGGGCGAACTGCTCGCCGTCAGGCCCCTTCGGGTTGACGAAGTAGCCGATCTTGTCGCCGCCGACATTCTCGTCCTTCTGCAGGCCGGGCCATGTGAAGGCAAAGTTCATGTGCATCGCCACCTGGCCAGATTTGAAGGCGTCGACGCCTTCGCCCATGTAGCTGTTCGACGCGCCGGGCGGGGTGCAGCAATCATAGAGCGCCTTGTAGAACTCCAGGCCCTTCACCGACTTGTCGGAGTTGACGAAGCCTTCCATTTCGTAGGGCTTCTTGGGGTTTTCGTACTGGAAGCCATAGCTGTAGAGCACGTCCATGGCGCCCATGGTGATGCCTTCCGAGCCGCGCTCGGTGTAGATCGAGGCGCCGTAGACGGTCTTGCCGTCGATCTCACGCTTCTGGAAGAACTCGGCGACCTGCTTCAACTGGTCGAAAGTGGTCGGCGGGCCGAGATCCCAACCGTATTTCTCCTTGAATTCCTTCTGCAGCTCCGGCTTGGAGAACCAGTCCTTGCGGTAGGTCCAGCCAACAACGTCGCCCATGGCCGGCAGCGCCCAGTAGTTCGGCGTGTTCTTCGGCCATTCCGAATAGCCGACGACGGTTGCCGGCACGAAATCGTCCATGCTGATCTTCTCCTTGTCGAAGAAGTCGTTCAGCTTGACGTAATGGCCGTTCTCGGCAGCGCCGCCGATCCACTGGCTGTCGCCGATGATCAGGTCGCACAATTTGCCGTGCGAGTTGAGCTCGTTGAGGAAGCGGTCGGCATAGTTGGTCCATGGCACGAACTCGAATTTCATGCCGATGCCGGTTTCCTTGGTAAAATCCTTGGACAGTTCGACAAGCGCGTTGGCCGGGTCCCAGGCGGCCCAGCACAGCGTCAGGTCTTCAGCGTGCGCGACGTTCGAGACGGCTGTCGACGCTGTGATCGCCGAGGTCAGTCCAAACGCCAGTTTCAAGCTCGATTTCATGACTTCCTCCCATTTGCGAAACGCGCCCGGATGACGGTTTCAAAAAGCCCTCAACCCCTCTCCTCAGGGGCCCAAACATGGCTGCGCTGTTACGCTGCGGATGTTTAGTAATTTGTTTAGTGATGCAATTTTTACTAAACAAAGCAAGCGAATTCGTTGCTGCGCCGCAGCATGCTTATCGCGATGTCTGAAAACGTTGGAGAAGCGCGGCTCGCGGTCGGCTTACCGAAGCTGTTCAGGCCGATTGTGACCAGGACGTGGGGTCGCCTCGGCTTCTCAACCGACCCTTCTGGTGCTCACCATCACCTTCCGGATCGGCGGTGCCGGCGGCAGCAGCATACGGATATCGGCGAACGGGAACGACGGTACGAAGAGGAAGGCTTCGGCCGAGGAGCCTTGCGCGCCGTTGCACTGGCCGGCGCGAAAGGCGTTCTGTGTCCGCGCGATGTCTACGAAGCGGTCGGGATCCTGCGACTGATGCATTCGGATCGCCTCGGCCTTGACGTCGGCATGGGCGGAAATGTCGACATAGTGCGTCGGCGAAAAACCGGTGCCGCCCATCGTGTCGGCATGCAGCACCGGGACGGCGAAAGACGCCGCGATGCGCACGCCGTCCGACAGCGCGCGATGGTCGGCATGATAGTCGTTGGGCGCATGCGTGATCACCAGATCCGGCCCGGTTTGACCAATCAGTGCTTTCAGAGCTCCGATCAGCGCTGCATCGGCCACCAACTCGCCGTCCGGGAAGTCAAGGAAGCGTGGCATTGCGCCTACCAGCGCAGCCGCGGCCGTTGCTTCATCGCGACGGACACGAGCGAGAACAGCGGGATCACTCGTGCCGCCCCTGGCACCATCCGTGGCCATGGCAAAAGTGAGCTCTGCGCCTTGCGCGGCATAGGCGGCCATCGTACCGAACATGAAGATCTCGATGTCGTCCGGATGGGCACCGAGCGCCAGGATTTTCAAATCACTCTCTCCCCGGAACTGGAACAACGTGACGAACGGAATCCTGCTCGCCCTGATCGCCTACGCAAGCTATTCGGGCAGCGATGCCGTTGTCAAAAGCCTGGGCGGTCAGCTCACGATCTTCGAGATCGGCTTTTTCATAACCTTGTTCGCGGGCTTCTTCCTGTTCTTCACGCGACCTGCGGGCGAACGCTGGCGCGATTTCTGGCGCACCAAAAGGCCATGGGCGGTGCAGGCGCGTGCCTGGGCGGGTATCGCTTCCGGCGTGCTCAGCGTCTACGCCTTCACCACCATTCCTCTGGCCGAGTCCTATGCGCTGATCTTCCTGGCGCCGCTCTGCGTCACCATTCTCTCCACGGTGATCCTCAAGGAGAAGGTCGGCCCCTGGCGCTGGCTGGCGGTGGTCGCCGGTTTCGCCGGCGTCATGCTGGTGGTGCGGCCTGGCTTTCGCGAACTCAATCTCGGCCATTTTGCCGCCTTCGGCGTTGCCTTCCTCGCGGCCACCAGCGTCATCCTGATGCGCTCGCTGGCGCAGCAGGAAAAGCGCACCACCATGCTCGGCGTGCTGGTCGGTTGCGGCCTGCTGTTCAACGGCATCGGTGCCGCCGCCACCGCCTTTACTGTTCCCAGCGGGAAGCAGTTGCTGTGGCTGGCAATGGCCGGTGCCTTCACCGCGGGTGGACAATTCCTGCAGCTGCTGGCCATGAAATACGCGCCCGCCAACCGCGTCGCGCCGACCCATTATTCGCAGATCGCCTGGGCGGTGATCCTCGGCGCGTTGTTCTTCCAGGAATATCCGGACGGGCTGTCGCTGGTTGGCCTAGCGGTCGTTGGCGGCGCCGGCCTTTTGACCATGGTTCGGGAGGAAGCGCGGCTGGGCACCGTGCGCTGGAACCCGTTTTCGCGCACCCGGCTTTGAACCGACTCTGGTTGCGCCGTGGCCGTAACCGCTGATATGCGGGCGCCATGACCACAAAACCCCTGCCGGAGCTTCCTGTATCCGCCGTGCTGCCGGCGCTGAGGGAAGCGCTCGGCCATGGCAACAGCGCCGTGCTGGTTGCGCCGCCGGGCGCCGGCAAGACGACGCTGGTGCCGCTGGCGCTGCTTGACACGCCTTGGCTCGGCACCGGCAAGATCATCCTGCTTGAACCGCGCCGGCTCGCCGCCCGCGCCGCCGCCCGCCGGATGGCTGAATTGC
>NZ_RZTT01000145.1 GCF_003996995.1 Mesorhizobium sp. M7A.T.Ca.US.000.02.2.1 | reverse complement strand
GGGCAGTAGGGCAGTAGGGCAGTAGGGCAGTAGGGCAGTAGGGCAGTAGGGCAGTAGGGCAGTAGGGCAGTAGGGCAGTAGGTGGGGCTATTCCGGTGACAGTTTTCGGATCAGAAGCCGCAAGAGCGTTCCTACACTCTCACTGCGGGTCATCAAGGGTTCGACCGTCTCGTGCGAGGCGATTCCGACGCGTTGCGCGATCAGCAGATGGGTCTCCAGTTCCTTGAGGGATCCCTGGGCAATCCTGAGAAATTGCTGATAGGAAGCTCGGCTTTCTCGCCCGTAACCTTCGGCAATGTTGGCGGGAACGGAGGTGGCTGCACGGCGTACCTGAGTCGTCAGTCCGTAGAGTTCATCCCTTGGCCAAGCTCTGGTTGTTTCGTAGATCGATACCGCCAGATCCATAGCTTGCTGCCAGACAATTAAATCCCTGTACGATTCAATCTTGGCCGCCATCCTTGCCCTACTGCCCTACTGCCCTACTGCCCTATTCCCTACACGTTCAGCAACAAATACTCCCGCTCCCACGGGCTGATCACTTCCATGAAGGTCTCGAACTCCGCCCGCTTGATCGCCGCATAGGTGGCGGCGAAGGACTTGCCCAGATGCGCGCAGAGTTCCTCGTCGCCCTCGAACAGGTCGACGGCTTCGAGCAGGCCGCGCGGCAGGTCGATTTCGTCGGCATTGGCTGTGGTCAGCACGGGAGGCTCGGCCTTGATCTTGTTGGTGATGCCGATCAGCCCGCAGGCAAGCGATGCCGCCAGCGCCAGATAGGGGTTGGCATCGGAGGACGGGATGCGGTTTTCGACGCGCCGTGCCGCCGGATCCGAGCGTGGCACGCGAAACGCCGTGGTGCGGTTGTCATAGCCCCATTTGTTGTTGACCGGCGCCGACGCCGCCTGTGTCAGCCGGCGGTAGGAATTGACGTAGGGCGCGAACATCACCAGCGCGTTCGGCACATGCTTCTGCATGCCGCCGATGAAGTGGAAAAAATCGTCGGTTTCCGAGCCGTCAGCGGCCGAAAAGATGTTCTGTCCGGTCTTCTTGTCGATGATCGACTGGTGGATGTGCATGGCGGAGCCGGGTTGCCCCTGGATCGGCTTGGCCATGAAGGTGGCGTAGATCTCGTGCTTCAGCGCCGCCTCGCGAATGGTGCGCTTGAACATGAACACCTGGTCGGCCAGTTCGATCGGGTCGCCGTGGCGCAGGTTGATCTCCAACTGGCCGGCGCCTTCCTCGTGGATCAGCGTGTCGATCTCCAGGCCCTGGCTTTCAGAGAAATGGTAGATGTCATCGATCAGTTCGTCGAATTCGTTGACGCCGGCGATCGAATAGCCGGCGCCGCCACCGATCGCGCGTCCCGACCGGCCGACCGGCGGGGTCAGCGGATAGTCCGGATCGGGATTCTTGCGCACCAGGTAGAACTCGATCTCGGGCGCCACCACTGGCTTCAGGCCGAGCTTGTCATAGGCGGCCACCACACGTTTCAACACATTGCGCGGCGTGAACTCGACCGAGCGTCCGTCCTGGTGGACGAGGTCGCAGATGACCGCGGCCGTCGGGTCTTCTTCCCAGGGCACCACCGTCAGCGTCGACAGGTCGGGCATGAGTTTGAGGTCGCCGTCGTCTTCCGGGTAATGGAAGCCGTTGCCATCCTCGGGGTAGCCGCCGGAAATCGTCGTCATGAAGACTGCCGACGGCAGCGCCAGCGAGGTGTTGGAGGTGAATTTCTTCGATGGCATCATTTTGCCACGCGCAACGCCTGCCTGATCGGGCGTGATGCACTCGATATCCTCGATGCCGCGCCACTCCAGCCAGGCGCTGACTTCCTTCCAGTTCTTGACGCCCCGTTGGTTTTTCACGAAGGCAGGCGTGCGGGCGCGTCCTCCGCGGCTCGACGGACGGACTTCCTTTTTTGCAGGCGGCATCATTCACCAGATTGGGTTGCGGATTGTGGAGTATAGCCGTGCCCTCCTATGGAAGGGAAGGGGAGCCGCGTCGGGCATTGGCCGGCGCGGTTGAAAATCACGCCAATCGGCCTAGTTTCGGCCGTCGCAATTCCAATCGAGGCCCAAATCTTAATCGAGAAATTGAATGCGGCCCAACGGCAGACTGACAACGATCGGATTCGATGCCGACGACACGCTGTGGCAGAACGAGCAGTTCTTCCGGCTGACAGAAAAGCGCTTTGCCGCCATGCTCGTCGACCATGGCGAAGCCGAGCATATCTCGGCACGATTGCTGGAGGCCGAAAGGCGCAACCTCGCCGTCTATGGCTTCGGCATCAAGGGATTTACCCTGTCGATGATCGAGACGGCGATCGAGGTCACGCAAGGCCGCGTGCCGGCTTCGGTCATAGCGGAGATTCTCGATGCCGGCCGCGAGATGCTGAGCCATCCGATCGAGGCCTTGCCGCACGCCCGCGAGACGGTCGAAAAGCTTGCCGGTGCATTCCGCCTCGTGCTGATCACCAAGGGCGACCTCTTCGATCAGGAGCGCAAGCTGGCTGGCTCAGGCCTTGGCGATCTGTTCGACGCGGTCGAGATCGTCAGTGACAAGAATGCAGCCACCTATAGCAGGCTCTTCAACCGCCACGGTGATGGTCCGGCGAAAAGCATGATGGTCGGCAACTCGCTGAAGTCGGATGTGGTGCCGGCCATAGAGGCCGGCGGCTGGGGTGTCCATGTGCCGCATGAACTGACATGGGTGCTGGAGCATGTCGAGGCGCCGGTAACCGAATCGAGGTTCCGCCAGATATCCGATCTCGGACAACTGCCCGGACTGATCGAAAGCATCATCGATCCGTGATCGCCGGGCCTTACCTGGTTTGCTCAATTCCGGACGGAAAACCGCCTGCGTACTTTTCCCGCAATTGCCTTAGCGGCCGATCAGGCGATCGATCACCGGTTGCAACCGTTCGGGCGTGATCGGCTTGGCGACCACCACGTCGATGATACCAGACAGGCCCAGACTTTCCGTCGTGCCGTTCTTGGTTGACAGCAGGATTACCGGTGGCAGCGATTTGCCCGAGGCGCGGCGCAACGCGTCGATGCTGGACATCAGATTGTCGCAGTCCTTGTTGTCGGCGCCGCCGTCAAGGACAACCACACCGGGAATGAGCGACCGCAAGATCCTTGCCGCCGTGTCGGGAGATTCCGAAATCGGCTTGAGCCCGGATCGCTCGACGATCTTTGAAATCACCACGCGATTGATTGGCGATTTCCCGACGACAAGCACCTGCGACGGATCGCGGATCGCCTCGGTGGTTGAGTCGCGGGTCACCGGATTCGGATGTCTTGGAGTCTCGCCTTCGCGATTCACCGGGCACACAAGTCGGCCAAGAAGCTCGCCCCTATTTCAATGCAGAGTTGAATCCGGAGCGCAATTGGCGTGAGATCGTAGCCTGTGTCAAGTTGAAATAAAAGTGCCCGAAATCATCGCCGGGAGCAGTGAATTTCAAGCAACGCTACTGTACTCAACTGTCCACACGTGGATCTCATAAAGAGAAAATTCACCTGCGCAGAGGCTGCGCAGGTGAAGGGTCGGTTGCATGGATTTCAGTCAGCCGTGGCTCTGCTGCGTGACGATCACCGGGATCAGCAGATCGCCCCAGTTGCCGTCGCCGCCGTGATGTCGTGCCGAGCGCACGAGTTCCACCGAGACGCCCGCCTCGACCGCCTTCATCACCGACTGGTTGAGGCGGTGCAGGTCGTTGGCCAGCATGCGGATCGTCGCCTGCTGGTCGACGCTCATCGTCGTCGACTGTTCCTCGGCGCGTTCCTTGACGCGGCTTATCGATGCCATTGGTCTTCTCCTGTGTTCCCAGCCCTGTTGGGCGTTTCCTCTGTACTTTGCTGCTCGCTATTCCGCGGCCGGTTTGAACTGCGCGTGCTCGGTCGATTCATGCATGGCGGTGGTCGATGACTGGCCGCCGGTGATCGCCATCGACACGGCGTCGAAATAGCCGGTGCCGACTTCGCGCTGATGTTTGGTCGCGGTGTAGCCATCGGCCTCGGCCGCGAACTCCGCTTCCTGCAACTCGGAATAGGCCGCCATCTGCCGCGCCTTGTAGCCGCGCGCCAGTTCGAACATGCCGTAGTTGAGCTGGTGGAAGCCGGCGAGCGTGATGAACTGGAACTTGTAGCCCATGGCGCCGAGCTCTTTCTGGAACCTGGCGATCGTCGCGTCGTCGAGGTTCTTCTTCCAGTTGAACGAGGGCGAGCAATTGTAGGCGAGCAGCTTGTCGGGATGATGCTTGCGCACGCCCTCGGCGAATTTCCTGGCCTGCGTCAGGTCCGGCTTCGAGGTCTCGCACCAGATCAGATCCGCGTAAGGCGCATAGGCGATGGCGCGGGCGATGCAGGGCTCGATGCCGTTCCTGACATGGTAGAAGCCTTCCACCGTGCGGCCGGCGTCGTAGTCGACGAAAGGCTGGTCGCGTTCGTCGATGTCGGAGGTGAGCAGCTTGGCGGCTTCCGCATCGGTGCGCGCGACGACCAGGGTCGGCGTGCCCATCACGTCCGCCGCCAGGCGCGCGGCGTTGAGGTTGCGGATGTGCGCCGCGGTCGGGATCAGCACCTTGCCGCCGAGATGGCCGCATTTCTTTTCCGACGCCAACTGGTCCTCATAATGGACGCCGGCGGCGCCCGCCTCGATGAAGGCCTTCATGATTTCGAAGGCGTTGAGCGGTCCGCCGAAACCGGCTTCCGCGTCGGCGACGATCGGCGCGAACCATGTCTCGACCGAAAGCCCGTTGCCTTCGGACGTTTCGATCTGGTCGGCGCGCTGCAGCGTCCGGTTGATGCGCTTGACCAGTTCGGGCGCTGCATTGGCCGGATAGAGCGACTGGTCCGGATACATCGCGCCAGCCGTGTTGGCGTCGGCGGCAACCTGCCAGCCCGACAGGTAGATCGCTTTCAGCCCGGCGCGCACCTGCTGCATCGCCTGATTGCCGGACATGGCACCGAGCGCGTTGACGAAGTCCTCCTCATGGATGAGCTTCCACAGCCGGTTGGCACCCATTTCGGCGAGGCTCTGACGGATCTGCACCGAACCGCGCAGACGCTTCACATCCGCCGCGGAGTAGGGCCGTTCGATACCGTCGAAACGACCTTCCGGGGCCGATGGGACGAGGTTGTAAAAATCAGTCATTGGTCACTCCGAGGAATTGCTGAACTGTCTCAAGGCGTCGAGAATTTGGGGTCGTTGGATATGACTGGATTTACATTTCTGCGCGAAATCAGCCACAAAAATCCGGGAAGCCGACGGAATATAAGAGAAAACCTGTGTTGCGTTTGACAGAGGTGCGTTGTAAATTTGTCATTATTGTAAAAGGCCAGAGCCCAGAAAGTTCGTGTAAATTGCTGTAAAGGACAGTCCGTGGCTGACCAGAAGATCTTCGCCGGGCCGCGCATCCGCCGCATCCGCAATGCCAAGGGCCTGACCCAGACGGCGATGGCCGAGGGCCTCGGCATTTCACCGTCCTATCTCAATCTGATCGAGCGCAACCAGCGGCCGCTGACGGTGCAGCTGATCCTCAGGCTGGCCTCCGTCTACAAGGTCGATCCGCACGAGCTGCAGGGCGAGGCGAGGGGGTCGGTCGCTGCCTTGAAGGAAGTGTTCACCGATCCCCTGCTGGTCGGCGAGTTGCCGGGTGATCAGGAACTGATCGAGCTTGCCGAGGCCGCGCCCAACGCGTCCGCGGCGGTGATAAAACTGTTCCGCGCCTATCGCGAGCAGGCCGAGCGCCTGTCCGACCTCAACGAGCTTTTGGCGCGCGAAGGTCGGGCGACGGCGCTTTCCGGCGCCCGCCTGCCGATCGACGAGGTGCACGAGACTTTCGAGCGCCGGCCGAACCATTTCGCTGCCCTCGAGGGGGAGGCAGCGGCGTTCACCTCGGTGCTCGATCCCGGCGACGATCTGTTTGGCGCGCTGAAGGCCTGGCTGAAGCGCGAATACGGCATCGTGGTCAAGGTGCTGCCGGTCGCCACCATGCCGAACTGGCGCCGCCGTTATGATCGTCATTCGCAGCGCCTGTTCCTGTCCGAACGCCTGTCGCCGTTCGACCAGTTGCGCGAAGTCGCGATGGAGGCCTGCCTGATCCGCATGACGGTCGCGGTCGCCGGCGAGATCCAGGCGCTCAAGCTGAGCACCGACGAGGCGCGCCGCCTGGCCCGCTTCGAACTTGGCCGTTATGCGGCGCATGCGCTGATGATGCCCTATCAGGCCTTTCATGCGGCTGCCGTGCGCGCCCGCTACGACATCGATGTCTTGCGTTCGCGCTTCGGCGTCTCCTTCGAACAGGCAGCCAACCGGCTGACCATGCTGCAGCGGCAGGGTGCCTCGGGGGTGCCGTTCTTCATGCTGGAGGTCGACAATGCAGGCAACCGCTTCCGCAAGGCCGGCAGCCAGGGCTTTCCACAAAGCCGCTTTGGCGGCGGCTGTCCCAAGCTGCCCGTGCATGTTGCCTTCACCCAACCCGGCCAGGTCTTCGTAGAGGCAGTGGAAATGCCCGACGGCGCCGAGTTCCTGTGCATCGCCCGCACGCTGGAAGGGCCGCAAGGCGCATTCTCGGAACGTCCGCGCCGCACCGCGCTGCTGCTCGGCTGCGACATCGGCTTTCGGGACGAAATCGTCTATGGCGCGGCATTACCCGGTGCGGCAATCGCCGCAAAGGCCGGCGGCATCGCGGCGACGCCGGTCGGCCCTGCCTGCCGGCTTTGCGAACGCGTCGGCTGCCTGGCGCGGGCTGAGCCGCCGGTGACGCGCCCGCTCGGCCTCGACGAGATGGTGACGGGCCTGAGTGCCTTCGATTTCCAGTGACGCCGTGTCCTCTGAAATGGGGGCAAGGTGCCATAATTGTCGCCGGCCGCTGGCTCAGTTCCGGCCTGCGCCTTTGCGTTACGCGAACAGAGCATCTTTTTGTCGTCCCTTGCGCATCGTCCCGTCCACAAAAGCTCGACAGTCGCGCTCATGATCGATACCGCATCGCCGATCGTCGCATCGCCAGCCGTCTCGCCGCGCGAGGAGCGCGTCGGCATGCTTTTGGTCTTCCTGTCGGCGCTGATGTGGAGTTTTGGCGGCACCATCGCCCGCTTCATCACTGTCGGTGACAGCTGGACGGTCATTTTCTGGCGATCCGTCTGGGCAGCCGCCTTCCTGGTCTGCTTCATGGTCTGGCGTGACGGCTGGCGTGGCACGTTGAAGCTGTTCCACGACATGGGTCTGCCCGGCCTTGCCGTCGGGATCTGCTTTGCCACCGCATCGACCGCCTTCGTCGTGGCGCTGGCCTACACCACCGTCGCCAACATCCTTTTGATGCAGGCAGGCGTGCCGTTGCTGGCGGCGCTGTTTGCCTGGGCGTTGTTTCGCGAAAGGGTCGGTGTCGCCACCTGGGTGGCAATCGCCGCCGTCATCACCGGCGTCGCCATCATGGTGTCGGAATCGCTGGATGGCGCCGTCTCGCCCATAGGCGATGGGCTGGCGCTGTTGATCGCGGTCATGTTCTCGGTCGCCACCGTCATCACCCGGCGGTTTTCCGGCGTGCGCATGACGCCGGCGACGTGCCTCGGCACCATGCTCGCGGCCGGCTTTGCCGTCTCGCAGGCATCGACCTTCACCGTGTCAGTCAGCGACATGGGCTTTCTGTTTGCCTTCGGCGTGGTCAATCTCGGCCTCGGTCTCGCCTTCTTCGCCACCGGCGCACGATTGATCCCGGCGGCCATCGCGGCTCTGCTCGGCACGTTCGAGCCGATCCTCGGCCCGATATGGGTCTGGCTCATCCATTCCGAGGTGCCGTCGGGGCGCACCATCATCGGTGGCGCGGTGGTGGTCACGGCGCTGCTCGTCCATATCGGGCTCGAATTCAAGCGCCAGGCACGGCCCGAACGCGCAGGGGTCACCGGGGTGCCGTCGCCTAATTGAAGCGGCCTGCAGCTTTGCCATTGACAACGTCGCTGCAGCACGGGCAGGCTGGGAATACGGCAACAACAAGACAGGCGTATCTTGCCAAGTCTCCCAGCCGGTCCGATCGGGACCGGACCATATCGTCGTATCTCTGCCC
The DNA here is from genome assembly GCF_003996995.1 of Mesorhizobium sp. M7A.T.Ca.US.000.02.2.1. Classification (GTDB taxonomy): domain Bacteria; phylum Pseudomonadota; class Alphaproteobacteria; order Rhizobiales; family Rhizobiaceae; genus Mesorhizobium. Next base: position 5,074 of record NZ_RZTT01000145.1, on the reverse strand, counting down.
GCGCCACGGCGAAAGCCTATGACGGTATTGGCACGCCTCCCAGGCCGCCTCAGGGGCAACCAGCCATCTCATCGAACCGCCTGCATGGTCTCGGCAGTTCGCGCTTGTCGCCCCTTGGAAAGCTCAATAGTCTGAAGAAAATGCCGGTCGCGCTGATATCGCGACGAGCCGGTGAAGGAACACTCATCAAAGGAGAATAGCATGATCCGCAAAGCGCTCTGGCTTTCGGCAACCTCGGCATTCCTGACATTGTTCACCGTCGGCGGTCACGCCGCGGATCGTGTCGTCAACGTCTTCAACTGGTCGGACTACATCGACAGTTCGATCATCGACGATTTCACCAAGGAAACCGGCATCAAGGTCGTCTATGACACCTTCGATTCCAACGAAATCCTTGAGACCAAGCTGCTTGCCGGCGGCAGCGGCTATGACGTCGTCGTGCCCAGCGGCAATTTCCTTGCGCGCCAGATCCAGGCCGGCGTGTTCCAGAAGCTCGACAAGTCGAAACTGCCCAACATTTCCAACATGTGGGACACGGTTACCGAGCGAACCGCCAAATATGACCCCGGCAACGAATACTCGGTCAACTACATGTGGGGCACGGTTGGCATCGGCTACAACATCAAGAAGGTGCAGGCGGCGCTTGGCACTGACAAGATCGACAGCTGGGACGTCTTCTTCAATCCCGATAGCCTGGCCAAATTGAAGGACTGCGGCGTCTACGTGCTGGACTCGCCGGCAGATATCATCCCGGCGGCGTTGAAATATCTCAACCTCGACCCGAACAGCACGTCACCCGATGATATCGCCAAGGCCGAGGAGACCTTGCTCAAGGTGCGGCCTTACATCAGGAAGTTCCATTCCTCCGAATACATCAACGCGCTCGCCAACGGTGATATCTGCCTGGCGGTCGGCTGGTCGGGTGACGTGTTCCAGGCCCGCAACCGCGCGGTCGAGGCCAAGCAGGGCGTCGAAATCGGCTATTCCGTGCCGAAGGAGGGCGCGCAGATGTGGTTCGACCAGATGGCAATCCCTGCCGACGCGCCGCATGTGGCGGAGGCGCTCGAGTTCATCAACTACATGATGAAGCCGGAAGTTATCGCCAAGTCGTCGAACTACGTGCTCTACGCAAACGGCAACAAGGCTTCGCAGCAATTCGTCGACAAGGCATTGTTGGAGGATCCTTCGGTTTATCCCGATGCCGAGACCATAAAGAAGCTCTACACCGTCTCGCCATACGATCCCAAGACCCAGCGTGTCATCACGCGCACCTGGACCAAGATCGTCACTGGCCAGTAAGCAATCCGACACGGTCCCGGCAGCCACCTGCCGGGACCGTTTCTACCTGGGGCATGAAGCGAGAAAATCAGGACGGAGTGGGATATGAAATCGCTTGGCAGCATCCGCAGGGATTTTGCACCGTGGAACGACCCGAATGCCAAGCCGTACATCCAGTTCGACAACGTCACCAAGAAGTTCGGTGACTTCACCGCCGTCAACAATCTGTCTCTGACCATCTTCGAGCGCGAGTTCTTCGCGCTGCTCGGCGCCTCCGGTTGCGGAAAGTCGACGCTGCTCAGGATGCTCGCCGGCTTCGAGGAGCCGACAGCCGGCCGCATTCTGCTTGACGGCCAGGATCTGCGCGGCATCCCGCCGTACCGGCGGCCTGTCAACATGATGTTCCAGTCCTATGCGCTGTTCCCGCATATGACGGTCGAGAACAACATCGCCTTCGGCCTCAAGCAGGACGGCATGCCGAAGCCCGAAATCGCATCGCGCGTTGCCGAGATGCTGAAGCTGGTCAAACTCGAGCAGTTCGCCAAGCGCAAGCCGCACCAACTGTCCGGCGGCCAGCGCCAGCGCGTCGCGCTCGCCCGCTCGGTCGCCAAGCGGCCGAAGGTGTTGCTGCTCGACGAGCCGCTCGGCGCGTTGGACAAGAAGCTGCGCGAAGAGACGCAGTTCGAACTGATGGATTTGCAGCAGAACCTCGGCCTGACCTTCGTCGTCGTCACCCACGACCAGGAAGAGGCGATGACCATGGCCGATCGCATCGCCATCATCGACAAGGGCGAGGTGATGCAGGTGGCAACGCCGGCCGAAGTCTACGAGGCGCCGGGATCGCGCTTCGTCGCCGGCTTCGTCGGCAATGTGAACATGTTCGAGGGCAAGATCGCGCGTGGCGAGGCCGGCAGCGCCAGCATCGATGCCGGCAACGGCCTCACCATCCGCACCGACAATGCCGGCACCGCCGGCGCCGGGACGGCCGTCACCTTCGCCATCAGGCCCGAAAAGATCAAGGTGTCGTCGAAAAAGCCGGCCGAGGCGGTCAACGCCATCGAGGGGGAGGTCTACGACATCGCCTATCTCGGCGACATGACCGTCTACCATGTCAGGCTGGACGACGGCCAGGTGGTGCGCGCGAGCACCATGAACGCGGCCCGCATCACCGAGGATCCGTTGAGCTGGAACGACCGCGCCTGGGTTTCCTTCCGGCCCGATGCCGGCGTCGTGCTGACGCGGTAGGGGCGACCATGTCGAGCGCCGCCGTCACCACCTCATCAGCCTCTCCGGCATCCAATGCCGGCAAATCCATCGTTGCCAGGCTGGGTGCTGCCTTCGTTGGCCGACTGGTCATCATCATCCCCTATGTCTGGCTGCTGTTTTTCTTCCTCATTCCGTTCGTCATCGTCTTCAAGATCTCGCTGTCGCAGACGGCAATCGCCATTCCGCCCTATACGCCGGCGCTCGATTTCAGCGGCGGCATTTCCGGGTTCCTGGCTCAGTTGAAGCAACTCAGCCTCGACAATTACACCTGGCTGACGCAGGACGCGCTCTACTTCAACGCCTATGTGACCAGCGTCATCATCGCCGCGATCTCGACGGTCCTGACATTGCTTGTCGGCTATCCCATCGCGTACGGCATGGCTCGCGCGCCGGCGACGATCCGCCCGACCTTGCTGATGCTGGTGATCCTGCCGTTCTGGACCTCGTTCCTGATCCGCGTCTATGCCTGGATCGGCATTCTCAAGCCCGAAGGGCTGCTCAATCAGCTGCTGCTCGCCACCGGCGTCATCCACCAGCCGCTGATCATCCTCAACACCTATACGGCGATCTTCATAGGCATCGTCTATTCCTACCTGCCGTTCATGGTGTTACCGCTCTATTCCGCGCTTGAGAAGATGGACTATTCGCTGATCGAGGCAGCCAAGGATCTCGGCTGTCCGCCGACAAGTGCGTTCTGGAAGATCACCTTCCCGCTGTCGCTGCCCGGCGTCATCGCCGGCTGTCTGCTGGTGTTCATTCCGGCCGTCGGCGAGTTCGTCATTCCCGATCTGCTCGGCGGCTCGCAGACGCTGATGATCGGCAAGACGTTGTGGAACGAGTTCTTCGCCAATCGCGACTGGCCGGTATCGTCGGCCGTTGCCGTCATCCTGCTGTTGCTGCTGATCGTGCCGATCATGCTCTTCCAGCGGGCCCAGGCGCGCGCTCAGGAAATGGATAGGTGACCTCATGAACGCCACCTGGAGCCGCTTCAACATCACTTCGATCGTGCTTGGCTTTGCCTTTCTCTATCTGCCGATCGTGCTGCTCATCGTCTTCTCGTTCAACGAGTCGAAACTGGTTACGGTCTGGGGTGGTTTCTCGACCAAATGGTACGTCTCGCTGTTCCACAATCAGGGCCTCATGGACGCGACCTGGGTGACGGCGCGCGTTGGCCTGATCTCGGCCACGGTAGCGACCGTTCTCGGCACGCTGGCGGCACTCACCTTGACCCGCTATACGCGCTTCAAGGGCAGGGTGCTGTTCTCCGGCATGGTCTTTGCGCCGCTGGTCATGCCGGAAGTGATCACCGGCCTGTCGCTGCTGCTGCTCTTCGTCGCGGTCGGGCTCGACCGTGGCTTTCTCACCGTGACGCTCGCCCATATCACGCTGACCATGTGCTTCGTCGCCGTGGTCGTGCAGTCGCGCCTCATGACCTTCGACCGCTCGCTGGAAGAAGCCGCGATGGATCTTGGCGCAACGCCGGTGAAGACCTTCTTCCAGATCACACTGCCGGTCATCATGCCGGCGATCGTCTCCGGCTGGATGCTGGCTTTCACGCTTTCGCTCGACGATCTGGTTATCGCAAGCTTCACCTCCGGGCCGGGCGCGACGACGCTGCCGATGAAGATCTACAGCCAGGTTCGCCTCGGCGTGACGCCGGAAATCAACGCCGCCTGTACCATTTTGATCGCCGTCGTGGCGATGGGCGTCATCATCGCCTCGCTTGCCAACAAGCGGCGTGAGGTGCAGCGCCAGCTCGACGAGCAGGTGGCGCAGCGCGGGTGAAAGACAGAAGGCGCGGTGGCGGCCTATTCCCCCGAAACGCCGCGGCTGATCGGGGAAATGAACGGCGTGCTCCAGGTTCCGCCGACGAAGAATGATGACTGGTTGGGACCTTGCTGGCCGTTGGCCTGCGTTGCCGCCTGGTCAGGCTGAATGACGCCGCCGGACAAGGCCAGTCCGCGCCCGGCGTAGGACGCGATGCCGGACAGCCAGATCTTGTACTTCGCTGAATTGGCCTCGGCCTTGTCGATCCGCGCCACGCCCTTCGAAATGGTGGCCTTGATCTCGGCACCGTCGATCGGCAATGTTCCGTCAGAGACATCGTCGAGCGCGAAGAAGCCGCCCTGTTCGGTATGTTTGAGGAAGGCCGGCAGGTTGAGCTTGCTCAACGCACCCGGCCCGAAGGTCGCCGAGACCGAGCCGTCGGCATTGTCGAAGATGGAATCCCAGGTTCTGCCCGGCCCCTTGAGGATCACCGAGACGGTGCCCGTGCCGACCGGCACCAGCCGCGTCATCCCTGCCGCCGTACCGAAAGCACCGCCGTCGATGTCGGACGCCAGAAGGCGGATTTCGACCTGCGAGCCCTCCGGCTTGCGATCGAAGCGAAGGCTGGTCTGGATGTTGCCGCCGAAGGCCGAGGCATCGGAGATGTCGAAGACGGACAGACCATCCTTGACCTGGGCGGTGGCGGCGACATCGGCGAGCTGGATAGGCCCCGCCGTGGCGTGGGCTGCCGACAGCCTCAGAT
>NZ_RZTT01000144.1 GCF_003996995.1 Mesorhizobium sp. M7A.T.Ca.US.000.02.2.1 | reverse complement strand
CTTTTCGGGATTCCGGCTTTTGGCCGGGATCCGGCTTCAGGCAAAGGCATCTCGCTCCCATGGCGCGCATCGTGATGAAATTCGGCGGAACCTCGGTCGCCGACATCGCCCGCATCCGCAACGTGGCGCGTCACGTCAAACGCGAGGTCGACGCCGGCCATGAGGTGGCGGTGGTCGTTTCGGCGATGGCCGGGAAAACCAATGAACTGGTCGGGTGGACGCGTGAGGCCTCGCCGATGCATGACGCACGCGAATATGATGCGGTCGTCGCTTCCGGCGAGCAGGTCACGGCCGGCCTTCTGGCCATCACCTTGCAGAACATGGGCGTGCACGCCCGCTCCTGGCAGGGCTGGCAGATCCCGATCAAGACCGACAATGCGCATGGAGCGGCGCGCATCCTCGATATCGACGGCGCGTTCCTGATCAAGCGCTTCGGCGAGGGCCAGGTGGCGGTGATCGCCGGGTTCCAGGGCATCGGCCCGGACAATCGTATCGCCACGCTCGGCCGCGGCGGCTCCGACACCAGTGCCGTCGCCATCGCCGCGGCGGTCAAGGCTGATCGCTGCGACATCTACACCGACGTCGACGGGGTCTACACCACCGATCCGCGCATCGAGCCCAAGGCGCGGCGGCTGGCCAAGATATCGTTCGAGGAAATGCTTGAAATGGCTTCGCTCGGCGCCAAGGTTCTGCAGGTGCGTTCGGTCGAGCTTGCCATGGTGCACAGGGTGCGTACCTTCGTGCGGTCGTCCTTCGACGATCCCGACGCGCCCGGAATGGGGGATTTGCTCAATCCGCCCGGAACGCTCATTTGCGACGAGGAAGAGATCGTGGAACAGCAGGTCGTCACCGGAATTGCCTACGCCAAGGATGAAGCGCAGATTTCGCTGCGCCGGGTCGGCGACCGGCCGGGCGTTGCCGCCGGCATCTTCGGGCCGCTGGCCGAGGCCAACATCAATGTCGACATGATCGTCCAGAACATTTCCGAGGATGGCAAGTTCACCGACATGACCTTCACCGTGCCGTCGGGCGATGTCGACAAGGCGCTGGCCGTGCTTGAACGCCTCAAGGCGTCGATCGGCTACGATGTCGTGCAGTCGGAAGCCGGCATGTCGAAGGTTTCGGTCATCGGCATCGGCATGAGGAGCCATGCCGGCGTCGCCGCCACCGCTTTCAAGGCGCTGGCCGACAAATCGATCAACATCCGCGCCATCACGACCTCCGAGATCAAGATTTCGATCCTGATCGACGGTCCGTATACGGAACTTGCGGTTCGTACTTTGCATTCCGTCTACGGTCTGGATAAGCAGTAGCGAGAACGATTTGAGTTGTTGCGTGTGCGCCGGTCGCGGTGGAAACTGCGGCGGGCAGAATGCCCATTGGAGAAGAAGCCGCGATGCGTGATCAGGCCAGTGGCCCGCGCGTTTTGCTCAAACGGCTCCGCGAGCTCATGCAGGAGCCGCTGGAGCCGCAGGAGCGGCTTGACCGGATCGTGCGCGACATCGCCTCCAACATGGTCGCGGAAGTCTGCTCGCTCTATGTGCTGCGCGCCGATTCGGTGCTCGAACTCTACGCTACCGAAGGTCTGAACCCGAACGCCGTCCATTTGGCGCAGTTGCGGCTGGGCCAAGGCCTGGTCGGCACGATTGCCGCCAGCGCGCGGCCGCTCAACCTGTCCAATGCGCAGGAACACCCTGCCTTTGCCTATCTGCCGGAGACCGGGGAAGAGATCTACAACTCGTTCCTCGGCGTGCCGGTGCTGCGGGCAGGGCGCACGCTGGGCGTGCTGGTGGTGCAGAACAAAACCATGCGCCACTACCGCGACGACGAGGTCGAGGCGCTGGAAACCACGGCGATGGTGATCGCCGAGATGATCGCCACCGGCGATCTGGCGCGGCTGACCCGGCCCGGCCTCGAACTCGATCTGCGCCGCCCTGTTAGCTTCACCGGCCTGTCCTTCAATGAGGGCGTCGGGCTTGGCCATGTCGTGCTGCACGAGCCGCGCATCGTGGTCACCAATCTGTTCAACGAAGACAGCGAGGAAGAGGTCCGCCGGCTCGAGACCTCACTCAGCTCGCTCAGGCTGTCCATCGACGACATGCTGGAGCGCCGCGACGTCGCCTTCGAAGGCGAGCATCGCCAGGTGCTGGAAGCCTATCGCATGTTCGCCAACGATCGCGGCTGGGTGCGGCGGCTGGAAGAGGCCATCCGCAACGGCCTGACGGCCGAAGCGGCGGTGGAAAAGGTGCAGAGCGACATGCGCGCCCGCATGCTGCACATGACCGATCCCTATCTGCGCGAGCGGATGAGCGATTTCGACGACCTCGCCAACCGCCTGCTGCGCCAGCTGATGGGGCGCGGGCCGGAAGATGTCGCCGCATCCTTGCCGAAGGACGCCATCATCGTTGCCCGTTCGATGGGGGCCGCCGAGCTGCTCGACTATCCCAGGGACAAGATGCGCGGGCTGGTGCTCGAGGATGGTGCCGCGACCAGCCACGTCGTCATTGTCGCGCGCGCCATGGGCATTCCCGTCGCCGGACAGATGAAGGGCGCCGTCTCCATGGCGGAAAACGGCGACGCCATCATCGTCGACGGCGAAGAGGGCGTGATCCATTTGCGGCCGCAGCCCGATCTCGAAGCCGCCTATGCCGAAAAGGTGCGTTTCAGGGCGCGCCGGCAAGAGGTCTACCGCGAACTGCGCAAGAAGCCGTCGACGACCAGGGACGGTGTCCAGGTCGACCTGTTGATGAATGCCGGTCTCGCCGTCGACCTGCCGCAGCTTGCCGAAGCGGGTGCGGCCGGTATCGGCCTGTTCCGCACCGAACTTCAATTCATGGTCGCCTCGACATTTCCTCGGGCCGAAGCCCAGGAAAAGCTGTACCGCGACGTGCTCGAAGCGGCGCGCGGCAAGCCGGTCACTTTCCGCACCATCGACATTGGCGGCGACAAGGTGCTGCCCTATTTCAAGGGTGCGATCCAGGAAGAGAACCCGGCGCTTGGCTGGCGGGCGATTCGCCTGACGCTTGACCGGCCGGGGTTGTTGCGCACCCAGATCCGCGCTTTGCTCAAGGCCAGCGGCGGCCGCGAATTGAAGCTGATGCTGCCGATGGTGACCGAGCTGGGCGAGATCGCCCAGGCACGCGAGATCATCGATCGCGAGGTGCGGCATTTGTCGCGCTTTGCCCATCATTTGCCGACCAGCCTGAAGCTGGGCGCGATGTTGGAAGTTCCGTCGCTATTGTTCCAGCTCGATGAATTGATGAAGGCGGTCGATTTCGTCTCGGTCGGTTCGAACGACCTGTTCCAGTTCGTCATGGCCGTCGACCGTGGCAACACGCAATTGGCAAACCGCTTCGACACGCTGTCGGCGCCGTTCCTGCGTGTGCTCAAGCAGATCGCCGATGCCGGCGTCCGCAACAATACGCCGGTGACGCTGTGCGGCGAACTCGCCGGCAAGCCGATCTCGGCGATGGCGCTGATCGGCCTCGGTTTCCGTTCGATCTCGATGTCGCCGGCCTCGATCGGTCCGGTCAAGGCGATGCTGACGGAACTGCCGCTGGACGAGTTGAAGGCGTTTTTCGACGACAATCTGATGGCTCCGGCACAGGGCTTGCCGATGCGGGCGCTGCTGCAGGCCTTTGCCGACGACCGTTCGATCCCATTGTAGCAGCCTCATCATGGTCAATTTGCCCCGCGATCGTATGGATCAAGTCGTCAAGCGTTTCGAGATGCTCGAAGCGCAGATGTCGGCTGGTCCGGCGCCGGATGCCTATGTGCGCATGGCGTCCGAATATGCCGAAATCCAGGATATGGTCGCCAAGGTCAGGGCACTGCGCCTGGCCGAGCGTGAACAGGCCGATCTGGAAGCCATGCTTGCCGACAAGGGCACCGATGCCGAGATGCGGGCGCTCGCCGAGGCCGAGCTGCCGGAGATCGAGGAGCGCATCGAGGCGTTGCAGAAGGATATCCAGATCCTGCTGTTGCCCAGGGATGCCGCCGACGACAAGAACGCCATTCTCGAAATCCGCGCCGGCACCGGCGGTGACGAGGCCGCGCTGTTCGCCGGCGACCTGTTTCGCATGTATGAGCGCTACGCCGCCGAACGCGGCTGGCGTTTCGAAACCGCCTCGGCCAGCGATGGCGACGCCGGCGGCTTCAAGGAAATCATCGCCACCGTGTCGGGCAAAGGCGTCTTTGCGCATCTGAAATTCGAATCCGGCGTGCACCGCGTGCAGCGTGTGCCGGCAACGGAGGCCAGCGGGCGCATTCACACCTCGGCCGCAACCGTCGCGGTGCTGCCCGAAGCCGAAGAGGTCGACATCGACATCAGGGCCGAAGACATCCGCATCGACACGATGCGCGCCTCGGGTTCGGGCGGCCAGCACGTCAACACCACCGATTCGGCCGTCCGCATCACCCATCTGCCGACTGGCATCATGGTCGTGCAGGCGGAGAAATCGCAGCATCAGAACCGCGCCAAGGCCATGCAGATCCTGCGTGCCCGGCTCTATGATCTGGAGCGCGGCAAGGCCGACGAGGAGCGTTCCGAATCGCGCAAGTCGCAGGTCGGTTCCGGTGACCGCTCGGAGCGCATCCGAACCTATAATTTCCCGCAAGGCCGCGTCACCGACCATCGCATCAATTTGACGCTCTACAAGCTCGACCGGGTGATGATGGGCGAACTCGACGAGATCATCAACGCGCTGATTGCCGATCACCAGTCGAAATTGCTCGCCGACATCGGCATCGATGACTGACCTGCCCGACGCACTCGGCCCGCTGTTGCGGGAAGCGCGGGCCCGGCTTGGCACCACTGTCGACGACCCGGCGCTCGATGCGCGGCTGATCGTCGAGCATTTTTCGGGCACGACGCGCACGCAAGCCATTGCGGACCCTGAACGCAGGCTCGGCGCCGGCATTGTTGCCGAAATCGATGCCGCCCTGAGACGCCGCGCTGGCGGCGAACCGGTGCATCGCATCCTCGGCTATCGTGAATTCTACGGTTTGCGCCTGTCGCTGTCGCCGGAAACGCTGGAGCCGCGGCCGGATACCGAAACGCTGGTCGAGGCGATATTGCCCTTCGTCAAGGCAGTTGCGGCGCGGGAAGGCAGGTGTCGCATCCTCGATCTTGGCACCGGCACCGGCGCCATTGCGCTGGCGCTGCTCAGCGTCGTGCCGACGGCTAACGCCACGGGCGTCGATCTGTCCGCAGGTGCGCTGGCGACGGCGGCCAGTAATGCCGGGAAACTGGGTCTTGCAGACCGGTTCACGGCGCTGCAGTCGGACTGGTTCGAAAAAGTTTTCGGCCGGTACCATGTAATCGCCGCAAACCCTCCCTATATAACCACCGAAGACATTGGAAATCTGCAGGACGAAGTCCGCAATTTCGACCCGCGCCTGGCCCTGGATGGCGGCGCGGACGGTCTGAACCCCTACAGAACCATCGCTGCGGAAGCGGCAAGGTTTTTGGAAACTGAAGGCAGGATTGCGGTCGAGATCGGCCATACGCAACGCAACGAGGTCTGCGAGATATTCGCTGCAGCCGGCTACGTGTCGGGCGGTGCTTTTCGTGACCTCGGCGGAAACGACAGGGTTATTGTCTTTGAAAGGATAAAGCCTTGACGCAGTGCAAAAAAGCGCTTGGCAATGCCGGGGAATGCGGCTAGGGTCGCCTTAACCGGATGAGACGAAGCAGGCAGTGCTCTTAGCGATTCGGTTTTCCTTGGAAATAGCTGCCTTCTTGCGCAAACGATGCCCAAGCTTCGTGCGGGAATCGTCCGGCAAGTGATGTAACCGGAACAGGATGGCACGTGGCGCCAACGCAATCGATGCGGGCGAACGCCGGTGAAGAGACGAAACGGCTGGCTGCATGAGCGCCTCCGTTCGTGAAGAGTTTTTCGAAAATTTCAAAATGAAGAGAGTTTGATGAGGCCACAACAGCAGAACAGGCGCATGCGCGGTCGCAATAATAATGGCGGCGGCGGTGGTAACAATAACAACAACAATAACAACAACAACCGCAAGGGGCCTAATCCCCTGACGCGCAACTACGAGAGCAATGGCCCGGATGTGAAGATCCGCGGTTCGGCTCAGCAGATCGCCGAAAAGTACGCCACCCTTGCCCGCGATTCTCACAGCTCCGGCGACCGGGTCATGGCGGAGAACTATCTCCAGCACGCCGAGCACTACAATCGCATCATCGCGGCCGCACAGGCGCAGATGCCGATCCAGAACGCGCAGCAGAATCGCGATGATTTCGACGATGACGGCGACGAGGACCGCGACGATTTCGACAATGGCGGCAACAACAGCAACACTGTTTCCGATCCCCAGATCCCCGTGATCAACCATGGCGCCGGCCCGCAGCCGGTCATCGAAGGGACGCCGGCCGAGGTTGCGCTCAACCGGGAAGGTGGCCGCGAGGCCCGTGATAATAATGGCGGGCGCAACAATGGTGGCCGCGACAACAATGGCGGGCGCCATCGCGATCGTCGCCCCAATGGCGGTTACGGCCAGAACGGCCAGCGCGACTATGCATCGTCCGCCGAGCAAGCTGGCCAGCCCCAGCGCAACGAGGCTCCGAGCGAGGCCGAAGCCGCCGCGCCGACCGAATCCGTTGCTGCGGCCGAACCGGCTCCGTCGTTCGAGAATCTTTCGCCGGCAGGCCTTGCGGCCCAGGCCGAACTCAACGAGGCGGCCGCCGAAAGCGGTGCTGCCCGTCGTCCGAGGCGGCCGCGCCGCCCGCGCGTCAACGCCGATCAGGTTGATGGCGGTAGTGACAATGCCAATTCCGTGGCCAACGCCGGCGAGGCGGCTGCGGCCCCGGTCGACAGCGGCAACGCCCAACCGGTCAATGTCGATATCGACAACTGATCGAACGGCATTTCAAGGCATTGAACGGCGGAGAGAAATCTCCGCCGTTCGTTTGCGCGGCCGTGCAATATTATGAAGTTGCCGATATCGAGTCGTCTTGAGGGTTCGGAGCTTGTGCACCATATCAGCCTCAACTGGACCCGGCTCGAATGGGCGGGTCCGTCACCGCAATCGGATCCGGTGCCGCAAAGCGGGCCGGTGATGGAAGGAGACAGATATGAACCTTGAGAAATACTCAGAGCGCGTGCGCGGTTTTATCCAGTCCGCGCAGACTATGGCGCTTTCCCGCAACCATCAGCAATTCACCCCTGAGCATATCCTGAAAGTGCTCGTCGACGACGATGAGGGCCTGGCCGCGTCGCTGATCGAACGCGCCGGCGGCAACGTTCGCGACGTCAAGCTTGGCGTCGAGACGGCGCTCGAAGCGATGCCCAAGGTCGAGGGCGGCAATGGCCAGCTCTATCTGGCCCAGCCGCTGGCAAAAGCGTTTTCGACCGCCGAGGAACTGGCCAAGAAAGCCGGCGACAGCTTTGTCACGGTGGAGCGGCTCTTGCAGGCGCTGGCCATGGAGAAGTCGGCCAAGACCGCCGACATACTGGCCAAGGCCGGCGTCACCCCGCAGGCGCTCAACCAGGTCATCAATGACGTCCGCAAGGGCCGCACCGCCGATTCGGCGAGTGCCGAACAGGGCTACGACGCGCTGAAGAAATACGCGCGCGACCTGACTGCGGATGCCCGTGCCGGCAAGCTGGACCCCGTGATCGGCCGTGACGACGAGATCCGCCGCACCATTCAGGTGCTGTCGCGCCGCACCAAGAACAATCCGGTGCTGATCGGCGAACCGGGCGTCGGCAAGACGGCGATCGCCGAAGGCCTGGCGCTGCGCATCGTCAATGGCGACGTGCCGGAATCGCTGAAGGATAAGCAATTGATGGCGCTCGACATGGGCGCGCTGATTGCCGGCGCCAAATATCGCGGCGAGTTCGAGGAGCGGCTGAAGGCCGTGCTCTCCGAAGTCACCTCGGCCAGCGGCAACATCATCCTGTTCATCGATGAGATGCACACCCTGGTCGGTGCCGGCAAGGCGGATGGCGCCATGGATGCGTCGAACCTTCTGAAGCCGGCGCTGGCGCGCGGCGAGCTGCACTGCGTCGGCGCCACCACGCTTGATGAGTATCGCAAGCATGTCGAGAAGGATGCAGCGCTTGCCCGCCGCTTCCAGCCGGTGTTCGTCGACGAGCCGACGGTGGAAGACACCGTCTCGATCCTGCGCGGCCTGAAGGAGAAGTACGAGCAGCACCACAAGGTGCGCATTTCGGATTCGGCGCTGGTGGCGGCGGCGACGCTGTCCAACCGCTACATCGCCGATCGCTTCCTGCCGGACAAGGCGATCGATCTGGTCGACGAAGCCGCATCGCGGCTGCGCATGCAGGTCGATTCCAAGCCCGAGGCGCTGGACGAGATCGATCGCCGCATCATGCAGCTCAAGATCGAACGCGAGGCGCTCAAGGTCGAGACGGACGACGCCTCGAAGGATCGGCTTGCCCGCCTGGAAAAGGAACTCGTCGGCCTCGAGGAGGAATCGACCGAGATCACCGCCAAATGGCAGGCCGAGAAGCAGAAGCTCGGGCTGGCCGCCGATCTGAAGAAGCAGCTTGACGAGGCGCGCAACGAGCTCGCCATTGCGCAGCGCAAGGGTGAATTCCAGCGCGCCGGCGAGCTTGCCTATGGCAAGATCCCGGAACTGGAAAAGAAGCTGAAGGAGGCCGAAACCCAGGACGGCAAGGCTGGCATGGTCGAAGAGGTGGTCACGCCGGATCACGTGGCCCATATCGTCTCGCGCTGGACCGGCATTCCGGTCGACAAGATGCTGCAGGGCGAGCGCGACAAGCTGCTGCGCATGGAAGACGAGATCGGCAAGCGTGTCGTCGGCCAGGGCGAGGCGGTGCAGGCTGTTTCCAAAGCGGTGCGGCGCGCTCGCGCGGGCCTGCAGGACCCGAACCGGCCGATCGGCTCGTTCATGTTCCTCGGGCCGACGGGCGTCGGCAAGACCGAACTGACCAAGGCGCTTGCAAGCTTCCTGTTCGACGACGAGGGCGCGATGGTGCGCATCGACATGTCGGAGTTCATGGAAAAGCACTCGGTCGCCCGGCTGATCGGCGCACCTCCCGGCTATGTCGGCTATGAGGAAGGCGGCGCGTTGACCGAAGCGGTGCGGCGCCGGCCCTATCAGGTCGTGCTGTTCGACGAAATCGAGAAGGCGCATCCCGATGTGTTCAACGTGCTGTTGCAGGTGCTCGATGACGGCCGCCTGACCGACGGGCAGGGCCGCACGGTCGACTTCCGCAACACGCTGATCATCATGACGTCGAACCTGGGCGCCGAATATCTCGTCAATCTCACCGAGGATCAGGACGTCGATCTGGTTCGCGACGAGGTGATGGGTGTCGTCAGGGCGTCGTTCCGGCCGGAGTTCCTCAATCGCGTCGACGAGGTGATCCTGTTCCACCGGCTGCGCCGGCAGGATATGGGCCGCATCGTCGAGATCCAGCTCAAGCGGCTGGAGAGCCTGCTTGTCGACCGCAAGATCACGCTGTCGCTGGACCAGGAGGCGGTCGACTGGCTGGCGGCCAAGGGCTACGATCCGGCCTATGGCGCGCGGCCGCTGAAGCGGGTGATGCAGAAGGAATTGCAGGACCCGCTGGCGGAGAAGATCCTGCTCGGCGACATCCTCGACGGCTCGACCGTCAAGGTGACAGCCGGTTCCGACCGGCTGAACTTCCGCTCGAAGCCGGCGATCGTCGCGGCGGAAGTGGCAGCCTGATCCTACGCCGCGCGTCCTTCCCGGACGCGCGGCGTTTTAGGTCTTTGTCATATGCATGTCGTTTTCCCAAAACCGGGGCCAGTTTTGGCCGACGTGCGCAAAAAAAGGGGGCGGGATGACGCTGGACGACTACAACGGCTTCTGCGCCTCGCTGCCCGCGACGAGTCACGTTGTCCAATGGGGCGGCGCCCATGTCTGGAAGGTCGGAAACAAGGTCTTCGCGGTTGGCGGCTGGGATCAGGGCCAGCAGCTCTTCGTCACCTTCAAATGTTCCGATATCGCCTATGATGTGCTCAAGGAGCAGCCGGGCCTGCGGCCCGCGCCCTATCTTGCCTCGCGCGGCATGACATGGATCCAGCGTCGGACAAGCCAGAGCATGGATGATGCTGCGCTGAAGGACTATCTGCGCGAGAGCCATCGCCTTGTAGCCCTGAAACTGACCAGACAGGCGCGCAAGGAATTGGGACTTGCCGCAAGCTAGTCTATATTCCTCGAGGCGCTGGAAAACCGCCATCTTCATGCCCGGTTCATGTTGGAACCATATGGTGGGTAACTGGTTTGCTGACGAGGGGCTTCGCCAGAGAACAATGCCGGGCGGCGGCAATTACGGACCGGAGAGTTTCGCCACTATGCTGCGTACGATCTTCACCCTTTCGGTACTTGCCGGCGGGCTTTTGTCTGCCAATGCAATCGCAGCCCCGACGCAGGACAGCGCACCACCGATTGTCCGTGCCGCCGATACCGGTGGCATCCTTATCGCCCAGGACGGCAATCTCGACATCTACTACGACGCCAGGGGCAACCGCGTGATCGTCGATGCCGATACCGGCAAGGTCATCGCCATCCAGCCGCCGCAGACCCGGCTCGACCGCCGCGCCTTGCGCCGCGAGACACGACTGCGCGAACTGGGCCGCGCCCCCGACGGCGACGACCGCTACTATCTCGACGATCCGGAAGACATGGCGCGGTTCCGCCGCCAGCAGTTGGAAGAGGAAGGCCGCGTTATCCCGCCGCCGGCGGACGAGTACGATCCCTATGGGGACAATGCCGTCGAAGCCTATCCGCCGGCACCGCAGGACGATGGCAGCTACGATGACAATTATCCCGACGCGCCGCAGCCGGCAAAGCCGGGTACTATCAAGCGCCAGCCGCTGAACGAGGCCTCGATAGACCCTGCCCAGCCGGCGACGTCAGCCGATCAGGCAGCACTGCCGCCAAAGGCTGAGGGCAAGACCACTGTTGCCCCGGCACTTTCGCTGGGAGCGCGCCAGGATGTCGCCGCCCTTCAGGTGCTGCTCGACCGGGGTGGCGCTTCGCCTGGCGTCATCGACGGGCGTTTCGGTTCGAATGTCGACAAGGCGCTCGCCGCCTACAACCAGATCACCGGCGCCAATATGCGATCGACCGACGCGGTCGCCATCCAGGCGGCACTTGCGCAATCCGGCGGCGATGCCTTCGCCAACTACACGATCACAGCGGAGGATGCGGCCGGTCCCTATGTCGCGTCGATCCCGGAAGACTACAGCCAGAAGGCGCAACTCGATCGCATGGGTTATACGTCGGTGACCGAGGCGCTCGCAGAGCGCTTCCACATGGATGAGAATTATCTCAAAGCGCTCAACCCGGACGTCGATTTCAATCGTCCCGGCACGACCATCAAGGTCGCCAATTTCGGCAAACTGGTTTCGACGCCGGTGGCCCGCATCGTCGCCGACAAGGACAAGAAAGAGGTTTTCGCCTATGATGCCGGCGGCAGGCTGGTCGCGGCCTATCCCGCAACCATCGGCTCTTCGGACACGCCGTCACCCTCCGGCATTCACACGGTGTCGCGCGTCGCGCTCGATCCGAACTACACCTACAATCCCAGCATCAATTTCAAGCAGGGCCAGAACGACAAGGTCCTGACCATTCCGCCTGGGCCGAACGGTCCCGTCGGCTCGGTCTGGATCGCCCTGGACAAGCCGACCTATGGCATCCACGGCACGCCGGATCCGTCGAAGATCGGCAAAACCGAAAGCCATGGCTGCGTACGCCTGACCAACTGGGATGCGCGGGAGTTGGCCAAGCTGGTTTCGCCGGGTGTCACGGTGGAGTTTGTCGGCGGACCTTCAGCCGATAACCTTGCGCAGCAGTGAACTGGGAAGTGCGGCGGCATAGACCAGCTGCATGATCAGGATGAAGCCGAGCTTTCAAGCGGCCGCCTCATCGAAATCCCCGCCGGCTGCACGTAACGGGGCTGGCATGACTGTGCCATTTGCACCCTGTCAGGGTGCAACCCTGGCCAAACGGCTGGTTTCAATGACTGCAAGCCACTGGCCGGTTGTTGCCGATGCGCCAGGGGTTTAAGCAAGGTTTCATGCATTCACCGAGCAAAGCTGCCGCGGTCCCGCTGACCAGCCCGGTCACGCATGGAACGTTTTGTCCGCAGTCGCAGCGGCGATTTGTGCTGATCGCGGCAATTCTGGCCTCGGCGCTTGGCTTCATAGACGGCTCGATCCTGGCCATCGCCACACCGGCGATTCGCGTCAACCTGGGCGCCAGCCTTGCCGAGGCGCAGTGGATTTCCAATGCCTATGCATTGACGCTGTCGGCGCTGATCCTGGCCGGGGGTGCCGCCGGCGACCGATTCGGTCTGCGCCGCGCCTTCGTGGCCGGCATTGCGCTGTTCATCGTCGCTTCGCTGGCCTGTGCGCTGGCGCCGAATGCCATTGTGCTGATCGCATTTCGCGCATTGCAGGGCATCGGTGCGGCAATCATGGTGCCCGGCAGCCTCGCCATCATCGCCAAGGCCTACCCGAAGAAAGAACGCGGCCGCGCGATTGGGATCTGGGCGGCGGCTTCAGCGCTGACCACGGCACTTGGCCCGGTGTTCGGCGGTTTCGTGCTGTCGGCCTTCGGCGACGGCATCTGGCGGGCGATCTTCGCCGTCAACCTGCCGCTGGGCTTGATCTCTATCTGGCTTCTGCTGGCCAAGGTTCCTGCCGATACGCCGACGGAGAAACGCAGCCTGGATCTCGGTGGTGCAGCGCTCGCGACATTGGCCTTCGGCGCGCTTGCCTATGGGCTGACCTCGATGAGCGCCAGCGGCGAGGGCCTCATGGCAGGGCCGAGCATTGCCGCAGGCGTTGTATTGCTGGCTGTCTTCATCGTCTTCGAGCTTCGGCAGCGCGAGCCTATGATCGACCTCAGCCTGTTTCGCGTCGGTGCTTTCGCCGGCGCCAATGTGGCGACATTCTTCCTCTATTTTGCGCTATCGGCCAACCTTTTCTATCTGCCGATGCTGCTGATCGCCGGCTGGGATCTGAGCACGGCCGAGGTCGGCTTCATCTTCCTGCCCTTGTCGGCATTGATCGCGCTTTTGTCGGGACCGGTCGGCAAGCTTTCGGACCGGATCGGACCCCGTTTTCCGATCGCCTGCGGCAGCTTGGTCGTGGCTTTCGCGTTTGCCGGGCTGGCCTTGCTCACCTACGCCGGTATCCACAATTTCTGGATCGGAATATTCC
>NZ_RZTT01000143.1 GCF_003996995.1 Mesorhizobium sp. M7A.T.Ca.US.000.02.2.1 | reverse complement strand
CGACATTGTCGCTGCCGGGCACCTTGCCGACGACAAGGCCGTTGTCGGGCGTGTAGCACGGCACGCCTTGCGCCCAGCTCGCGATCGTCGAACCGCGCAGCGGCGGGAACACAGTCTGCAACTCGGCAAGCTCCTGCTCGGAGGTCTCCCGCATCAGCTCGATATTGTGCGGCTGGCCAGGTTCGATCTCGTTGTCGTCGGTCTTGTAGAGAGGTTTGTAATGCCGGCCGGTTCCCCACATGACGGCGCCGAATGTTTCGCGCAGCCACAGCCGCAATTCGCGGCACTGGACGGTGGGAATGGTCGACGGCAGCCCGCGATCGTCGGTGACGATGCGCGTCGCGACGACGCGCAGCAGCGGCAACTTCCAGCCGAGGCCCGATATGACCTGGTTGTTCCATGCGCCGGCGGCAACGATCACGCCGTCAGCCTCAAGGCTGCCCTGATCGGTCTCGATGGTCACCCGATCGCCTGCATCATGGACGGCCGTCACGCGTGTGCCGCTGCGAAAAACGCCGCCCAACTCGCTGATCTGGCCGGTCAGCACACCCATTGCCAGCTTGGTGTCGAGCTGGATGCCATGCGGATTGTAGGCCGCCGAATGGACCCGCGCCGGATCGATGAGGCCCTGCATCTTCTGGCCAATCTGCGCGGCGTTCAAATCCTGCATTTCCGGTGGGGCATAGGGTGAGTCCAGCACCGGTCGGACGAAGCGTTCTCGCCCGTCCTCGGTCAGCGCCATGATCAAGGTGCCGTTCGGCCGATAACCGATCTCGACGCCGACCTCGTGCAGCCTGCGATAGAAATCGAGGCCATATTGCTGCAGCTGAAGGCCCTCTTCGCCAAGCGGGATCATGCCGGCGGACCAATGGGAGACGAAGCCAGCACCAGCGCTTGTGGTTGCGGCACCCGGCTGGCCGGCATCGATGACCGTCACCCGGCGCACGCCGGACCGCAGCAAATGGAAAGCCGCGCTGCAGCCGATAATGCCGCAGCCGATCACGGCGATATGCCTGCTATCGCTCCCGCCATGGCTTCCGTTTGAGCTCATCTTTGTTCTCCCTTTTGCCGATGGTTCGGTCGGAGCGACATGCAGCGACGGCGACCATACAGGCCCGTTCGGAGCTGTCTAGACACATGTGTCTGTGGCCTGATACTTGATGCGCACTGCATCTGGATCACACGTCCGGAACGCCGCTTGATCCGGCCTTCCGTCGTGTTGGCGTTGCGAGAGAGTGAGGAAAAAGTGAGCGTTTCGACTGCCGCCAAGGCCATTTTCGACAGTGAAATCATATGGGACGCGCATTCCGGCTTCATGCCGGATCCGGCTGCGGACCTGAACAATCTGCAGATCTGGCGCGACGCCGGCATCGACTATCTGTCGATCGATGTCGGCTTCGACCTGTTGCCCTGGGAGCAGACAGTGCGGACGCTCGCAAATTTCCGTCACTGGATCCTTGCCAATCCCGAGCACTACACGCTGGTCTCCTCCGTCACGGAAATCCGCAAGGCCAAGCTCGAAGGAAAACTGGCGATCACCTTCGATATCGAGGGCATGAACGCACTCGACGGCCGCATCGAGATGGTGGAGTTCTATCACCATCTGGGCGTGCGCCAGATCCTGTTCGCCTACAACAGGAACAACCTCGCCGGCGGCGGTTGCCACGATGTCGAGACCGGCCTGACGGCGTTCGGCCGCCAGGTCATCGACGAGATGAACCGTCTCGGCATGTTCGTCGACGTCACCCACACCGGCTACCGCACCTCGATGGAGGTGATGGAATACTCGAACCGCCCTGTCATCTTCTCGCACTCCAACGCCAAGGCCCTGTGCGGCCATGGCCGCAACATCACCGACGAGCAGATAAAGGCCTGCGCGCGCACCGGCGGCATCGTCGCGATTGTCGGGCTCAATCGTTTCCTGGGAGAGGGACGCACGGACTCGGACAGGCTGGCTGACCACATCGAATATCTCGTCGACCTAGCTGGCCCAAATCATGTCGGCATCGGACTGGACTACGCCTTTCCGGTTGATGTCAAAGGCATCGACCGCATCATTTCCGACAATCCGCAATTCTGGCCCAAGAGCGAATATCCGGAAGGGGCGACGACCTACGCGGCTCCCGGCCAGATGCGCGAACTGACCGATGTGCTTCTGCGCCGCGGCCAGTCCGAGCAGACCGTGCGCAACGTCCTGGGCGGCAATTTCGTGCGCCTGGCGGCCGAAATCTGGAAGTGAAGGTAGCGGAGAGCGCGTCTCCGCTCCAGCTCTTGATCCAGGCCCCACCGAATGGCGGGCCAGGCCGCACCGTGTGCGCGATCACATTTCGCGCTTAGCCGCTTGCCTATGCCGACGCAGCGGCGGGGTCGGATCGGATATCAAGATTTCCCGCAAGATCGTCCGTATCCAAGATTCGGACATGCCGGCAAAATTTTCGCTAGACATAGATGTCTATTATTAGCAGTTTTAGCGGACCGGTACATTCGGCCCGGCTTGGAGAATGGCCCGCGGCCTGAAAAACAAGACAACGAAAACAGCAGAGGGGTAGAGCATGTCCATTCTAGCCGACACCAGGATTTCGCGCCGCAGCTTGCTCGCCGGAGCCGGCGCTTTCGGCCTCGCCTCAATGGTCAATCCAAAAGTTTCCTGGTCGAGCGACGGGCCGATCCTCAAGGTGCGATCCTACGCCGACATCCAGACGCTCGACCCTTGCTTCCGGCTGGCGGCGCCTGAAGGCGACATCACCAGCGTCATCTTCGCCGGCCTCGTCGTCACCACGCCGGGCGATAGCTGGAGCTGGCGGCCCATGGCGGCGGAAACGATCAAGCAGCTCGATCCGCTGACCGTCTCCTTCCAGCTGCGCGACAATATCGGCTTCACCGATGGCTACGGCCAGATGACGGCCGAAGACGTCAAGTTTTCGATCGAACGCATCGCCGACCCCGCCAACAAGAGCCCCTATTCCGGCGACTGGGCAACGCTCAAGGAGGTCGAGGTCAAGGACAAGCTGTCGGGGCTGATCCACCTGAAGCAGGCCTTCGCGCCGCTGTGGACGTCGACCTTGCCGACGCCGTCCGGCACCATCCTGTCGAAGCGCGCCATCACCGAACTCGGTGGCAAGATGGGCGTCAAGCCGGTGGCCCAGTCGGGCCCCTACATCCTGAAGGAATGGCTGCCCAAGCAGCGCACGGTGCTGGTCCGCAATCCCGACTGGAAGTACGAGCAGGGCGCCTTCGCGGAAATCCACATCCATCCGATCGAGGATGAGAAGACCGCCGAACTTGGCTATGAGGCCGGCGACCTCGACTACACCTGGACCGCGGTCTCCTCGATCTCGCGGCTGAAGCAGACACCGCCGCCAAAGACGACCGTCGTCGAGAAGCCTTCGCTGGCCTTTGTCTGGCTCGGCATGAACCAGGATGTCGCCCCTTTCGACAATCCGAACATGCGCCGCGCGGTTCAGTACGCGGTGGATCGCAAGGCGGTGGTCGACGCTGCCTATTTCGGTGCGGCCGCCACGGCCACCGGCATCATCGCGCCCGGCCTGCCTGGCCATCGCGAGAAGAACCTCTTCGATTTCGATCCGGACCGCGCCCGCGACATGATCGCCAAGGAGGGGCTGGCCGGCACCACGATCACGCTCGACATCCTCAACAAGACCGAGCGGCTGACCGCGGCGCAGGTCGTGCAGTCGAACCTGCAGGATGTCGGTCTCACTGTGGAGATCAAGCAGAACGACAGCGGCACCTTCTGGACGCTTGGCGCCAAGGAAGGCGACTACTACAAGAAGCTGCAGATGATCATCAGCCGCTTCTCCATGCAGCCGGACCCGAGCTGGGCCACCGCCTGGTTCACCCGCGACCAGATCGGCGTCTGGAACTGGGAGCGTTTTTCCAGCGAGGAATTCGACAAGCTCAACGCCGAGGGCATGGTCGAGCTCGACCCGGCAAAGCGCGATGTCATCTACAAGAAGCTTCAGGACCTGATGGAGGAGAACGGCAATTACGTTTTCCTGACGCATGAGGTCACCGGCATCATGAATCGAGACACGCTTGTGGCCGGCCTGAAGCCGAACGGCGAACCCGTGTTCACCGACTTCAAACCGGCATGACATCGGCGGGCGGGGCTCGTTCCCGCCAAAGACCGTCCGACAGGTACTGGAAATGATCCGCTACGCCCTCAAGCGTCTGTGGCTTGGCGCCATCATCATCAGCGTCGCCATGATGATGATGTTCGCCATGGTCTACCTCATTCCCGGAGACCCGGCCTCCGTCGCGCTGGGGCCACGCGCGACGCTGGAGATGAAGGAGGCGCTGCGCGAGCGTATGGGCTTGGATCAACCTGTCTGGCGGCAATTCGTGAACTTCTACGGCTCTGCCTTGCATGGCGATCTCGGCACCGAGGTTCTGTCGAACCGGCCGGTCCTGGACGTGGTGATGGAGCAGCTTCCGTTCACGCTGGCGCTGGTGGTCGGCGGCATCACGTGGTCGGTGGCGCTGGGCATCCCGCTTGGCTGCATCGCAGCGGTGCGGCGCGGCGGCTTTGTCGACCAGGTGATCGGGGTCCTGTCGGTGGCGATGATCGCCGTGCCATCCTTCGTCGTCGCCATCTATTCGCTGCTGGTGTTTGCGGTCGCCCTGCAATGGCTTCCGGCGATCGGCGCCGGCGAACCGGGCGACCTCGCCAGCCGGCTTCAGCACCTCATCCTGCCGTCTCTGGCGGTCGGCCTTGGCTGGATCGGCTATATCTCGCGCATGGTGCGCGCCTCGATGCTGGAGACGCTGGAGGCCAGCCATATCCGCACGGCGCGCGCCTTCGGCCTGACCGAGCACCGGATCGTCTACACCTATGCGCTGCGCATCGCCGTGCTGCCGACCATCACCTTGCTCGGCGTCGGCATCGGCCACATGCTGTCGTCTTCCGTCTTCGCCGAAATCGTCTTCGCCCGTCCCGGCATCGGCAAGCTGGTCTATGAGGCGATCTCGGTGCGCAACTATCCAATCGTCTCCGGAGCCGTGCTGGTTACCACGGTCTTCTTCGTCCTCGTCAACGTAGCGGCCGACATCCTGGTCGGCCTATTGGATCCCCGTGTCAGATCAAGTTTCAACTGAGCTGCCATCCCGCAGCTTCCGTCTCGGCATGATATGGCGCACCGTGCGCCGCATCATGCGCGAACCGCTGGGCGCCATCGGCCTGACGCTGGTGACGGTGGTGGAGCTGTCGGCGGTGTTCGCCAGCGGCCTGACCAGCTATGCGCCGAGCAAGATATCGCCGGCCGAACGTTTCGCTTCGCCGAGCCTCCTGCACCTGCTCGGCACCGACCATCTCGGCCGCGATCTTCTCACCCGGGTGCTCTATGGCGGGCGCGTCGCGCTTTTGATCGCGCTGGGCGCGACAGCGGTGTCGCTGGTTGTCGGCGTGGTTCTGGGGCTGATCGCAGGCTATGGGCCGCGCTGGCTCGACAATGTGCTGCTGCTGATCTTCGACGCCGTGAAGAGCTTTCCCACCGTCATGCTGGCGCTGACGCTGGTCACCCTGTTCGGCCCCTCGCTCTACGCGGTGGTGCTGGTGGTGATGCTGGTCAATGTTCCGGGCTATGCCCGCATCATCAGAACCCAGACGCTGGTGCTCAAATCAGCCGAACATGTCATGGCGGCGCGCTCGATGGGCGCCAGTGCGGGCCGCATCCTGCGCGTCCACATCCTGCCCAACATCATCGGCCCGATCCTGATCTTGATATCGATGGACATTCCCGTGGTGGTGGCGATCGAGGCCGGCATGAGCTTTCTCGGGCTCGGCGTGCGGCCGCCGACGCCGAGCTGGGGCGCGATCCTCAATGACGGCTTCGCCAACATTCGCGATTCCTACTGGATCGTGATTGCCGGCGGCCTGCCGATCGTGCTGACGACACTCGGTTTCACCTTCTTCGGCGAGACGCTGCGCGACCTCTTCGATCCCCGGCTGAAGGGGCGCTCATGACGGTTCTCGAGGTCAAGAATCTGAGCGTCGCCTTCCACACCGAGAGTGGGCCACTGGAGGCGCTGAAGCAGGTGAGCTTTTCCGTGCCGGCCAACCGCAGCGTCGGCGTGGTCGGCGAATCCGGCTGCGGGAAATCGACGCTCATCAACGCCATTCTCGGCCTGCTCGCCGACAATGGTGAAATCACATCGGGCGAGATCATCTTCGAGGGCGACAAGGACCTTGCCCGGCTCGACCCCACCGCGATGCGCGGCTTGCGCGGCCTCAGGATCGCCACCGTGTTCCAGGACCCGATGGGTGCGCTCAACCCGGTGCTTTCAGTGGGGCGCCAGATGCGCGACATCCAGTATCGCTCGAACCTGTCGAAGCGGGACAAGGATGCGCGCTCGGTCGCAATGCTGCGCAAGGTTCGCATTCCCGATCCGGAAAGCCGGCTGACGCAGTTTCCGCACGAGTTCTCCGGCGGCATGAAGCAGCGCATCGCCATCGCCATGGCGCTGATGATGGAACCGGCGCTGCTGATCGCCGACGAGCCGACGACTGCGCTCGATGCGACGCTGGAGGTGGCCACTATCGAACTGCTCAAGGATCTGCAGCGCGACATCGGCTGCTCGGTGCTGTTCATCTCGCATCATCTGGGCGTGATTGCCGAACTCTGCGACGAGATGATCGTGATGTATGCCGGTGAGGTGGTGGAGAGCGGCACGACCCGCGAGATATTCCACGACGCCCGACATCCCTACACGCAGAAGCTGCTGGCCTGCGATCCGGCCCGGCTGTCGCAGCGGGTTGCCCGCCTGCCGACCATTGCCGGGACCTTGCCGGACCTGCGCCGCCGGCCGAGCGGCTGCGTCTTCCAGCCGCGCTGCGATCGCGCCGACGCCCAATGCCTGACGCCGCCCCCCAGCGCAGTCCTCGGTGGGTCTCACATCGCCCACTGCTGGCATGCGGACATTCCCTTGGGAGCGATGAACGCATGAGCTCCGACGACCTGCTCCGCGTCAGCGATTTGCGAGTCTCGTTCCGGGTTGGCGGCCTGTCCGCCAGGCTCGCGGGGCGGGCCACCGAGATCGAAGCGGTGTCCGGTGTCAGCTTCACGCTTCAACGAGGCAGCACCTTCGCGCTGGTCGGCGAATCCGGCTCGGGCAAGACGACGCTGGCGCGCACGCTCAACGGTCTTCAGCCGGTGAAAGCGGGCACGATCCTGTTTGAAGGGCAGGAACTGCAAGGCCTGTCCAACACCGCCATGAAACCGGTGCGGCGGCGCATGCCGATGATGT
This sequence comes from Mesorhizobium sp. M7A.T.Ca.US.000.02.2.1, assembly GCF_003996995.1. Classification (GTDB taxonomy): domain Bacteria; phylum Pseudomonadota; class Alphaproteobacteria; order Rhizobiales; family Rhizobiaceae; genus Mesorhizobium. The sequence goes on along the minus strand of NZ_RZTT01000143.1, from coordinate 6,003 downwards.
TCCAGGATCCGGTCGGATCGTTGTCGCCGCGGCTCAGCGTGCGGTCGCTGCTCTCGGAGCCTTTCGTCATTCACGGACTGTCGGATCGCGATCTCAACGCCGAAGTCACACGGCTTCTTGCGCTGGTCGGACTGCCGCGCGATTTCGCCGACCGCTACCCGCACCAGCTTTCCGGCGGCCAGGCGCGCCGCGTCGGTGTGGCGCGGGCGATCGCGCTGGACCCGGTGCTGGTCGTCGCCGACGAACCGACCGCCGGCCTCGACGTCTCCGTGCAGGGAGAGGTGCTGAACCTGCTCAACGATCTGCGTGACCGCATGGGCTTGTCGATGCTGATCATCACCCACAATCTGCATGTCGTGCGCCAGATCGCCGACCGCATGGCGGTGATGTATCTCGGACGCTTCGTCGAGCAAGGCGAAACCGAAGCGATCTTCCGCGCGCCGCATCATCCCTATACGGCGGCCCTTCTCTCGGCCAATCCAGAGCCCGATCCCGACAGGGTGCATCAGCGCATCACGCTGCCGGCTGACGTTCCGTCCTTGTTGGCGCGCCCTTCAGGCTGCGAATTTCACACACGCTGTCCGCAGGCCCAGGGCCGCTGCGCGGTGGATGTCCCCGTCCCGGTCGCAGTTGGCGACAGCCGTCTGACCTGCCATTTCCCGCTGAACACATAAGGATCGCCACCGGCGCAAGTGTCGGCCGGGGCGTTGAGAGGAGCCGCCATGCAAGATATCCGCGTCGTCACCGATTTCCCGCGCAAAGTCCGCGAGATCGAGAATTTGTGGATTCCGATGCCGGACGGCGTCAAGCTGGCCGCACGCATCTGGTTGCCGGAAGACGCGGAGGCCGATCCGGTGCCGGCGATCCTCGAATATCTGCCCTATCGCAAGCGTGACGGAACGGTGGAGCGCGATGCGCTGACGCATCCCTATTTCGCCGGTCACGGCTATGCCGGCGTGCGGGTCGACATGCGCGGCTCGGGCGACAGCGAGGGATTGTGCAAGGGTGAATATCTGAAGCAGGAGCAGGATGACTGTTTGGCGGTCATCGAATGGCTGGCTGGGCAATCCTGGTGCTCGGGTAGTGTCGGCATGATCGGCATCAGCTGGGGCGGCTTCAACGGGCTGCAGGTCGCCGCCCGCCGCCCGCCGGCGCTGAAAGCCGTCGTCTCGCTGTGCTCGACCGACGACCGCTATAATGATGACGTGCATTATCTCGGCGGCGCGATGATGTGCGACAATCTGATGTGGGGAACCACCGCTTGGGCCATCGCCATGACGCCACCGGATCCGCTTGTTGTCGGCGACCGCTGGCGCGAGCTTTGGGAGCAACGGCTGAACGGCAACGGCATCTGGATGCAGGACTGGTTCGAACACCAGCGCCGCGATGATTTCTACAAGCACGGTTCAATCTGCGAGGATTATGCCGATGTCGGGATCCCGGTCTATGCCGTCGGCGGCTGGGCCGACGGCTATCCCAATCCGATCTTCCGGATGCTGGAAAAGCTGAGCGGTCCTCGCAAGGGCCTGATCGGACCCTGGGGCCACAAATATCCGCACTTCGCCATGCCCGGCCCGCGTATCGGCTTCCTGCAGGAGTGCCTGCGCTGGTGGGATCAATATCTCAAGGGCATCGACACCGGCATTGCCGACGAGCCGATGCTGCGCGCCTGGATCCAGGATCCCGCACGGCCGGCGGCGATCTATGACGAGCGGCCCGGCCGCTGGGTGGCGGAACCGGCGTGGCCGGGACCCGGCGTCGGCGAAAAGGTGCTGCACCTTGCGCCGCATGTGCTGAGCGAAGCCAAGGGCGCAAACGCGATCCTGGAGATTTCATCGCCGCAGACGGCCGGCCTGTCGTCCGGCGCCTGGTGCGGTTATGGCGTCATGCCGACCTTGCCGGTCGACCAGCGGACGGAGGAAGGCAATGCCCTGATCTTCGAGACGGTGCCGTTGACCGAGGCGATCGAGATCCTTGGCTTCCCCGAATTCGAAGTTAAACTCTCCTCCGACAAGCCCGTCGCCCTTCTGTCCGCCACGCTGTCGCAGGTATTTCCTGAAGGTGCCGCCTCGCGTATCAGCTACGGTATTCTCAATCTGAGCCATCGCAACGATGATCTGGACATCGCACCCATGGTGCCGGGCCAGGCGGAGACCGTCCGCGTCAAGCTGCGCTGCTGCGGGCAGCGTTTCGAGGTCGGCGAGCGTATCCGGCTGGCGCTGGCGACATCGCATTGGCCGATCGTCTTCCCGACGGCCGAGCAGGCGACGTTGTCGATCCATTGCGGCGACAGCCGGCTGATCCTGCCGGTGCGCGCGCAGCAGAAGCTGGACGACACACTGGGGGTTTTCCTGACTCCGGAAAGCGCCGCGCCGATGGAGCAGGAGGTGCTGGCCAAGGGCGACGGCTTCCAGCGTTCGGTGTCGACGGACCAGGTCACCGGCGAGACCGTCTATCAGGTCGCCAATGATGGCGGCACGGTGCGGCATCCACATACGGGAATGGTGCTCTCGGCGAGGCATGTCGACCGGTTCATCATCCACCCCGACAATCCGAACTCGGCGGTCGGCACCTGCACCTGGGACAAGTCCTATGGTCGCGGCGACTGGCAGGTGCGGCTTTCAGTGAAGGCGACGGTAAGGGCGCTGCGAAAGGTCTGGCGGATCGAGACCCACATCACCGCCCATGATGGCGATGAGCTGATCGTCGACCGCAACGAGGTCAAGGAGTATCCGCGCGATCTCAACTGAGAGCGACTGCGACGCTGCGGTTAGGCCATCGACTTCGGCAAGGCAGCCGCCAGCGCATCGACGGCCAGCCGCACCTTCAGCGGCAGATGCGGGGTCTGCAGCCAAAGCGCGTGGCAGTCGTAGAGATATCGCGGCTGATCCGGCAACAGCGCCAGCAGAACGCCGGCTTCAATGCGCTCGCGCACCAGCCACCAGGGCAACCAGGCAAGGCCCATGCCGTCGGCAGCCGCGTCAGCGATGGCATCGAGATCGTCGAGCCGCAGACGGCCGGTCGGTATGATCTCCTGCACCGGTTGCCCCTCTCGCGCAAATAGCCAGGGCTGAATGATCTGGCCGAGCCGGCGGTAGACAATTGCCTGATGGTCGGCGAGATCCTCGATCTGTCGCGGTTCGCCATGAATTCTAAGATAGGAAGGTGCGGCGCAGACGACCATGTCCTGGCGCGCGACGCGGCGTGCGATCACCCCCGCCTTGTCGCCCAGAGCACCGGTCCGAATGGCGAGATCGTAGCCATCCTCGGCAAGATCGGCGAAGCGATCGCTGAGAGATAGATCGAGTTCCAGCATCGGATATTGCCGGGCGAGTTTCAGCAGCACGGGCGTCACGCAGTGGCGACCGAAATGCGCCGGCATGGTGACGCGCAGTTTTCCGCGTGGCTCCGAAAACTGGTCGGCGGCGAGCGCATCTGCGGCGTCGGCCTCGGCCAGCACCACCCGACAGCGTTCATAGTAAGCGCGGCCGAAGTCGGTCAGGCTCTGCCGGCGCGTGGTCCGGTTGAGCAGCCGCACGCCCAGCCGTTCTTCGAGAAACCGGACATGCTTGCCAACCATCGGTCCCGAGACGTCCAGGGCGACCGCTGCTGCCGCGAACGAGCCGAGATCGACGGCCTTGACGAACACGGCCATGCTTTCGAGCCGATCCATATTCGGAACTCCTGGTTTCTACTGTTCTTCTCTTGCAGCCATTTATCCCCGGACGGTCTATCTGCATAGCTCATTCGGTTCAGATGATTTGGAGTATCCCGAATGACACGTGTGGTTCGCTTTCACCAGCATGGCGGCCCCGAGGTTCTGCGCATCGAGGACGTCGAGCTTCCCCCACCGGGTCCGGGCGAAGTTCAAATCCGCGTCAAGGCGCTCGGCCTCAACCGCGCCGAGGCGCTGCTGCGCGCGGGTGCCTATATCGAGACGCCGACGCTGCCCTCCGGGCTTGGCCTCGAGGCGGCGGGTGTTATCGAGGCTATAGGCGACGGCGTGAAGGATTTCGCGCCGGGCGACGGCGTCAGTGTCATCCCGCCGCAATCGATGATCCGCTGGCCGGCCTATGGCGAGCTTGCCACTTATCCCGCGGAACTTATCGTCAAGCACCCGCCGTCGCTCGACTGGCAAACGGCAGCGGCGGTCTGGATGCAGTACCTCACCGCCTATGGCGCGCTGATCGATATCGCCGGGCTGCACAGCGGAGACCACGTGGTGATCACCGCAGCGTCGAGCAGTGTCGGGCTTGCCGCGGTCCAGATCGCCAACAGTGTGGGCGCGACGACGATTGCGGTGACGCGAACATCGGCGAAGATGCGGGCGCTGCTCGAGGCCGGTGCGGCCGAAGTCGTGGCCTCGACGGAGGAAGATCTGGCGGCGCGGTTGAACCAGATCGCCGGGCCGCGAGGCGTGCGCGTCGTGTTCGATGCGGTCGGCGGCCCGATCTTCGAGCCGCTGACGGCGGCCATGTCGAAGGGCGGCATTCTCATCGAATATGGTGGGCTCAGCCGCGAACCAACGCCGTTCCCACTGTCAGCCGTGTTGGCCAAGACGCTGACACTGCGCGGCTACCTCGTCCACGAGATCACCGGCAACCCGGCGAAACTGGAGGCCGCCAAGGCGTTCATCCTCGAAGGACTTGAGGTTGGGACTTTAAAGCCGATCATCGATAGGACCTTCGCGTTCGACCAAATCGTCGAGGCGCACCGCTATCTGGAATCGAACGAGCAGTTCGGCAAGATCGTGGTGACGATCTGAAATCGTGGTGACGATTTGAAATCGTGGTGACGGTCTGAGCAACGATGGCGAACAAATCATTCTTGCATGGCAATATCGCCCCTTGAAGGCGCGGCGCTGCATTCCTAATTGTCCCCTGCGGGCCGGGCCCCTCTGACTGTCGCTTTTGGCGATCGTGATGTCGGACCGCTTTAACGGGCTCGTTTCCATGTTTTCGGTCAAGCGGGCTCAATCTTTTTCGGTTTGGAGCCCCGTATGACATCTACTTCCCTCCTTGGCATGACTTGCCCCTCCTGCCGCGTCGCGCTCGTGATGAGCGAACGCCAGGGTATCGAAATCGACTACTGTCCGCAGTGCCGCGGCGTCTGGCTTGATCGGGGAGAACTCGACAAGATCATCGAGCGTTCCGGCAGGGAAGCGGCGCCCGCGCCGCAGCCACAGCCGGCAGCATTCTCCCAGCCACCACACGGCCAGGGCCGCGATGACGACTATTCCCGCTCGCACGGCCACCGCTATCCGAAGCGGAAGAAATCATTTTTCGAAGAGTTGTTCGATTGACCGGATAACGCCGGCACCCGGCGACGGTTGAAAATTTCCGAAACCGCAGAGACAAAGGTTCATCTCCGATGACTTCCCGTACAAGCCGATTTGCAGCCCTCTTTGCAGGACTGTTCCTGGCGTTTTCGATGGTCGCGATAGACCATGCCGAGGCGCGCCGCGGCGGCAGTTTCGGCAGTCGTGGCATGCGCACGTTCCAATCGGCACCGCCGACCAGGACCGCACCGGCCCCGACCGCTCCGGTCGAGCGTTCGATGACGCCCAACACCGGTGTGAACAACGCGGCCCGGCAGCCACAGGCCGGCCTGCAGAGGCCCGGCTTCATGAGCGGCTTCGGGGGAACGATGATGCGGGGCCTGCTGCTCGGCGGCCTGATCGGCCTGCTCGTCGGCCAAGGCTTCGGCGGCCTGGCCGGCATGTTCGGTTTCCTGCTTCAGGCCCTGCTCATCGGTGGCGCGATCATGCTGGCTATCCGCTTCTTCCGCTCGCAATCGGCGCGTGGTCCTGCGCCAGCGCTCGCCGGTGTCGGCAATGCCCAGGCTTCGAGATTTGAGAACCGCGCAACGGCAGGGCAGCAGACTGCAGGCTCCTTCACAATTCCCGGCTTTGGCGGTGGTTCGGGCGGAAGCTCTCCGGCCATCGGTTCTGATGAGATCACGCTGGCTCAGACCGACCTCGACGCATTCCAGCAGCTGTTGACC
>NZ_RZTT01000142.1 GCF_003996995.1 Mesorhizobium sp. M7A.T.Ca.US.000.02.2.1 | reverse complement strand
CTGAAACACGATGCCGTAGTCGCGTTTTGACGGCGGCAGCGTTGAGATATCCCTGCCCCCCTGGCGGACGACGCCTCTGGTCTGCAGGTCGAGGCCGGCGACGGCGCGCAGCAGCGTGGTCTTGCCGCAACCCGAAGGGCCGAGAAAGCAGATGAATTCGCCTTCGTTGATGTCGAGCGAGATGTCCTTCAGCGCATGGAACTCGCCGAAGGCCTTCCAGAGATGTTCGATCCGCAGGTAAGCCGTGTTGCCGGCAGCGGTCATGGGATGCACCTCGGCCAGCGTTGCCGATAGATCAGCGACGGGTTCGTGTCTCATTTTGACCATCCGGGAAGAGTTACGAGAAGGGCGCCGCTCTGACGGCGCCCTGTCGAAATACTCTGCGTCTAGCTCTTGGGCTCAGACTTGGCGTCGTAGCGCTTCGTCCACTCGTCGAGAATGGCCTTGCGGTGGTTGGCCGCCCACTCGAAGTCATTGTCGATCATCTTGGACTCGATATCTGCGGGCAGGAATTCGACCGGCTTGGCGACATTCGGCATAGCCAGAACCGCATAACCTACATTGTACATCTCGTTGGCCTCCTTGCTGATCGACCAGTCGAGCAGCGTTTTGGCGGCTTCGAGATTTTTCGTTCCCGCAACGATCGCGGATGCCTCCATGTCCCAGCCGATGCCTTCGGACGGGATGACGATATCGAGGGGAGCGCCCTCCTTCTTCGATTTCGCGGCGCGGAACTCGAACGAGATGCCGATTACGGTTTCACCGGCGGCGGCCATTTTGCACGGCTTCGAACCAGAATGCGTGTAGGCATCAATATTCTGATGCAGGGCATCCATATAGGCCCAACCATCCTTCTCGCCGAACAACTGCAGCCAGCTCGATACATCGAGGAAGCCGGTGCCGGACGAGGCCGGGTTCGGCATCACGATGTGACCCTTGTATTCCGGCTTGGTAAGATCTTTCCAGCTGGTCGGCTCGGCGAGGCCAAGCTTTTTGCCCTCCACGGTGTTGAAGCAGATCGAAGCCGCCCAGGCGTCCATGCCAACCCAGGCCGGTGGCGTGTCCTTGTCGACAAACTTCGGCTTGAGCAATTCGACGCCTTTTGGCGCGTAGGGCTCAAGCATGCCTTCGGTCTTCAGCACCAGAAGCGATGTAGCGGCAAGGCCCCAGACAACGTCGGCCTGCGGATTGTCCTTTTCGGCCAACAGCTTGGCGGTAACGACACCCGTGGAGTCGCGGACAAAGTTCAGTTTGATGTCGGGATGGCTCTTTGTGAAAGTCTCGGCGTAGCGGGCGAGATCTTCGGCTTCAATGGCGGTATAGACTGTCAGTTCGGAGGTTTCGGCAAAGGCGGCGGATGACATCAATGCCGCGGCGAAGGCCATTGCGATAGTTGCGTTGCGCGATTTCATGCTCAGTTCCCCTTTGATTGTTGGCACATTCTGCGATGCACTGTGACGATCGCGCCGGTGGACATTGCGGCCCTGTAGCGCTTGTGGATGTCGTCGTTGGGTCAACTCTGGGGATTGGTGATCGATAAGTAAAATCTATTTATTTTATGACAGGCAAACTTCTACTGATAGCCGTCATGGAACTGTCGCATGCCTGTTGCGGCCGCTATTTCGCGCTTGCGAAAGCCCACGATTGGCAACGGAGACGGTTATGGTCAGCCGAACGAAACGCCCGTTGTCTGTGCCCGCAAACGCGGGTCGGACGAGCGGACAGTCACCACCAGATCGCCCCCCCTCGCCCGCAAGCCCGCGTCGATTTCGGGGCATTCGAGCTCGCGGTCGGTGCGCACGGCCTTCATGGTCAGGCCGCCAGCACGGCGGTCTCGAGGATGTCGAGCGCACGATCGAGATCAGCTTTCGAAATGACCAGCGGCGGCGACAGCGTCAGCACATTGCCCTGGCTGACCTTGAAGCTCAGCCCCTGCCCCAGGCAAGCATAGAAGACGCGTTCGGCGAGATCGCGCGCCGGCTCGCGCGTATCGCGATCCTCGACGAGCTCGACGCCGACCATCAGTCCCCTGCCCCTGACGTCGCCGACATGGGGCGAGCGCGCCATCAGGTGCTGCATACGCTCCAGCATGTGCCGGCCAAGTTCGGCCGCGCGTTCGACCAATCCTTCCTCCAGGATGATGTCGATCGTCGTCAGTGCGGCGCGGGTCGTCACCGGGTTCTTCTCGTGGGTGTAGTGGCCGATCGCGAAGCCACCGGTGACGTCGAGGTCGCGGCGCGCGATGACGGCGGCGATCGGCAGGATGCCGCCGCCGAGCGACTTGCCGAGGACGACGATGTCGGGCGTCACATCATCATGCTCGTGGGCGAAGAATTTTCCCGTCTTGCCCAGCCCGGTCGGGATCTCGTCGAAGATCAGCAGCGTGCCGTGCCGGTCGCAGGCTTCGCGAACCCGCTTCCAGAAACCGGGCGGCGGCGGGTTGGGCGTCGCCCGCATCGGTTCTGCGACGACCGCCGCCACGTCCTGTTCGCGGCCGAGCACATAGGCGATCATGTTGGCGCAAGCGAGCCCCGAGGTTTCGAGGGAATCGTGGCCATAGGGACAGCGATAGCCGTCCCAGGGTGCGACGTGCTCGGTGCCGGTCATCATCGGGCCTGATATGTGCGAGCGGAAGGTCGCCTCGCCGCCGACGCTTGCAGCGCCGAAGCCGGCCCCGTGGAACGCATCCCAGAACGACACCGTCTTGAAGCGGCCGGTCGCGGCGCGGGCGATCTTCAGCGCGACCTCGATGGCATCCGAACCACCGGTGGTGAACAGCACCTTGCCGAGATCGCCGGGCGCCAATGCCGCCAGCTTCTCCGCCAGCTCGAGGGCGGGCTCGCAGGTAAAGCGGCGCGGCGCAAAGCAGAGCTCATCGAGCTGCTTTTTGATCGCCGTGACCAGCCTTGGATGGCCGTAGCCGAGGTGATGCACGCTGTTGCCGTGGAAATCCATGAAGCGGCGGCCAGCGGTGTCCTCGATCCAGATGCCTTGCGCCTTCGCGATGGTCGAAAGGCAGGGGCTGGACAGACTCTGGTGCATGAAGGCAGCCGCGTCGCGATCGAGCAAGCCGCGGATCCGCGGATCGTCCTGCCCGGCATCCCATCGGCCGCGAGCCGCTGTGGTGTTGGAATCGCCTTCGGTGTGCACAAGCTCTTTGATCGCGGCCATCATGGTCTCCGAAACGCGAATGAGGGAGCGGCGAACGCTCCCTCCATTGTTTATCCGTCAATGCCGCCCGGTCAGGACCAGGGCAGCGAAAATGTCTTCACATTGGTGTAGCTCTTCATCGCCTCGATGACGCCTTCCTTGTAGCCATTGCCCGAATCCTTGATGCCGCCGAAGGGCGACATCTCGATGCGATAGCCCGGCACTTCCCAGATGTTGACGGTGCCGACCTGAAGGCCGGCGATGTATTTCTGAATGCGCGGAAAAGAGTTGGTGCAGACGCCCGACGACAGGCCGAAGGCGGTCGAGTTGGACAGTGCGATCAGCGCATCATCGTCGTCCGGCGCGCGAACGATCGGGATGATCGGGCCGAACGTCTCCTCCATCACCAATTCGGATGTGTGAGGAACGCGATCGACAACGATCGGCGGCAGCAACGCGCCCTGACGACCCGGATTGTAGAGGATTTCGGCGCCCTGCTCGGCGGCCATGTGGACGCGGGCTTCGAACAGCGCCGCCGCCTTCTCGTGCACGACGGTGCCAAGGTCGGTCGAGCGGTCCATCGGATCGCCGAAGCGGATTTTTTTCGCCCGCTCCAGCACCAGCGGCACGAAGCGGTCGGCGACGCTTTCCTGAACCAGGATGCGCTTGACCGCGGTGCAGCGCTGGCCGGAGTTCTTTGTCGCGCCGGCGACGGCCAGATCCGCGGCTCTGGCCAGATCCTCGTCGGAGAGATCGTTGAGGATGATCAGCGGGTCGTTGCCGCCGAGTTCCAGCACCTGGCGCTTGTAGCCGGCGGTGCGGGCGATCATCTTGCCGACCGGCACGCCGCCGGTGAAGGTGATCAGGTCGATATTGTCGTTGGTGATCATCTCGTTGCCGATGTCTGCGGGCCAGCCGGTCACCACCGACAGCATTTCGGGCGGCAGACCGGCTTCATAGAGAATGTCGGCCAGGAGAAGCGCCGTCATCGGCGTCAATTCGGTCGGCTTGACCACCACGCAATTGTTGGTGGCGATCGCCGGCGCCACCTTGTGCGAGACCATGTTGAGCGGGTGGTTGAACGGCGTGATCGCCGAGATCGCCTTCAACGGCTCGCGGGTGGTGAAGATCTTGCGCGCCTTGCCGTGCGGGGTGAGGTCGCAGGAGAAGATCTGGCCGTCATCCTGGATGCACATCTGCGCCGACAGCGTGAACACGTCATAGGCACGGCCGACCTCATAGAGCGAGTCCGTCTTGGAGATGCCGAGCTCGAGCGTGATGAGATCGGAGATTTCTTCGCGGCGCGACGCCAATGCCTCGGCGGTGCGGAACAGGATCTGCTGGCGCTCGTAGCGCGTCAGCTTCGATTTGTAGCTGGCGGCGATCTCGAATGCTTTTCGCGCGTGCTCGGCACGCCCGGCCGGCACGGTGCCGATGACGGTGTCGTTCCAGGGGTAGCGCACCTCGACGACGCCGTCGGCATCAACTTTCTTGCCGGCAATGCGCATCGGCTCGTGGCGGACTTTGATGGAAGGGTCGAGTTTGGTCATGTGAGTTTTCCCGGTGCTCGGAGAGCACATTGATCTTTGTCGGCGAGGCCATCGCGTCTTTGCAATGGCTTCCCCCACTCCGTCGCCGCTTCGCGGCGCCACCTCTCCCCCCTCCGGAGGGAGAGGAAGGGAGCCAAGGCCGGCGAGCTCAGCGCCCTTCCTCTCCCCCGTCGATCGGGGGAGAGGTGGCCCGAAGGGCCGGAGTGGGGGTCGACCAGCGCCACCATGGACGGCGACACGCCCTCCCGGCGATCCAACTCACTCAGCCCGCCAGTGCCGCCGCCATTGTGGCGTAGTAAATGGCGTCGAAGTTTCTCAACACAGGTTCATCAGGCAATTCCGGCAGCACACGATTGACGATGAACGGCACCTCCTGCTCGGTCAGCCCACCATGCGACCGTAGCGGTTCGTTCAGAGCCGCCAGGTCATGGCGATGTTCTGAGGTGCCGATCGTCTTGTTCTCGGTCGAGATCAGCACGATGTCGCCGATGCGGTCGGCCGGCAGCTCAAAGCGCTCGCACGCCGTCGGGCTGTCGACGACCAGCATGATGCCGTCGATCTTCGCCAGCCGGGCCATGATGCCGGCCTGATCTGCGCCATCAGGCAGATAGGCGGTGGCAAACGAGCCGAGCGCGCCGTGATGCACGACATAGGGGTCGGTGATCGGCAGGATGACGCGGGCGGCGTCCTTGCCCAGCCACTCGTCGAGAAGGTCCTGGACATAGACGACGTCGGGCGAACCGTCCGCCTTGTGCTTGGGCTTCATGCCATGGTCGGCGGTGACGACGATCGCCGCGCCCAGCGCATCAAGCTCGGTCAGGTATTTGTCGAACATCTCGTAGAAGGCGTTGGCCTGCGGCGCGCCCGGCGCGTATTTGTGCTGCACATAGTCTGTGGTCGTCAGGTACATGATGTCGGGACGGAACTCCTTCAGCAGCTGGACGCCGGCGGCAAAGACGAATTCCGACAGTTCGGCCGAATAGACCTCCGGCACGGGCAGCCCAAAATGTTTCGAGGCATTGTCGATGCCGTGCTCGGCCCTGGTGGTGGTGTCGGATTTTTCCGCCGAGAAGCACAGCGCGCGGCCTTCATCGAAGGCAAGGCCCTTGCCAAGCAAAGCACGCAGCTTGTCCTTGGCGGTGACCACGGCGACCTTGGCGCCGGCATCATAGAAGGCCTGGAAGATGGTCGGCGCGCGCAGGAAGCGCGGGTCGTTCATCATCACTTCCTTGCCGGTCTCGCGCTCATAGAGATAGTTGCCGCAGATGCCGTGCACCGACGGTGGCCGGCCGGTGGCGATCGACAGATTGTTGGGATTGGTGAAGCTCGGAATGACCGAGTGCGCAAAACGCACCGTGCCCTTCTGCTTGATCCTGACCAGAGCCGGCATCAGCCCGGCCTCGATCGCCTCGTCGAGATAGGCAGGCTCGCAGCCGTCAAGGCAGATGGCGATGGCCGGCACACGCGGCCAGGCGTAGGTGCGACCGTTGACCGCGACGTTGATGGGAGACATCTGGTTCATCTGATATCCTCGAGATCGGCCGCTTCAGGCGGCGAGTTTGGCGCGTTCGGCGAGTGCCGCGGCGGGTGGGGCGGCGGTGTCGACGCCCATTTCATGAAGCGAGAAGGCCGCCGCCTCGACGACGCGGCGCATAACATGTTCGTCCATCTGGCCGATGCAGCCGACGCGGAAGCTATCGACGGCGGTCAGCTTGCCCGGATAGATGATGAAGCCCTTGTCCTTCATCAGATCGTAGAAGCGGTCGAAGGCGAAACTGGCATGGGCCGGGTTGAAGAAGGTGACGATGATCGGCGACAGCCAGCGATCCCCGAGCAGTGTCTCGAAACCGAGGTCGCGCATGCCGGCCACCATGACGTCGCGGTTCCTCGTATAGCGAGCGCCACGGCCGGCGACGCCGCCTTCGGCCTCGTGCTGGCGCAGTGCTTCGAGGAAGGCAGCGACGACGTGCGTCGGCGGCGTGTAGCGCCACTGGCCGGTTTTGTTGAGGTGCGCCCACTGGGCGTGGACATCGAGCGACAGCGAATGGCTCCTGCCTTTGGCAGCCTCCAGCTCGCTCTTGCGGGCGATGATGAAGCCGAAGCCCGGAACGCCCTCAATGCACTTGTTGGCGGACGAGACCATCGCCTCATAGCGGATATCGTTGACGTCGAGCGCTACGGCGCCGAACGCGCTCATGGAATCGACCAGCAGCTTGCGACCCTTGGCATGGACGGCTTGCGCAATCTCGGCGACCGGATTGAGGATGCCGGAGCTGGTCTCGCAATGGATGGCGATGACATGGGTGATATCAGGGTCGGCCGCGAGGGCCGCCGCCACCTCGTCGCCGCGCGGCGGCAGATAGTCGCCCTTGTCGATCAGCGTGTAGGCGCGGCCGAGATACTGCATGGTCTGCGCGGCGCGCAGGCCGTAGGCGCCGTTGGCCAGCACCAGAACCTTGCCATCTCTGGGCACAAACGAACCCAGCATCGCTTCGACGCAGAAGGAACCGCTGCCTTGCATCGGCACGCAGTCGAACTCATCGTTCCTGTCCCCGGTCAGCGCCAGCAGGCGGCGACGCATATCCGATGTCATGGCGCGGAAGTCGCCGTCCCACGATCCCCAGTCGCGCAACATCGCCTCCTTGACCGAATAGGCCGTGGTAAGCGGCCCTGGGGTCAGAAGATACGGCTCGCCCAGCGCCGGACTGGCCAGCGGCTCCGCGGCAAATTTCGTCTCGGCGAGCATGTTGTCCTCCGCTCGATCTGCGTTCGATGTGGCCTTATTCTTGGCCTGAATGATCTATTTGTAAAATCGTTATTTTGTATCGATGTATCGATTTTAACGATGGTAAGGATTGCCACTCGCCAGCGGAGAATGTCGCCCGTCAGGCCAGCGCCGGAGCCATCGCTTCCGCGGCCCCAGCGCCTTTCGCCAACCGGCTTTCGAGCAGATCACCGCTCTGCGTCAGCAGCGGATAGGCGACAGAAGCCATCAGCGAGTTGATCTCCTTCAGCGCCCGCACCGCCTCCAGGTGGATGTCGCTGGTGTCGATGCTCTGCGGCATTCCTGATTGCAGGCGCTTGAGGTGACGGTCATGGCTCATGCGTTCCAGTCTGCGCATCCGCTCCTTCTCGACGACGAGTTGCCGCGCCGACTCGAGATCGCTCGACACCAGCACATTGAGTGCAAGCTGCATGTTGGCCATGACACGGTTGTGAAGCCCGGCCAGTTCGCTCCAGCCGTCGCGTGAAAAGCGCAGGTTCTTGTCACGCAGCTCCTGGGCGAGCACGAGCAGGTTCTTGGCGACGATGTCGCCGGCGCGTTCGAGATTGATGGCGAAGTCGGTGAGCTCGATGCCGCGCTGCGCCTCGGCCGCGCTCATGCTGCCGCGATTGACTTCGGCAATGTAGAGCTTGATCTCGGTGTGGGCGCGGTTGACCTCCTCATCGAGTTTTTGGGCTTGGCGAATCTGGTCGGCGGTGCCGGCGTCGAAGAAATCCATCACCGGGCGCAGCATCACCTCGACGACTTCGCCCACGCGCAGCAACTCGCGGGTCGCACTGGCCAGAGCGAGACCGGGTGTGCGCATGACGGTGCGGTCGAGCGCGCTGGTGCGGCGTGACATCAGGTCCCCAGCCTCCCCTGCCTTTGCCGCTGGCCTGTCGGGGATCAGCAAGGTGGCGAGCTTTTCCATTGTGCCGGTGAACGGCAAGCAGCAGATGACCAGCACCATATTGAAGGCAAGGTGCAGGTTGACCAGTTGGCGGCCTTCGGTTACGCCGAACAGATGCGCCGGGAAGGTCACGGCCTGAAGCGCAAACAAGGCGGCGAGCGCCGTCGTGCCGCGAAAGATCAGATTGCCAAGCGGGACACGGCGCGCCTCGACGGCATCGCCGCGTGTCAGCCACACCGCAATCAGCGCACCACCGCAATTGGCGCCGAGGATGAAGAACAGGCCGACCTCGACCGGCAAGACGCCTTGCGCGGCAAGCGTCACGAACAGCAGGATCGCCGCGACGCTGGAGTGGATCAGCCATGTGAACAGGGCAGCAGCGGCGAAGGCGGTGAAATAGTCCGCGCGCAGGTAGGAGATCACCAGTGGCAGCAAGGTGCTCTGCCGCATGGGTGCGGTCGCCTCGCCGATCATATGCAGCGACAACAGAACGAAGGCGACGCCCATCAGGATGCGTCCGCGCGCCTCGAACTTCAGGGCCATGGCGCCGCCGACCAGGATCAGCGCCGGCACCAGCCAGCTCAGATCGAACGACAGCACCTGGACGACCAGAGCGGAACCGAGGTCGGCGCCCAGCAAGATCGCCAGCCCCGCCGACACCGAAACCATGCCGCTGGCGGCAAACCCGGCCGCCAGGATGGCGACTGCGGTCGAGCTTTGCAGCAGCACGGCAAGCACGGTGCCGACGCCCGCCGACCTGATCCGCGCACCCCGCGCCTGTCTCAGCGCATCGCGCAAAGCGGGGCCGCAGGCCTGCTCGACACCCTTGCGCACCATGTGCACGGCCCAGAGCAGCAGCATGACGGCACCCGCCAGATGCAGCAGGATGATGGAAAATTGCATGGCGACCTCCCGGCCAACGGCCGGCAGAGACGTCGACCCACACTCAGGCTGATGGCTGCCTAAACATAAGTCAAATCGTTCATTTCTATCTTTTCCCAAGCTGTCCTTATGATAGGATGTTGGCGATTTCAGAAATGTCGGAGGCACGAAAGATGCGCTACGTCCAATTGCGGGCCTTTCACCAGGTGGCCATCTGCGGTGGCTTTTCACGCGCTGCCGAAGCGCTCTTCCTGACCCAGCCGGCGATCTCGGACCAGGTGCGCAAGCTCGAGGAAGAGTATGATGTGCTGTTGTTCAACCGCAACAAGAAGCAGGTCACGCTGACCCATTCGGGCCAAAAGCTGCTCGAGATAACCCACCGCATGTTCGATACCGAGCAACAGGCGCTGGAGTTGCTGACGGAGTCGCGCGCGCTGCGTTCCGGCACGCTACGCATCGTCGCCGATGCCGCACATCATCTGCTTCACATTCTCGGCAGCTTCCGGGCCCGCTACCCCGGCGTGCAGGTTTCGGTGCGCGCCGGCAACACCGAGACGGTGATCAGCAGCCTCTACAGCTACGATGCCGACATCGGCGTGCTGGGCGAAGTGCCGACCGGGCGCGATTTCGAGGTGCTGAAACTCAACTCGACGCCGATCATCGCGTTTGCATCCGTCGACCACCCGCTGGCCGCGAAAAAGTCGCTCACCCTCAAGCAGCTCGCGCAGGAATCGCTGGTAATGCGCGAGCGCGGTTCGAAGACGCGTCAGAAACTCGAAGATCTCGCAGCCGCCTCGAAAATCGAACTCAGCCCGGCGATCGAAGCCGAGGGCCGCGAAGCGGTCCGCGAGATCGTCGCATCGGGCGCCGGCATCGGCTTTGTCTCGGCGGCCGAATTCGGCCAGGATTCGCGGCTGGTGCCGATCACCATCGATGCTCCCGAGACCCTGATGGACGAAGCGCTGATCTGTCTGCGTGAACGCAGCGGCGGCAAACTGGTGCGGGCGTTCCTGGATATGGCAAGGTCCATGTCGGCGGATTAGGCGGCAGCGCGAACCTCCACCACATCAGCCTTCACCCGCTCCGACTTCGGATCGTAGGGGCTGCGCAGATGTGCTGTCGCGGCATGGCGAACGCCGGCAAGGTCGATCTCGAAACGACCACCGGTGAGAAACGCAGCATCGACGCCCGCCTCGTTCTCGATCAGCCCGAGCGCCACCGAGCGGCCAAGCGTGTGGCCGTAGGCCGCCGAGCGGACTTCGCCGACCGGCTTGCCGTCGCGCAGGATCAGTTCGCCGCCCCACAGCATCGGCTCGGCATCATCGAGCGTGCACAGCACGACACGCCTTGCCGGTGCTGCCGATGGCTTCTTCTCAACCAGCGCGTCGCGGCCGATAAAGCCCCCCGGCTTGTCCATCGCGATGGCGAAGCCAAGCCCAGCCTGCCAGGGATTGATATCTGGCGTCAGTTCACGACCCCAGGCGCGAAAACCCTTTTCGATACGCAAGGCGTCGAGCGCGTAGTAACCGGCATCGATCAGGCCAAACTCGCTGCCAGCCTCATGCAGTGCCTCATAGACGCCGACGGCGAATTCGGTCGGCACGATCAGTTCCCAGCCCAGTTCGCCGACATAGGTCATGCGGTTGGCATAGGCGGTGGCATAGCCGATATCGATCTCGCGGATGGTGGCGAAGGGAAAGCCGGCGTTGGAAAGATCGGCCGAGGAGAGTTTGCCCAGCAGATCGCGCGAGCGCGGCCCCATCAAGGCAAGTACCGCGTAGGACGAGGTGACATCGGTCAAGATTGCATGCGCGTCGGACGGGATATTTTTGACGATCCAGTCGGCATCGTGGATGGCTTGCGCCGAACCGGTGACGATAAGGAATTTCTCCACGCCAAGCCGCATCACGGTGAGATCGCTTTCATAGCCGCCACGTGCATTGAGCACGCCCGTATAAACAGACGTACCGACCGGTACGTCGATATTTCCGGCGCAGATCCAGTTGAGCGCGGCGCAGGCATCGTGGCCTTGCACGAGGAGCTTGGCGAAAGAGGTCTGGTCGAAGACGGCGACGGCTTCGCGTGTCGCCTTCATCTCGCGCTTGACCGCCTCGTGCCAGTTCTGACGGCCGAAGGCATAGTCGTTCTCGGCCCTCTCTCCCGGTGCGGCAAACCAGTTGGCGCGCTCCCAGCCCATCTTGGAGCCGAAGCAGGCGCCCCTGGCGGCAAGCCGGTCGTAGAGTGGCGAGCGGCGGAACGGCCTTGCAGTGTCCAGTTCGCGATTCGGCCACGGCATGGCGTAGTGCAGGCCGAGCGTCTCCTTGACACGGTCGTGCAGCCAGCGCGGATTGTTGTTGAAGGAGGCGAAACGCCTGATATCGACCGGCCATAGATCCATGGTCGGCGCGGCGTTGACGATCCATTCCGCCAGCGCCCTGCCCGCGCCGCCGGCGCTGGCGATGCCCATCGAATTGAAGCCGGCGCCGACATAGAAATTCTTCAGCTCCGGCGCCTCGCCAAGGAGAAAATTGTTGTCCGGCGTGAAGCTCTCGGGACCGTTGTAGAATTTCTTGACCTCGGCCTCCGCCAATTGCGGTACGCGGACCAGCGCGTTTTCCATCAGGATCTCGAACTGATCCCAATCGTCCGGCAACAGCGCGAACTCGAAATTTTCGGGAATGCCATTCATGCCCCACGGCTTGGCGTGCGGCTCGAAGCCGCCCATGACCAGGCCGCCGACCTCTTCCTTGAAATAGATGAAACCGTCGGGGTCGCGCATCACGGGCAGGTCCGGGTGCACGCCCTCGATCCTGCCGGTAACGATGTACATGTGCTCGGCCGAATGCAGCGGCACCGAGACACCGCACATCAGCCCGACCTTGCGCGCCCACTGGCCGGCGCAATTGACGACGATCTCGGCGGCAATGTTGCCGCGATCCGTCTCGACACCGCAGGCGACACCATTCCTCTGGCTGATACCAGTGACCTTGACCCGCTCGATAATTTTCGCGCCGCGATTGCGCGCACCCTTGGCGAGCGATTGCGTGAGATCGGTCGGATTGGCCTTGCCGTCGCCCGGCAGCCAGACGGCGCCGACCAGATCGTCGGTGGCCATGACCGGCCAGAGATCCGCCGCCTCCTTCGGCGAAATCACATCGATGTCGACCCCCTGGGCGCGTGCCGATGCGGCCGTGCGCTTCAGCACCGTCATGCGGTCGGTGGTGCGCGCCACCGACAGCGAGCCGCAATTCTTCCAGCCGGTGGCAAGCCCGGTCTCGGCTTCCAGCTCGCCATAGAGCTGCGTGGAGTATTTGATCAGGCTGGTCATGTTGGAGTGACTGCGCAACTGGCCGACAAGCCCTGCGGCGTGCCAGGTGGTGCCACCGCTGAGTTGCCCCTGTTCGAGCAGCACAACATCGGTCCAGCCGAGCTTCGTCAGGTGATATGCGACCGAGCAGCCGATGATACCGCCGCCGACGATGACGACGCGCGCCTGGGTGGGAAATTGGTTTGCCATGGGAGATCCTGCCGTTTTGACACGAGCCGGATCATAGCAGTCGAATTCCAAATATCAACACAAAATGCCACAAAATATCACATCAAGATGCAACCATCAGCTCAGGCCCCTTGCGCGCAAGCGCTTCGGCGATGTCGGCCTGCGGCTTCGCATCGACGATCACGCCGGCGGCGTGCTGAAAATTCGGGATCCTGAGCGGCGTCAGCTTTGCGAACTTGCTGCTGTCGAGAACGAAGTAGGTTTTGGCGGCAAGCACAATCATGCGGCTGCGCTGTTCGGCGCCGGCGCGGGTGAAATCGGTGACCTCGCCGTCGGGCGACAGCGCGCCGCCACCGAGGAAGGCGATGTCGACGCGAAAGCGCGCCACGGCTTCGAGCATGTCGATGCCGGAGGCTGCTTCTTCGCCGGGATCGACTTCGCCACCCAGCATATGCACGCGCATGCCTGAGACGTGGCACAGCAGAAGCGCGATCGGGAGGCTCGCCGTGCAGATGGTGAGATCGCGCAGGTCGGTCATGGCTTGTGCGACGGCCAGCGTGGTGGTGCCGGAATCGAGGAACACCACCATGC
>NZ_RZTT01000141.1 GCF_003996995.1 Mesorhizobium sp. M7A.T.Ca.US.000.02.2.1 | reverse complement strand
TCATACATGAAATTTAATTGCCGACCGCGTTTTGGTTATGCGGGCGGGGAGGATCATCGAAGCGGGTTTGCCGCGCGATATTCTGAAGCATCCCCGCGAACACTACACCCGCAAGATTCTCGCCGCTGCGCCATCCCTCGACGAGGCCTTGGAACTGAGGGCGGCACAGAGACGAGTGGTCGGTGGACTGAACCGCCGCCTCCAGATGCATCTGAGGATGTTCTGGTCGAAATTTGGAGGCTGCATGTGTACGCGACGCGGCCGTAAACTTGACAGACGGAGATGACATCAAATGAACAACCCTGTCGCCGAGATGTCGAGCGATCTGGCCGCAAGTCCCGCGAAGACGACGTCGTCGACTTCTCCTTACCTGCGTCACCTACCCCTGTTCCCTGGAAGGCAGGATCCTGAATTCTTCAAGATCTTCGATGTGGTCAACGCGCTCCCGCTTGATGACACGCATTGTCACCTCGTTACCGACCGCGATGCGATTACCACCCCCCAGCGCTATCTTGAGCGCATTTCGCTGGCCGGATACCCTTTTCCTAACTACTTCCCTGCGGGGATCTATAACCGTTGGCTCACCGGTGACGAGGCAACCCGGCACGACCTTGACAAGACATTCGGAATCCAGGCCAAGGTCGATGAGATGACGTACCATCTGTCCCAAAGCATTTTCATCAAATTCCTGACAAAGGAGCTGGCACAGTTCCTGAATTGCGAACCAACATTCGAAGCCGTCATCGAGGCACGGAATGACCGGGGCCGGGATTATTGGTCCTACGTCAACGCCCTTTTCCGCGACGTGAACCTGGAAAACATCATGCTCGATACCGGCTACCACGAAAGCTGCGGCCGGCCGGCCATCGAGAAATTCGAAGAGGCAATCCTTCCCTGCCGGACCCACAGGATTGCCCGCATCGAGGAGATCCAGCGCGAATTATTTAGCATGGATATTTCCTTCGACGAGTTCGAGAGTCTCTACTTCGAACGCCTTCTCGACGTCATGGATGGCACGGGCAATTTCGGCAAGAAGTCCGTCGGTATGAAGTCGTACCTGCTGCCGTATATCGGCCTGATCGAACCGCTTTACGATCGGACGCTTGCGGCAAAGTCGTGGAATGCGATGCGGAAATCCTACGCGGAATTGCCGTTCATGGAACGGCAGGCGGCGTTCAATGTCTCGAAGGACCTGCGGCGGTACACGTTCACGATGACGCTGGAGGAATGCCTTAAGCGGGACATGCCGATGCAAATCCACACTGGCGACGGCGAGGCGCCAGAGGTGATCCTGCGCAATCAGGACCCATTCTTTCTGGAGGAAGTGGTCCGGTTCGACAAGGACAACATGATGCGGATGCCGAAGATCATCCCGCTGCACGCCGGCTATCCCTCGGTCGGCAAGGCGGCGTGGCTCAGCCACCTGTATCCGAACTGCTATTTCGAGCTATCGATCATGACCCCGTTCGTCCACCAGAGCCTCTACGAGAGGTATAAACAGGTCATGGAGGCGGTTCCGCTCTCAAAAATCCTGTTTGCGAGCGACAACTACCACGTTCCCGAACTGTTCTGGCTCGCCGGACGGTGGGGTAAGCGATATCTCGCGAAAGCGTTGACCGATTATGTCGTCGGCGGAAGTCTCGCCTTCGAGGAGGCGATAGAGGCGGCGCGCATGGTCCTCCATAAGAATAATCGTGCAGTCTACAATTTGAACGACGTCTGAGTCAAAATAGTATTCAGACCCCGGTGGCCCTCTTCGCCGGCACGATCGAGTTCGACCTGCCCCGCCGCCTCAGCCGAATTGTCACCGTCACCGATCTGCGCATGGAGCGCATTCTTCGCCGCGCCGGCTGGCCGCTTGCTCGGATCGGCGAGCCGCACACAATCGGCGCCACCGGTGCCGTGGCCGGATATCCCGACGCCTCCACCGACAGGCTGGAGGACGTTCTTCATGTCCAGTGCTGTGGGCGTGAAGCGCGCCGGGTGCTCGTGAACCGAGCCCGCTTCTCTTTTCCGGGCTCAAGCGGACCCGGCTGTAGCCGTTCATCACCGTCCGTTCGCACGGCCGACGTGACTGCGCAGAGAAGCGCAACATCTATAAGATAGTTCGGTCACTCCCCAATCCTGCAGCGTTGGAGCGATGTTTGCAGGAAACCGGCCTTGAGCGCTGCAATTCTGCCGTCAATCGACGCTCGGGGAAAGCTAGTTTGAAGGCATCTAATCATCCACTTGGAGTAATTGATGAGGGGCACGGCAATCACTGCACTGCTGAGGCTCAAACGGCCGGACCTTTTGCAAGAATGTGCATATATCAATGGGACTTGGGCCTCAAAGTCTGAAAGCCTCGCGATAGTGGATCCTGCAACTGGCGAAGCCTTGGCCAAGGTAGCAGCCTGCGAGGTATCGGATGTGGACGATGCGGTTCTTTTCGCGAGAGCCGCGTTCCTGCGGTGGCGCGACATGCTTCCCCCAGAACGTGGCGCATATCTGCGGAAGTGGGCGACCGGTATGCGTCAAAACGCGGAAGATCTAGCCGTGATCATGACTGCCGAGCAAGGCAAGCCGATCGCGGAAGCTCGCGGCGAGATTTCATACGCTGCCGGGTTTCTTGATTGGTTCGCGGCGGAGGGTGAGCGGGCCTACGGCGAAACCATCCCTAGCCATCTCGCCGGGAGCCGGCTGGCAGTGCAGATGCAGCCGATCGGAGTGACTGTCGCTATCACCCCATGGAACTTTCCCTCGGCAATGATTACAAGAAAAGCTGGAGCCGCGCTGGCCGCTGGCTGCCCCATGATCGTCAAGCCGGCCCCAGAAACGCCCTTATCGGCGCTCGCGCTCGCCCGCCTTGCCGAGGAAGCCGGCATCCCTGCTGGCGTGTTTCAGGTGATAACTGGTGAGGCGCCGCCGCTGGCCAGGCGTTTGTTGGAGCATACCGAGGTGCGGGCGTTCTCCTTTACCGGCTCGACCGAGGTCGGTCGCCTCCTGCTCCAGGAGTCCGCGAAAACCGTGAAAAAAGCTTCGCTCGAACTCGGTGGCAATGCTCCCTTCATCCTGTTCGACGACGCACCTATCGAAGCCGCAGTCGCCGGTTGCATGGCTGCCAAATTCGCCACATCCGGCCAGGACTGCCTGGCAGCGAACAGAATCTACGTGCAGAGGAGAGTCTATGACCACTTTGTAGAGAAATTCGCGCAGGCCACCAGAGATCTGAAAGTTGGGCACGGGTTGGAGCCGGGGGTCGACATCGGTCCAATGACCAAGGCGTCCGGTGCCGAAAAGTGCAGGCAGCAGATCTCCGAGGCTCTCTCAGAGGGGGCCAGAATGGTGACCGGCGCACAAGACAACTTTCTCCGCGGGAACTTTGTCACACCGACGGTGCTCGCCGACGTGACTGACGACATGCGGGTGGCCAGGGAAGAAACCTTCGGGCCCGTGGCTGCTATCTTGCCCTTTGACGACGAAGGGGAGGTGCTCGAGCGCGCGAATAATTCCGAGATGGGCCTCGCGGCCTATGTCTACACCCGAGACCTCAACCGTGCGATGCGGCTCACTGATCGGCTCGAATACGGCATGGTCGCGGTCAACACGCCGAAATTCACTGGTGCGCCGATCCCGTTTGGCGGGTGGAAACAGTCCGGTCTTGGCCGGGAAGGCTCCAAACATGGCATCGCCGAGTATCTGGAATCAAAATACACCTGCTTCGGGAATCTTGTAGCGTGAGAGGATTGCGTCCAATGACGATCAACATCGGGGAAATCGGCGAAAAGGACAGGAACAGCGTCCTGCATCCATTCACGCAGCTTAAGGATTTTGCCAGCGGCAAGCTTGGCGATCCGACCATCGTCGAGACAGGCAAAGGGATTCGCATCCAGGATGCTAGTGGCAACCAACTGATCGACGGCTTCGCCGGTCTCTATTGCGTGAACGTCGGCTATGGCCGGACCGAAGTCGCCGAGGCGATCTCTCGTCAAGCTTATCGTCTCGCCTATTACCATTCCTACGCCGCACACACGACGGACGAACTCGCCATTCTGTCCGACCGCCTTGTGAAGATGGCGCCAGGCAAGATGAGCAAGATCTTCTACGGGATGTCCGGCTCGGACGCCAACGAGACACAGGCCAAGCTCGTCTGGTACTACAACAACCTTCGCGGCAAGCCAAACAAGAAGAAAATTATCTCGCGCGAGCGCGGCTACCACGGCTGTAGCGTAATCTCCGGCTCAATGACCGGCATGAGCTTTTATCATGACCATATGGACCTTCCCCTGCCGCGGATTCTCCATGCTGGGGTTCCCCACTTCTACTGGGGAGCGCAGCCGGGGGAGACTGAACATGAATTCTCCAAGCGTCGCGCGGCCGAACTGGATGACCTCATCCAGCGCGAGGGTCCAGATACAGTGGGTGCATTCATTGGAGAGCCGGTCCTGGGTACAGGCGGCATTACCCCGCCCCCAGCGGGCTATTGGGAGGCGATCCAGCCTGTCCTCAGGAAGCATGACGTCCTCTTGATCGCAGACGAAGTGATTACTGGCTTTGGCCGTACCGGCTCCATGTTCGGCTCACAGCACTATGGCATCGAGCCTGACCTCATCACGATCGCGAAGGGGCTGACATCCGGGTATTTCCCGCTGTCCGGCGCCATGGTGGGAGAGAAGGTCTATGAGGTGCTCGAAGCCGGAGCGGACCGCGTCGGCGCATTCTCTCACGGCTACACCTATTCCGGCCACCCTATTGGCGCCGCGGCGGCAAATGCGGTTCTCGATATCGTCGAAAGGGAAGACCTTCCGGGAAACGCACGCGAGGTCGGCGCGTTTTTCCAAGCCCAGCTGAAGGAGAAATTCTCGCAGTTGCCGATCGTTGGCGAAGTGCGCGGGGTAGGGCTTATGGGCGCAATCGAATTCGTGGCCGATCGCAACAATAGGAACCGCTTCGATCCGATGCTCAAGGTTGGCGCGCGAATATCCAAGGCAGCCCGTGACCGTGGTCTTATTGCTCGCGCGATGCCGCACGGAGACATTCTGGGTTTTGCCCCGCCCCTCGTAGTAACGAAAGCCGAGGTCGAAGAGATCGTCGCCATCGCCGAAAGCGCTGTCCGTGTTGTCATGGATGAACTCACCCGCGATGGCCAAAGAATCTGAGACATCGACCGCAGGAATCGCTCATCCGCGAGGACTTTGTAAGGCGAGTGATCCGAGTAAGGGAGTTCTCAATTGGGTTCGGTGACAATACCAGAGCTCCGGTCCGGCGGGCAAGTGGCGATTGGGCCGGGGAGGGCTGCTGTTCAGCTGCATTCCTCGCCCACCAGCTTTCTGCACAGCGTTGACCAGAATTTCCGCCATGCGATGGAGTTCCTCAATCTGCCTGAGGGACTGGCCGAGCGGATCATTCAGTGCAACTCGACATACACAGTGCGGTTTGGTGTCAGGCTGCGCGGCCGGATGTACAGCTTCGTCGGCTGGCGCTCCGTTCACAGCGAGCATTGCGAGCCTGTCAAAGGTGGTATCCGGTTCACGCCCGATGCGGATGCTGAGGAGGTAGAGGCGCTCGCAGCGCTGATGACCCTCAAATGCGCGCTGGTCGATGTCCCATTTGGCGGCTCAAAAGGAGCACTCAAGATCGACCCGCGTGAGTGGACCCCTCCGGAGCTCGAGCGCATTACCCGCCGTTTCACCCAGGAGCTCAGCAAGCGCGGCCTAATCGGTCCTGGGCTCAACGTGCCAGCTCCTGATGTGGGCACAAGCGAGAGGGAAATGGCTTGGATGGTCGACGAGTTCCGCCGGGCCAATCCGATGGATGTGATCAATGCGCGGGCCTGCGTCACCGGCAAGCCGCTCTCCAAGGGCGGTATTGCAGGGCGCACAGAAGCGACTGGCAGAGGTGTGCAGTTCGCCATCCGCAGCTATCTACAGGATCCGCGCACAGCCGGGCTGAAGCAGGGCCGGGACCTGAAGTGGATATCCGTGGCGGTGCAGGGCTTTGGCAATGTCGGCTATCATGCCGCCAAGTTCCTCTCCGAGGATGATGGCGCGTTGATCACGGTCGTTTCCGAACGCGATGGCTACGTCGCCCATCCGGAAGGCCTTCCCATCGAAGCACTCAAGCGACATCAACTCCGGACTGGCAGCATTCTCGGCTTTCCCGATGCAGAGTCATTCGAAGGGGATATCACAGGCCTGGAACGGCCGTGCGACATTCTCATACCTGCCGCCATGGAAAATGCCATCCATATTGGCAACGCTGAGCGCATCCAGACGCAACTCATCGTGGAGGCGGCCAACGGCCCAGTCACCTACGAGGCTGACGAGATGCTTCGCTCCCAAGGGATCACGATCCTTCCCGATCTCTACGTCAATGCTGGTGGCGTGGTCGTGAGCTATTTCGAATGGGTCAAGAACCTGACCCACATCCCTTTCGGTTTGATGGAGAGGCGGCGGCGAGAGCGGCGCAACCAGACGATCGCCACAGCGCTCGAGCGCATGACCGGCAACGCATTTCCCCTCGACATGCGTGACGAATTCCTTGAAGGCGGCGCTGAGATCGATCTCGTGCGGTCCGGTCTCGAGGATGTGATGCGCAGCACCTGGAAGCGGATAGCCGATCTGCTCGAGACGCAGCCGGAACTCGGCGACTACAGAACGGCCGCCTACGTTGTGTCTATTCGGCACATCGCAGGTGCATACGAGGCCATTGGGATATGATCGATTACGGCAACGGCCTCGATTTGGCTTTCCCTCTGAAGTGTTCAGAAAGGAAGATGTGGCTCTCGTGCCCACATGAGCGGTCCGCCGCCGCTGCCCGGTCGTCACGCGACCGACACCCGTCCGCGGCGCGCCCCGCTGGTGTCCTCCCCAACCGGCGGGGCGCAGTTATTAACGGGCGGGGTGGGAGTGCTTGCAGCCTATCCAATCACAGGCTTGCGACGGAGAGTAAATTCGAATCGCACATCGCGTTCCGCATCTCCGCTGCGCGACGGCTGACGCACGCACGGGAGCTTTGGGCGTCCACCAACGTGCTTGGCATCAAACGTTCTCACCATCAGGCGGTGCCTTTGCTGCTGCAAGCGGGTTTCGCAATTCACTGTTCGAGAAGTTCACATTTGGCGCGGCGGCAGAACTGCCGACGTCGCTCCATATGGAGACAGTCATCGGATGCCGGCTAATTCCGACGAGATTGGCCGCGGTCATGAAAGAAAGCTAGCCCGTCGGTATCCATAAGCCGGCGTGGCGCTCTGCAGCCAATCGAGGGACTTAGTTCAACGCATGACGAAGGACATGCAACTTCTCTTCGAGACCTTCCTGGAACAGCTGTCGGAAAGCGCCGATGAGGCGGATTTCCAAACCGCTATGGCTGCAGCGGCCGCTGGATTGGAGCTAGTCACCTTTGCCTATCTGTCAATGCCGCAACAGCGTTCAAGCGAACCCAGGTTGATCTCAAACTATCCAGCTGGCTGGATCGCGCACTATCTGCAAAACCGGTATGAGAAAGTCGATCCTGTTATCATTCGTGCAAGGTGTGGCGGATGCCCATTTCGGTGGGGATCGGACATACGCGGCGTTGCGACATCACAAGTTCAGCAGACGCTGTTCGAAGAAGCGGCCGAGTTCAGTATCCGCTGTGGCTTGACGATCCCAATCGTCGATCGCCGGAACTGGATGGCAGCGATGACGTTTGCCGCTGATGAGCCCAATCCGGCGTTTCTCCGGGTAGCCGAACGATACGAACAAGCGCTTCAGCTCATGGCGACCTGCTTTCACGTCTCCGTTCGCCGCAACCTGTCCGGCAATCGAACAGTGGACGGCGTTTCGCTGACACCGCGCGAATATGAGTGTCTGCAGTGGGCCGCACGCGGCAAGTCCGCCTGGGATATCGCCGGCATTCTAGGAATCACGCGGCGTACCGCCGCTTTCCATTTGGACAATGCCAAGAAGAAGCTCGGTGTGCGCACCCAAAATCAGGCCGTATCGCTCTTGGCCTCCTCACGATCTTCAATTCTCTGAGAAACTGAGTTTCGTCTTTGGTCCTCCTGTGCAAGTGCACAGGCTGTTTCGGGTGGCGCATTCGCCTCCAATGGCTAGTTCATTCCTTCCCGGAGGGATCGTGTCCCAGGGAGTGGTGTAGCTGGCGGCTTGGTCGCGGCGCCCTCCGGCATGGCGCCAGCTGATCAGCGTGCCAGGGCTGGCAGGGCTGATAAGAGGATCATCGCTCATTTGGCTGATGGTT
The DNA here is from genome assembly GCF_003996995.1 of Mesorhizobium sp. M7A.T.Ca.US.000.02.2.1. Taxonomy (GTDB): domain Bacteria; phylum Pseudomonadota; class Alphaproteobacteria; order Rhizobiales; family Rhizobiaceae; genus Mesorhizobium. Next base: position 5,156 of record NZ_RZTT01000141.1, on the reverse strand, counting down.
TCCAGATGGGGTGGATGCCAGCCTTCTCCGACGACATCGCAATGTGCCAAGTTTGTCATGCTCAACGCCACAAAATGGAAGGAGGCACCCGTGGGAAAAGTCTGGCAAAAAACGTGTTTCAGCTGCATGGAGCGGCGGCTGACGGAACTGTCGCATTTCGCAAGAAGCTGTCGCGCCTGCAGTTTTGCAGGAGGATCAGCCGGCATGTGTCGTGGCGCATGATTGGGCTCGCGATTCATCGGCGCCATGGCTGTGGTCCGATGGGCATCCTGCAAGGCGCACCCGGGGGCTCCTGGCTCGCCCGCACGATTGGCGAGGAAGCCGCGCATGGCCATTGCGCTGGCCAACAAAATGGCGCGTGGCATCTGGGGCCATGCTGCCGAAGGGGGGATTACCGGAATCCGGCAACGGTGCCTGCATGAGCATTCACCAGCACACCTGAAGCCGGTCGGTCTGGGATGTGAGGAAGGCAAGAACTGCATGTTGACGATCAGATCGGGGTCAGAAAACCAGAATGACGCACCGAGCCTCACGCTCGCTTTCTAGATTTGGACCTGATCCGCGCATTACCATACCGGCCCGCGGCACGTCATGGCCGCAACTCAAGGCCTGACACAAGACCGCACTCGATCACGTGTTCAAAGGTTCAAAATCTTCCTTGCAAAGCGGCTGGCATCCACAAGCACGTCGGGCTCGGCGTCTTCCATAATTATCGGCAACTTCAGCACCTGCGGCCGGATCTGGTCGGCGACGGCGCGCCACTGCGTGCTTGCGGCCGGGCGTTTCCTGGGCGAAGGCGGTGGCGATGAAAGCGGAGACGACGCGGCGGCCGTTCTTGCCGGCATCGGCCAGCACGTTCTCATCAAGTGAACGCGACAGCGCTGCCCTGTCGCGCACAGCACCTTGGTGACGGCCGCCTTGATGCCTTCATGGGCATCGGAGACGGCGAGCTGACGCCGCGCAGGCCGCGACGGGTCAGCTTGCGCAGAAACTCCGTCCAGATCGGCTCGGCCTCAGAGGTGCCGACCTCCATGCCCAGCACCTCGCGCCGGCCGCCCGCATTGAGCTTGGGGATGCGCAGCTCGACCGTCCCGGCCCGTGTCTCCCATTCGCGCTGGCGATAGCCGGTGCGCTGGGCCGTGCGCAATGGGCTCTTCTCGCCATAGGCGGCGCCGGTGGCGGCTCCATCAGCCGCTCGGTGGCGAACCAATCATCTCGCGCAAGAGATCGGAGTCCGGAGTCTTCTCCACGAGCGCGCGCAGGTTCATCATGTCGTCGGTCATCGGTGGCCCTCCGAAATGGGTTGGCGTCAACAACCAGACCCTACCGGAAAGCGCCGATGACCACCTCGATGCCGCTCGCTCGCTACGGCACTAGCAACGGTGCGCTCGCGAGCGGCTCAAACCGCCGAGCTCGACTGGGACGTGCGGACCAATGGCGGGCACGAGATCGATTCCTTTGATGCGTTGAAGCCGCATTATCTGATCTTGCGAGGTTCCGAGGGTTGCGACCCGGCTGCTTCCGTCGACCGGCCAACGATGCTTCGTCATACCTTTCCGGTGCTGCTGGATGGGAGGATGGCGCCCGAGGAAGCGGGCCTCTGGGAGAGCAGCCGTTCGCCCTTGATATTCCGCTATCCGCGCCGAAGGGCGCTGGCGGAATTGCTGTCGGCATTTACGAGCTCTTCGCAAGCATGATCGAGTTCGGCCTGTCGCGCTGCCTCAGCCGAATTGCACCATCACCGATCGCGCATGGAACATCCTCCGACGTGCCGGCTGGCCGCTTGCGCGAATCGGTGAACCGCACACGATCGGTAACACGCGCGCCGTGGACGGGGTATCTCGACATCTCCGCCGACACGCTAGAGGACGTTCGGAGGGACGGCGGCTTTCATGTCCCATGCTGTGGGCGCCGGCGGTCTGCCCGGCCGTGTGATGTCTGGGCGTTGGCTCCGTGCTCCTGGCGGGCTTGGGTCATGAGTACGCCAGAAGGCGCCGCCGCCGACTGGGATAAGAGCTCGTATTATATGCCGTTCGTCTGACCCGGCGCGGCTGAGCCTGGGAGTTCTTGCGGCGCAATCCGGCCTTCCAGCGTGGTTTTGGCCCGTGCAGTGGAGCCGGCCCAATGGCTGGAACATCGGAGATCACTCGAAATTAGTGCGCCGCGCGTTGACCTGGCCTGCTGAGGCGTTCTGTTCCGCCGATTCTTTGGGTCGTGTATTGCTCCCCGTCCGACTTCATCTCGACGCAATCTGGCCCAAGCACTTGAAACATCGGCTGTGGGCACTCGAGTGTCTCAACAGTGTTGTTGGGCAAGGACGACTCCCAAAGCCCCTGTTTCCGCCGCAGGCTCGTAGTAGCCGCCTTCGCTTCGTACTTCAGGCGCTCGAGGATTCGCTCGCAGACGCTTCGCACCAGGTATCGCCGAAGCGCTGATCGGCGAACCGCGGGTCCAGGCCGACTGGAATGATCCTCGCGATCATCTGCGTGATCGCGTCCGCCGCGCCATTCGCCGCGGCCATAAGCTCATGAATGGCGGGTACAGAGAGTTTGCTTGAAGGCGCAACGGAGCGCCAGCGCGATTAGTCAGCTGGGGAACAATTCCTTGTAGCCAGCGGTCACCATCCAGTTCGCACGGTCAAGATGACTGCGAAGAGCTTTGCGAGCGCGCTCTGGCTCGCTTGCCGGATCAATGCCGAGGATCAGATGCGCCATCTCTTCTTCGCCGGCGCCATCGGCGAAAGCGTCGAGGATCCTCATATAGGTCGTGAAATGCTCCTTGTCATAGGCCGTGAGGCTTTCCGACCAAGGGACTTCTTGAGCGATTTCCGGCTTCATGACGAACGCTATGCCTTTTCACTTCGGTGCGATCCGCACAAGGAGGCTCTGTCGACCGGTCGTTTATAACGAATAGGAACGATCATTCCTAGAACGATCGTTCCTGTTCAGGTCTCTATCGCGCTGTGGATCTCAAGGAGATCATGGCCATCAATATGCGTCGTTTGCGCCATGAGCAGGACCTGACGCAAGAAGAGTTGGCTGCGCGCGCTGAGCTGAGCATGCGCTACGTGGGCTCGATCGAGCGCGCCCGTGTTTCTGCGAGTGTCAGTGTGCTCGGGCGCTTGGCGGTCGCACTGAATGTCGATCCCTGCGACTTGATCAGGCCACCGCAGAGGTACAAGAAGCGTTCCCGGTTGCCCGGGCTTGGGACCTTAGCTGCATGAATTCGCGCCGGACTGATGGTGCCACGGCAGTCGCTGGCCGCTTTTGCCTTGGCCGCGCTGAGTGACTTGGTCCCTCTAGGCGCAACATGGCGCACCGAATGAAAGGTCCGCTCTCCCTCGCGAGATAATGATGACGGCGATTCATGATGGAGTGCGCTTACGGCGATGTCCTTGGAGATCAGGGCGGTGATCGCCTGCGCAACCTTTTTCGGGTTGGCCAGCATTCCGATCCTGGCGCTGCTCCCCCTCGTGGTTCGTGTCAGTTGAAGAGCGGGCCGATCGTCTACGGCATTTATTAGCCGGCTTCGGCACCGGCGCTTTCATCGCGGGCACGAGCAACGGCTTCCTTGGGCGGATCACGTCTCAAAACAGGCTGGTGGTGGCGGCAATTGCTCTGGCACTTGGCGGCGCGGGTTGGCTGATCACAGGGACCGGCATAGACGTGGCGGTGCAACTCGCAAGCCCACGGTGGGTGGTCGGCCGTACACTCTCCATCTACTATGCCCTGAGCGCCGGCGGTTCTGGCTGCCGGCAGCTGGATTTGGGGTTCGCTCGCGCAGAATTACTCCCTGACCTGGGCTTTGGAGGCCGCCGCCGGGGGTCTGTTGCTGGTTGCAGCAGCGGGAATGGTGTTGCCGATACCTCCATGGGAAGAAACGGACAAGTCGCGCACCGGGCACTCGATCTGAAGCCAAGGAGTGACCCTATCGTTGCCAAAAGCGAGTATTTGATATCGGAGGAAATTATCGTGGCCTTTCTGGCCAGCATGCGCGCAAAGCGCCACGCTCTTAGCCGCGCCGACCGCGAACTGGACGCTCCAGCGCAACCTCCAAATGCCTTCACTTTGGACAGAAAGGTTTCGGGCCGCACGATTGCCGGACCAGGTGCCGAGATGCACCCGTGGATGTTCGCCACGCCGGTCGCGCAAATAATGAAACAGCGCGGCGGGCCGATCGACACCGCCGAATGGCCAGTCGTCGCTGACACAGAGCCACGGCCTGCCGGTAAGCCCGGGTCGGGGGCGGGTTGGCAAACTTGCCGCAATGTGTAGATCGGCGCCGTCTAATGTCATGCCGCTGTGCCTCTGGTCACGCAGGCTCCGGGCGAAAACACCTCCTCCAAACTCTGACGTCGTTCCTCATTGTTCCACGGGCGTGACGCCGCCGAGGCATCATACAGGCGTGCGAAGGTTCGTTCCGTGGCAATAGCCCACACAGCCTGTACTGATGAGAATGTCCGCATCCACGAGGGCGTGACGTTCCCCGTCGCTCAATTCCCGGGTTCCAAATCGGCCGCAACGCCAGCTTCCAGCAAGCCTAGATCCTGCGCATATCTAACGGCGAAATGATTGATCTAAGCCGACCAACTGGATATCGTTACGAAGACCTCGGTCGCGAAAAAAGGCGCGATGCTCGGTCTCCCTGTCGGCGCGAGAGCGATCCACCGCGATCCAGATAGGCAGCATACAAATCGTCAGATCGAGGTCGGTGCGCAGTAATGCAGCGTTGATGCCATAGGAGCAACCGACATCAATGACCTTCAACCTAGTGTTGTTTCGAACATGTCGATAATCGGCGAAGATTCTTTCGAAGACTGGCCCGATCCTGGAATCATAAAGTCCTTCAGGCGCTTTATGTGGTATGCGAGATTGGCCATGCCGACCTTCGTCGTGGCCCGCGCGATGCCGATGGTTCGGATGAACAGCCCCATACGGCTCTTCTGCTCGGTAAAGACATGCTCGACGCGCGAGCGGACCTTCGACTTGATGTTGTTGGCGCGCCGGGTGGTTTCGGGCATCAGCCTGCCCTTGGGCTTCTTGCGGTGGACCCGGCTAACGAAGCCTTGCTTCTCCATGGAGATCTCGTTGGCCGCCGATCTGTAGGCGGTGTCGGCCCATACGCTCTTCGAGGTGTTGGTCTTGTCAGCAGGCCTT
>NZ_RZTT01000140.1 GCF_003996995.1 Mesorhizobium sp. M7A.T.Ca.US.000.02.2.1 | reverse complement strand
AATCAGCACCATGGGCGAATTTGTACCATAGCTGAGGTCACCGAGTCAAGAAAACATTCCTATCGCTGCCGACGCAAGCTGCCGATGCCGCCGAACTGGTTGTCGTCAGGCCTTTTGTTAACTTGCGTTGGAAGCCCTGCCAGGAGGATCAGTTGTTTTCCGGATGACCGGCGATGCTGGTGCGCGTCAGCTGCCAGTGGACTTCGGCGATTTCCGAGGCTTTGAAGGCAAGCACGATCTGGCGGCTGCGGCGCGGGCCGCCAAGACCGGCGAAATAGATTGATTCCTCGACTTCCGGCACCACCTCGGCTGCTGTGAACACCCAGGTGTCGGCCTGATCGGCGGCCAGCACCAGGCGATCATGCTCGTCCTGCAAAAGATTGACGTCGGGGTGAACGTGGAAACGGACAGTGACGAAGTCGCGGCCATTGTTGCGGATCGCGGCATTGCCGGGCCGCTGGAAGCGGTCGCGGCCGGCCAGCACGTTGCCGTTCGACGACAGCTTCAGCTCGCGCTCATGCAGGAAGCCGAAGCGCGGGACATAGCCGTCATGACGGGCGATGAAGCCCTGAATGCCCTTCTGGTCGGTGCGCTTGCACTGCACGTGCTGCGGGCCGCCGATCAGCGGCGAACCGAGCAGGTCGTTGACACGCAGCGAATGGCTGAAGCGCGCCGACGAGGTGTCGTTGATGGTGGCGGTCGAGTGCGCGGCGGTGGCGCGCGCCAGCGGCCGGAATTCAGCCGCGCCATAGGTGTCGATGCCGGCATTGACGATGTAGTGCTGGCGGCCGGACGACAGTTCGAAGGCAAGGCAGCTGGCGTGTGCGGCGTTGGACACATCGACCGGCGGCGGCGGGCCGGTGTCGGCGATGACCGTGGTGCCGCCCATCGACAGGCGCTCATAGCCGGAATGCGGCGCATGCAGCAGCGGCGCGCCGGCGGTGTCGTCGTGGCGCAGAATGGTGGCGATGCGGTCGTGGATGGTGGCGCCCATGCCGTTGAAGCGGGCGAGGCTGCCATCCTGATGGCGAAAGAAGCGCAGCGCCGGCAGCATGCGGTCGATGGCGCCGATCAGCGCCTGCGGCGGCGTTTCCGCCTGGTTGGCATAGGTCTGGCGCAGCGGCAGAAGGTCGGCGAGGATTTCCAGGACGACCATCGGATTGCGCGAAATGTGCCCGCCATCGGCGAGGATCTGGCGGTCGAGTTCCTCGGCAAGATTGCGGGTCGCGCCACGCAGGGCCGATGCCGGCGCCGGCAGGGACAAGGCAGCGAAGGCGAGCGCGATGCGAGCCCGCAGCCTGTCCTTGCCGTCGGGCATTTCGCGCGCCATCGACCTGAGGTAGCGGATCTGGATGGCTACCGATTTCAGGAAGGCGCGGTAGAAAGGGAACTCGGCGCCCTGCAATACGACCGAGGAGTGCTGCAACCAGGCGATGATGCGCTTGGCCGTCGTGCCGGGCTCCCAGGCGATGCCGGAAATATGGCTGCCATGCATGGTGATCCAATCGGAGACCAGGGCGCGGGCATTGGCGGCGGCAAGCTCGGTGCCGGCGGCGCGCATATGGCGCAGCCAGCGAAAGCCGTGCAGCGTCTTCTGCCAGCCGTGATTGGGCACGTTGATCTGGAAAGGTGACTTGCCGCCGGTCTCGACGAGATGCCCCGACAGGGGATAGCGGCCGTAATAGATCTCGAGTGCGATCTGCGGGTCGGCGAGGCGCAGGTCCGGCGGCGCGATCAGCACACGTTCCGGCGTGCGGCCGGAATAGCGCCAGCGATAGACAGGCCCGGCGCGCAGGCGCCGGCGCGTTTTGCGCCAGAACTCCTTCGCGACAAGCGTCCACAGACGCGTCGTGCTGCTGGCAGCAAGTGCCAAAACCCCTCCTGATCGTCCTCTACCCCGGCGCAGAGTCTACATGATTGCACGATTCGTGCGAAGGCGAATTCCACGACCCCACGCCGGTTCACCTGGCTTTGCCCCCGATCCTACCCCAAAAAGTCAGTAAATCCGGGCAATTCAATCGCTAGCCGGCTCGCCGCATGCGAGCGGCGAAGAAACCATCGAGGCCCGAGCGTTCCGGCGCGCCGAGTTCCAGGTCGGCGGGCGTGGTGCGCAGCGTGCCTTGCGGCGTCAGGAACGGATCGATGCCGGCGATCTCGCCTTGCCGCAACGGATCGTTGGTGACTTCAGGCGTGCCGGCCAGAAAGGCGCGATAGAGATCCTCGCCTTCGAGCGGATCGAGCGAACAGTTGGAAAAGACGATCCTGCCGCCGGGCTTCACCAGCGTGACGGCGCGGGCGAGCAGCCTGCGTTGCAGGTCGGCCAGTTTTTCGACATCGGCCGAAGTCTTGGTCCATGGCACGTCGGGATGCCGCCGCACCGTGCCGGTCGATGAGCAGGGCGCGTCGAGGAGCACGGCGTCGAACAAGCCCTTCGGCTCGTATTTGAGCAGGTCGGCCTGAACGATTTCGGCGGACAGGCCGAGACGCTCGAGATTCTGCGTCAGCCGCACGAGCCGGTTCTTCGAGGTGTCGACGGCGGTGACCTTCGCACCGGCAACGATCAGCTGCGCGGTCTTGCCGCCGGGCGCGGCGCAGAGATCGGCAACCCGCAATCCCGTGACATCGCCGAACAGCCGGGCCGGCAGGCTGGCCGCGGCGTCCTGGACCCACCAGGCGCCCTCGGCAAAGCCAGGCAATTCAGTGACAGGACCGACAAGATTCTCGACCCGCACCGTGCCGGTCGGCAGGACGATGCCGCCGAGTTTTTCGGCCCAGAGACCGGGATCGGCCTTGACCGAGAAGTCGACCGGCGCCTCAACGCGATGCGCTTCGAGGATCTGTCCGGCCTTCTCGTTGCCGTAGGTGGTCTTCAGCCGATCGGAAAACCACTTTGGCGCTTCGTCGGTGGCGGCAAGGGCGGCAGGCAATTCCGTTTCCTTGGCACGTGCCAGTGTGCGCAGAACGCCATTGACGAGGCCGGAGAAGCGCACCGTGCGCGGATCGGACTTGGCATGGGTCACCGCAATGTCGACGGCGGCGCTGTCGGGAATATCGAGGAACAGGATCTGTGCCGCCGCCACATGCAATATGTGCGACAAAGCGGTGGCGTTGGGCGGCAGTGGCTTTTCCAGGCGCCGCGCCAGCAGCCCTGATATGGTCATGCGGTAGCGCAGCGCGGTGACCAGAATGGCGCGGACCAGGCCGCGATCCCGCAAGTCGAGCGCCTTGTATTGCGGGTGGCCATTCTCGTGATCGGTCAGCCCATCAAGCGGTGTCCTGGCGTCGATGACGGCGGCAAGCAGGCGCGCCGCCGCCTTGCGTGCGGCGAGACCGGCAACGAAGTCGCCGCCGTCCCTGTGTTCCTGATCACCTGAAACCGTGCGTCGTGGTCCTCTGTCCGCCACGCTCACGACCACCGGCCCTTGGGCCCGGTCGGATTGCGACCCCATGGGTTGGATTTGGGCTTGGCGGGCTCCGCCGGCTGCTCGGGCTGCGCTGCCTCGCCCCACGGGCCGGATGGCCGCGGTTGATCTGCCTGCCGTGGCGTCGACGCCTGGCGCGGGGCGGCCTGGGTTTCGCCTTGCATCTGCTGCGCCATCGCCTGCAAGGCTGCGATGCGGTTCTCAGTGGCGGGGTGGGTGGAGAACAGGCTGTCCATGCGCTCGCCGTGAAGGGGATTGATGATGAAGAGATGCGCGGTCGCGGGATTGCGCTCGGCATCGGGGTTGCGGATGCGTTCGGCGCCGCGGGCGATCTTGTCAAGCGCCGATGCCAGCCAGAGCGGGTGTCCACAGATTTCAGCGCCACGCCGGTCGGCCTCGTATTCGCGGGTGCGGCTGACCGCCATCTGCACGACCATCGCGGCAAAGGGCGCTACGATCATCGCCGCCAGCACGCCGACAAAGCCGAACGGATTGTTGTCGCGATTGCCACTGAAAAAGAAGGCGAAATTGCCGAGCATCGAGATGGCACCGGCAAAGGTGGCGACGATCGTCATGGTGAGCGTGTCGCGGTGCTGCACATGGGCGAGCTCGTGCGCCATGACGGCTGCGACCTCTTCAGGCGTCAGCGCTTGTAACAGGCCGGTGGAGGCAGCAACCGCCGCGTTCTGCGGGTTGCGGCCGGTGGCAAAGGCGTTCGGCTGCGGGTTGTCGATCAGATAGGTCTTCGGCATCGGCAGGCCGGCCTGTTTGGCCATTGCCTGGACGATGGCGTAATATTCGGGCGCGTTCCTTTCGTCGACCTCGACGGCACGGTTCATCGACAGCACCATCTTGTCGGCATTCCAGTAGCTGAACAGATTGGTGCCGGCCGCGAACAGGAAGGCGATCATCATGCCGCCGGTTCCGCCGATCAAAAAGCCGACGCCCATGAACAGCGCCGTCATCGCGGCAAGAAGCATGGCGGTGCGGATGGTGTTCATCGTCTGCTCCTGTCGAAATGGCACCGAAAAGGGGTCGATCGTCGTGCGGTCATGGCTATATGATGGGAAACGCCAGTTCCTGTTTCAATTGACCGGGCTCAATCTGCCGAGATTATCGCATGACCGACGAAATCAGTAAAACAGGCGCCGCTTCTGCCGAAGCGTCATCGCAGAGAGAGCTAACGCCGGCCGCACGCCGTGCGTTGGCCGAGGCCGCAGCGCGGCGGGAAGGCTACCGCGAAAAGGAGGCCGCGCTGCCGAAGGAGATCGGCGGCCGCGGCGGCAAGGAGCCAGGGCGCTACGGCGACTGGGAGGTAAAGGGCCTCACCAGCGATTTCTAGATGCCGCCTAGGCGGCGTTGCGCTGCGGCTCGAGCGCGATCCAGCCACGCTCGTCGACGGTGATGCCGACCATGTCGTAGCCTGCGATCGCGGCATGTTGCGTTGGCAAGGGGTGCTTGTGCGTGGCGCTGATGACCATGACCGCCGCGCCCGCCGCTTCGGCTGCCGCGATGCCAGCTGGAGCATCCTCGAAGACGAGGCAATCGCGCGCGTCGAAGCCGAGCCGTTCCGCGCCAAGCCGGAAGCAATCGGGCGCCGGCTTGCCGCGGGAGACATCTTCCGCCGCGACGATGATGGCCGGGACGGGGATGCCGGCGGCCTTCATGCGCAACAGCGCCAGCTCACGTGGGGCGGAGGTGACGATTGCCCAGCGTTCGGGCGGCAGCGAATCGAGAAATGCCACGGCGCCTGAGATCTGGATAATGCCATCGAGATCGGCCGCCTCGGCCTTCAGCAGCAGATCAGCCTCGTATGCCGGGTCGACGCCCGGCAGTGCCAGGCCGGTGATGGTCTCGATCGCGCGCACGCCATGGATCGTCGGCAGGAAGGCGGCGACGTCGAGCCCCTGGCGGAGAGCCCAATTGCTCCACACCCGTTCCGCCGAGGCGATGGAATTGATGAGCGTGCCGTCCATGTCGAAGAGGAAGGCCGCGAATTTTCTGCCTGAATACATGATTTTCCTTGAGTCCGGGGAGGCGCTTGGTCGGGTGGCCGAACCTAACGTCTCGATCGCGGCAGGGGAAGACACGGGGGCGTGCTTTTCGATCGGCCCAGGGAACCACGATATCCTCCGGGCGTTTGGGAAGGACTGCTTCTCACAACAACGATCGAAGGGGGACCAACGGTGCTGATCCGGCTCGGCTACGAAATCGCCATCGAATGCGTAGCCGCCACGCCGGTGATTTCAGTGCTCGAGATCCATCGGGACAGGCAGGGCGACATCAAGCGGCAGACGCGGGTGCTGACCTCGCCCGCGGTGCCGACAAGACTGTACCACGATCTGCATGGCAATGCCTGCCGGCGCTTCACAGCGCCCGCCGGTGGTTTTCGCATCCTGTACGACGCGGTCGTAGAGGACAGCGGCGAGACGGACGAGGTAAACACCCTGGCCAGGGAAGTGCCGGTGGCGGATCTGCCCGACGAAGTTCTCGGTTATCTCCTCGGCAGCCGCTATTGCGAGACGGATCATCTGAGCAGCCTGGCCTGGCAGCTCTTCGGTGACATCCCGTCTGGCTGGGCGCGCGTGCAGGCGATCGTCGACTATGTCCACAACCGGCTGTCGTTCGGCTATGGCTATGCGCGCTCGACCCGCACCGCGGCTCAGGCGCATGAGGAGCGCGTCGGGGTCTGCCGCGACTTCGCCCATCTGGCGATCACGCTTTGCCGCTGCATGAATATTCCGGCACGCTATGTGAACGGCTATCTCGGCGATATCGGCGTGCCAGCCGATCCGGCGCCGATGGACTTCTCGGCGTGGCTGGAAGTGTTCCTCGACGGCAAATGGTACACGTTCGATCCTCGCCACAACACGCCGAGAATCGGCCGTATCGTCATCGCCCGTGGCCGCGACGCCACCGACGTGCCGCTGCTGCACAGTTTCGGCCCCCACCGGCTCAGCCTGTTCAAGGTGTGGACCCATGAACAGGAAGGCAATCTGTTCAACCCGCCCTACCACGGCATCGACAGGACCGTCAGCGCACAGATGCTGGCGTAATCGCGATGCCTACCGATGCGACAGGGTGGCAGCGAGGTTCTTTCTAGGCGCAACTTTCGGGACACATGGTCCGCTTCGGCACAGTGAGCTTGTGCCGCAACAGGACGCCGTCGACGGCGTCGCGATGCCTTGGGCCGATCATGGTAAGCGGCCGGTAAACGCCAGCGCCACGGCGCGTTCCCGTTTACCAACCGTTCACCTTTGTGGGCTCCAAAACTCAACGAAAACAACACTTGCTGTTGGAAGGCGAGCTCTCCGCCAAGCCAAGGCGTCATCCGGCGGGAATCCTGCATTGCCCTTTCCGCGGCGACGAGGCCGAGGCGAGTGGAGGCTGTAGGATGCGGAATTACGGGGGTCTTGTTCACGCGGTCGGCGGCTTCGCCAGGGATCGCGGTGGAAATTTCGCGGTCCTGTTCGGCCTTAGCGCCTCGGTCTTGGCGCTGGCAGCGGGCTTCTCGGTCAACGTATCGCAGCTCTACAATGCCAGATCGAGCCTCCAAGGCGTGGTCGACGCTGCGGTCACGTCGACGGCACGCGACCTGACGACCGGCGCCACCAACGAAGCCGATGCCGACACATCGGTGCAGGCCTTTCTCGACGCCAACAGCCAGGCAGGCATTCTGCAGGCCGACCAGATCGTGCTCGACAGGCTGATCGTCAACAGGACTGCCAAGACGGTCCAAGTGGATGCCCATGTCGACGTCGCGCTGTACTTTCCGATTTTTGGCACGGGCGACATGAAACGCGTCACCGCTTCCACAACGGCGCTCTATTCGGACAAGACCGTCGAAGTGGCAATGATGCTGGACATAACGGGATCGATGGCCAAGCGCGGCAAGGTCGACAAGATCGGCGATCTGAAATCTGCTGCAAAAAACGCCGTCCAGACGATGCTGCAGAAGCAGGATCCGCAGAACCCCCGCATCCGCGTAGCGATTGTGCCTTATGCATCTGGCGTCAACGCCGGCAAGCTGGCGGAAAACCTCTATGCCGAGAAGCAAGGCAGCTCTGAACTCCCACCCGTCGCCGGCAGTCCGCTTCTCGTCGCCAAGACGGGCAAAAATCTGCTGCCGTCCTTCAGCGACTACATCTCCATTGTCGGCGCGGCGATGCCACGCCCCGACAATTGCGCCACCGAGCGCAAGGACAAGAACGGCAACGCGGATATGACCGCCGACGGCCCAGACACTGTTCGCACCGACAGGAACGGCAAGAAATACTATGCCTTGGTCAACCGGGACGATCATCTCGGCGGAGGTATGAACAGGTGCCCTGATGCGGAGATGATCCCGCTGACCGCCGACTCCGATGCATTGCTTGAATCGATCGAGGACTTCCAGGCCGATGGCTACACGGCCGGCGCGATCGCCGTTCAGTGGACCTATTATATGCTGTCGCCGCAATGGCGCACTGCAATCAGAAATGCCGGTCTCGGCAAAGGCGCCTCGGATGCCGATCCGAAGAAGATCGCCAAGGTCGCGATCCTGATGACCGATGGCCAGTTCAATACCGCCTTCGCCGGCGCTGGGGACAGGTACAACAGCCAGGGCAACCTTGCGCGCGGCAACGCCGAAACGCTGTGCGAAAACATGAAAAATGAGGGCATCGAGATTTTCACCATCGGCTTCGATTTGGACGACAAGGACATGTCGGCAACCGAGCGGGACCAGGCAAAGGCGGTGCTGAAGGACTGTTCGTCGAAGGATACCTCCGCCGCCAAGAGGCATTTCTTCGACGTGTCCACCGGAGCCGAATTGGACGACGCCTTTCAGGAGATTATTCGCAACACCGAAAAGGTCGCATTGACCCAGTAGTCCGCAAACGGAAAAGGCCGCCGCTTCTTTCGAAGCCGGCGGCCTTCCGTGTTTCCGTCCGTGGCGCGGCCCTGGCGGCGACCTATCGGGTCACCCGCCGCGCATTTCGCGCCTTAACGGGAAGACTGCTTCCCGAAAGTGCAATCCGCTGAGGCCACGTTCTGGAAAACGAAATCACTCGACATCGGATCACCTCCTTTCGATTTGTTGAACACATACTCATGATGGGGTGCATTGCAGCAAAAGACAAGGTGCGGGTCTGAAATAAGCCAACGGGCGGGACTGGCGCGAGCCGGCTTGCGATTGTCAAGCAGGCCGGGCAAACTTCCGCTCCGGGGGTCGGCATTCGGAGGAATCGCATGGAGGCAGCCGAAAAGGCCGCTCGCATCGTTCGAACGGTGATCGAAACATTGAAACCGGGATTTGCCGTCAGGCTATGGACCGGAGAGCGGATCGGCCCCGCCACGGGTCCGGTGCTCACCATCAACGACCAGGACATCGTCTGGCAGATCGTGAAGCGGCCGTCCCTGTCGACGCTGATCGATATGTGGATTTCCAAGACGATCAATATTGAAGACGGGACGATTTTCGACTTTTACGCCCTGCCATCGCAAGGCAAGCTCAGAACCAAGCTCAAATCGCTGCCGAAAATGGCGATCCTGCGCGACCTGCCTTCCGTGCTGTTGGCACGCAAGCAGATGACGGCGCGGACCGATCTGTCGGGGCGCAATCCCTATGTCAGCGGTTCGAGCCAGGAAGCGATCCAGCATCACTATGACATTTCGAACGCTTTCTACCGGCTCTTCCTCGACGAGCGCATGGTCTACAGCTGCGGCTACTTCAAGGATTTCGCCAATGGCATCGATCAAGCACAGATCGACAAGCTCGACCATATCTGTCGCAAGCTCCGGCTGAAGCCTGGCGAACGACTGCTCGACATCGGCTGTGGCTGGGGAGCGATGCTCATCCATGCCGCGAAGAACTATGGTGTTGTCGGCCACGGTGTCTCGCTGTCGCAGGCGCAGACCGATCTTGCCCGCGAACGCATCCGCGCCGAAGGGCTGGAGGACCGCATCACCATCGAGATCAAATCCTATGCCGAACTCACCGGCTCGTTCGACAAGATCTCGTCGATCGGCATGTTCGAACATCTCGGGCTCGCCAACCACGCCACCTATTTCAAGACCATTCATCGCCTGCTGAAGCCGGGCGGCATCTATCTGCACCACGCCATCACCCGGCGCAGCAAGGGCGACATGAAGAAGACCCTGCGCAAGGGGCCGGAGTACAAGGCGCTGCTCAAATACATCTTCCCCGGCGGCGAACTCGACACGATCGGCATGACAACAGGCAATCTCGAGGCGCATGGTTTTCTCGTCTACGATGTCGAGAACCTGCGCGAGCACTATGCCCGCACCTGCAGACTGTGGGCGGAGCGGCTGCACGAAAGGTTCGACGAGGCAATCGCCGAGGTGGGCGAAGCCAAGGCACGGCTATGGTTGCTTTACCTGACGGGCTGTTCGATCACCTTCGAACGCGCCTCGGCGCAGATTTTCCAGACCATCGTGACCAAGCGCGCGCGTGGCCCAAGCGGCCTGCCGCCGACGCGGGCGGATCTGTATCGATAGCTTACAGGAAGCGCATCGCGTCGCCGGTTTCGACGCGCGCCGGCCGGTCGACCGTGCAATAGACGCCGAGATTATGGGCGTTATGGCGGACCAGATTGCGCAGGATCGCCGGATCATGGTCGAAGCCATCCTGGGCGATGATGGTGAAACCGCAGCGGCGGCAGGGTTCGGAGATGGTCAGCAGGAGGTCGCCGATGGCAAGCTTGCGGCCGATCCATTCCGTTTCGGGAAACGAGCCTTCGATGGCCGCCATGTCGACGACGATGTTGGGGCGGAAGCGGCGTGGGTCGGTGGCGCCCTCTGGATGCAACGCCTTCAGGCGTGCCAGCGAGGCGGTGGTCAACAGATGGATCGGCGCCTTGCGATAACGCTCCGCCGTCAGCGGGCCGGAATAACCAGGCGCGGCATTCTCGCGGCGAAACGGCCGGATCGAGGCCTCGAAGCCGAGATAGGCCGATACCGCGCGGTCGCTCTCGATACTTGGCGCAGCCAGCCAGTCGCCCTCGGGAACGGCAATCTCGAGTTCCAGGGCAGGCGACAGCCGGGTGCGGATGCGCGGCACCTTGTGCCATTTCGCGTCGCGGTCCGGTCGGGCGATCTCATTGTCGGACTTGTCGACAAGGCCGAACATGCGGTCGCCCTTAATGCTCTCGATGTCGACCGAGATTGTCTCCCGGCGCTCGCCGGCAAGCGAACTCGCCGGATAGCGCCAAAGCTCACTGACAATGCCAAGCGCTGCCTGCATCAGCTCTTCTTGTTCTGTCGGTTGGCGACCAAATCATCGACGACGGCCGGATCGGCGAGCGTCGAGGTATCCCCGAGCGCTGAAAAATCGTCCTCGGCAATCTTGCGCAGGATGCGGCGCATGATCTTGCCGGAACGCGTCTTCGGCAGGCCGGGCGCGAACTGGAGCTTGTCAGGCGAAGCGATGGCGCCGATCTCCTTGCGGACATGGGCGACCAGCTCCTTGCGCAGCTCCTCGCTCGGCTGCTCGCCGGCCATCAGCGTGACGTAGCAGTAGATGCCCTGTCCCTTGATGTCGTGCGGATAGCCGACGACGGCAGCTTCCGAAACCTTGTCGTGGCTGACCAGTGCGGATTCGACCTCAGCCGTGCCCATGCGATGGCCGGAGACGTTGATGACGTCGTCGACGCGGCCGGTGATCCAGTAATAGCCGTCGGCGTCACGGCGGCAGCCGTCACCGGTGAAATACTTGCCCTTATAGGTCGAAAAATAGGTCTGCACGAAGCGGTCGTGGTCGCCATAGACGGTGCGCATCTGGCCCGGCCAGGAATCGGTGATGCACAGATTGCCGTCGGCCGCCCCTTCCAGAACCTTGCCCTCGCCGTCGACCAGCTGCGGCTTGACGCCGAAGAAGGGTCGCGTTGCCGATCCTGCCTTGAGGTCGGTGGCGCCGGGCAGCGGCGTGATCAGGATGCCGCCGGTCTCGGTCTGCCACCAGGTGTCGACGATCGGCACCTTGCCGTTGCCGACGATGTTGAAATACCACTCCCAGGCTTCCGGATTGATCGGCTCGCCGACCGAACCCAGTACGCGCAGCGACTTGCGCGATGTCTTGGCGACATGCGCGTCGCCGGCGCCCATCAGCGCGCGCAGCGCCGTCGGCGCGGTGTAGAAGATGTTGACCTTGTGCTTGTCGATGACTTCCCAGAAGCGCGACTGCGACGGATAATTCGGCACGCCTTCGAACATCAGCGTGGTGGCGCCGTTGGCGAGCGGGCCGTAGACGATGTAGCTGTGGCCGGTGACCCAGCCGACATCGGCGGTGCACCAGTAGATGTCGCCGTCATGGTAATCGAAGACATATTGGTGGGTCATCGAGACGTAGACGAGATAGCCGGCGGTGGTGTGCAGCACGCCCTTCGGCTTGCCGGTCGAACCCGATGTGTAGAGGATGAACAGCGGGTCCTCGGCCTTCATCTTCTCGGGCTTGCATTCGGCTTTCACCGTCGCGACCTCGTCGTGGTACCAGACGTCGCGGCCTGAAACCCAGCCGGTCTTGCCGCCGGTGCGGCGCACGACCACCACCTTTTCGACTTTCGTCCCGGCTTTCGCGGCGATCTCGATCGCCTTGTCGGTGTTTTCCTTCAAAGGGATGGGCTTGCCGCCGCGCAGGCCTTCATCAGCCGTGATGACGAAGGTCGACTTGCAGTCGTCGATGCGGCCGGCCAGCGCATCCGGCGAGAAACCGCCGAAGACGATCGAATGGACGGCGCCGATACGCGTGCAGGCCAGCATCGCATAGGCGGCTTCCGGAATCATCGGCATGTAGATGGTGACGCGATCACCTTTCTTGACGCCGTGTTTCTTCATCACATTGGCGAGCCGGCAGACATGCTCGTAGAGCTCGTTATAGGTGACCTTCTTGTCATCGTAGGGATTGTCGCCTTCCCAGATGATGGCGGTCTGGTTGCCGCGCTTCTTCAGGTGCCGGTCGATGCAGTTGTAGGAAACGTTGGTCAGTCCGTCCTCGAACCATTTGATAGAGACCTTGCCGTCGAAAGAGGTGTTCTTGACCTTGCTGTAGGGCTTGAACCAGTCGATGCGCTTGCCGTGCTTGCCCCAGAATTTGTCCGGGTTCTTGACGCTGTCGGCATACCATTTCAGGTAGGTGTCATTGTCGATCAGCGCGTTTTTCTTCCACGCCGGCTGGACGCGATGGACATGAACCTCGGACATTCCTGACTTTCCTCCCGACCAATCGCCGGCTTGAAATGCCGGCGGGATCGCGGCGACAGGGCCGCGAATTCGGCGGCATTATTACCAGTTCCGCCGTTACGGCAACATTAGACGTTGGATTCGCGCGGCTGGATGCCGCAGGGGGCTTTCCCGAGGCTGTCAGCACTCGGCAAAGTGCGCTGCTAACTGCATGTTTTCGCATGCTAAAGCCGGTTCAGATGAAGAAAAAATCAATAGACGATTAATCAGCGGCGCGCACAATCAGCCATGGGAGGACAGGCGAATCAACCTGGGGACCGTAATGCGCGACCATGCCGAAATGGACCTGATGCTCAAAGGCTATGGCTTGACCACGGCCAAGATTCTTTATCACTTTCCCGATCACCCGCATCTGCTGCAGAGCTTCATCTGGCAGGACTACGATCTGGCGCCGAAGTTTCCGGTGCTGATCAAGTTCATCGAATTCTGGAAGGCCAAGCTGGACGGGCCGCTGCATTCGATCAGCTACACCCACCAGAAGCTGATCGCGCCGAATGAATGGCGCAGGGTGGATGGTGAGTTCGTGCTGCATTAGGGGCGAGTTTCGCAGCAACGGCTTCTTGAGGTCGGCGTTCTACGACGCCCCCCTCTGTCCTGCCGGACATCTCCCCCTCAAGTGGGGAGATTGGCCGCTCCGCCGACAACGCCGCCCCTTGTTACGCCTGAGATTGGCGAAAGTCGCCGCGACATCCGATCTCCCCCCTTGAGGGGGAGATGGCCGGCAGGCCAGAGGGGGGCGCTGGCCCGCGAAC
>NZ_RZTT01000013.1 GCF_003996995.1 Mesorhizobium sp. M7A.T.Ca.US.000.02.2.1 | reverse complement strand
CCAGAACCCCGAGGCCCGCATGACCGAGGATCTGCGCATCGCCACCGAGTCGCCGGTCGATTTCATCGCCGGCGTCCTCAACGCGTTCCTGTCTGCCTCGACCTTCATCGTCGTGCTGTGGACCATCGGCGGCGCGCTCACTTTGCCGATCGGCGGCGAGAGCATCACCATTCCCGGCTTCCTGGTCATCACCGCGATGATCTATGCCGCCATCACCTCGACCGCGATGGTGGTCATCGGCCGCAATTTCGTCCAGCTCTCCGAGCGGAAGAACCAGGCGGAGGCCGAACTGCGCTACACGCTGACGCGCGTGCGCGAAAACGGCGAGAGCATCGCCTTGCTGGGCGGCGAGGAAGAGGAGCGCAGCGGCATCGACAGGAATTTCGGCCATGTGCTGAGGCAATGGGCGCTGCTGACGGGCCAGCACATGCGCACGGCGGCGGTGTCGCAGGGATCGAGCCTGTTTGCGCCGGTCGTGCCAATCCTGCTGTGCGCGCCAAAATTCCTCGAAGGCTCAATGACGCTTGGCGAGGTGATGCAGGCAGCGTCCGCCTTTGGCATCGTGCAAGGCGCATTCGGGTGGCTGGTCGACAACTACCCGCGTCTTGCCGACTGGAACGCCTCCGCGCGGCGCGTAGCTTCGCTGATGATGTCGCTCGACGGGCTCGAGCGTGCGGAGCAGAGCGATGCGCTTGGACGCATCCAGCACGGCGAAACCGACGACGGTGCCATGCTCAGCCTCGACGATCTCTCCGTGACGCTCGACGACGGCACCGCCGTGGTCAAGGAGACCGAGGTTGCGATCGAACCCGGTGAGCGGGTGCTGGTGGCCGGCGAATCCGGCTCGGGCAAGTCGACGCTGGTGCGGGCCGTCGCGGGCCTGTGGCCGTGGGGCGGCGGCAGCGTCAATTTCCACGCCGACAGGCGACTGTTCATGCTGCCGCAACGCCCCTACATCCCTTCGGGCACGCTTCGCCGCGCGGTCGCCTATCCCGCGGCGGCGGATAAGTGGACGATCAAGCAGATCAACGCTGCCCTCGACAAGGTCGGCCTCGCCTATCTTGCCGACAGGATCAAGGAAGAAGCGCCATGGGACCAGACGCTGTCGGGCGGCGAAAAGCAGCGTCTCGCCTTCGCGCGCCTGCTGCTGCACCGCCCCGATATCGTCGTGCTGGATGAAGCAACCTCGGCGCTCGACGAGAAGAGCCAGGACACCATGATGGCGACGGTGATCCGCGAATTGCCTGATGTCACCATCATCAGCGTGGCGCACCGGGCCGAGTTGGAAGCCTTCCACAGCCGCAAGATCACCCTGGAACGGCGCGAGGGCGGCGCCAAGCTTGTCAGCGACATCAATCTCGTCCCACGCAAGCGCAACCTGCTGAAGCGCGCCTTGTGGGGTTCCGGCAGCCGGGCCGAAAGGCCGCGCAAGGAGTAAGGCGCCCCTGCCCCAGGCGCCGCGCAATTATGATGCGTATATGTCCTTGTAGGTATCGCGCAGCACATTTTTCTGTACTTTGCCCATGGTGTTTCGCGGCAGTTCATCGACGAAGATCACCCGCTTCGGGTGCTTGTATTTCGCCACCCGCCCGGCGATGGCGCCGAGAATTTCGGCACCGGTGATCCGCGATGACGGCGCACGCACGACGACAGCGGTGACACCTTCGCCGAAATCCGGATGGGCAACGCCGATGACGGCGCTTTCGCTAACCCCGTCGAGCGCGTCGATCTCGCTTTCGAGTTCCTTCGGATAGATGTTGTAGCCGCCCGATATGATAAGGTCCTTGCCGCGGCCGACAATGTGGACGTAGCCGTCGGCGTCGATCATACCGAGATCGCCGGTGATGAAAAACCCGTCGGCTCGGAATTCCGCCTTGGTCTTCTCCGGCATGCGCCAATAGCCGCCGAAGACGTTTGGGCCCTTCACCTCGATCATGCCGACCTCGCCCTGCGCAAGCGCTGCGCCGCTGTCTGGATCGGCGATGCGAAGCGTGACGCCGGGCAAGGGGAAACCGACGGTGCCGGCGCGCCGCTCGCCCTCATAGGGGTTCGAGGTGTTCATGTTGGTCTCGGTCATGCCGTAGCGCTCGAGGATCGCGTGGCCGCTGCGCTCGCGCCAGGACTTGTGCGTCTCGGCCAGCAGCGGCGCCGACCCGGAAATGAACACACGGATGTTTTTTGCCGCCTCATGGTCCAGCCCATCCTGCTGCAGCAGGCGCACGTAGAAGGTCGGCACGCCCATCAGGGCCGTGGCACGCGGCAGCAGCGAGACGATGCGGGCCGGATCGAACTTCTGCTCGAACAGCATCGAGGCGCCGGCCATCAGGACGACATTGGTGGCGACGAACAGGCCGTGCGTGTGGAAGATCGGCAATGCGTGGATCAGCACGTCGTCTCCAGTGAAACGCCAGTGCTCGACCAGCACGCGCGCGTTCGAAGCAAGATTCTCGTGGCTGAGCATGGCGCCTTTCGACCGGCCGGTGGTTCCCGACGTGTAGAGGATCGCCGCGAGGTCATCCGGCCCACGCGCCACGTCATGAAAATCCGTCGGCAGTCGCGAGGCCTGGTCGGTCAGCGATCCCCGGCCGTCGCGGCCGAGCGTGACGGTGACGGCGCCGGTCTTTTCCGCCAGCGCGCCGATGTCGGCCGCTCTTGCCGGATCGCAGACGACCAGGCGTGGTTCTGCGTCGCCGAAGAAATACTCCAGCTCAGCCAGCGTGTAGGCGGTGTTGAGCGGCAGGAAGACGGCGCCGGCTCGCAGGCAGGCGAGATAGAGCATGACCGCTTCCGGGCTCTTCTCGACCTGCACGGCAACGCGGTCACCGGGTTCGACATCGAGTTGCAGGAGCGCATGCGCAAGCTGCGCCGAGCGGGCCAGCATATCGCCATAGGTGAGCGAGCGGCCATCATCGGTTTCCATCAGCAAGCGCGCTGGCGCCGGCATCCGGGACCGGAACGCATCGAACAGATGATTGCTCATGAAGACTTCCCTGGGTGCGGCGGCGCTGAGCATGCGCCTGTCGCGGCATGCCTCGGCGGCGAGAGTTCGCGGTTCTTGGCCGCGCCGTCAAGCCCGCCGACAGCGGTTCACGCCAGCCGCGCTCGACGCGGATTGCGAGCAAGAAACGAGCGCAAGAGCCCGCCGGGAATCGGCTGTTATCGCCGAGCGCGTTTGCCGGCGAGTTCCTTCGTTTCGTCGTCCTGCTCGAAACGCTTCATGCACATGGCGGCAGTCAACTGGTAATGGTTGAGCAGTGCCTCGACGGCACCGTCGGCATTGCCGTCCAAGGCACATTCGGCGATCAGGCGATGCTCGCCGAAATCGTCGCGCTGGACACCCTCGCCATCATTGGCCATTTGCCGGTAGCGATAGGCGTGATCGGAGAGCTGGTCGCAAAACCCCACCAGCCATTGCGACCGGCAGGCCGAAATCAACACCCTGTGGAAGATACGATGCAGCCTCTCCCAATCGGGATTGAGCGAAAAGAGATCCTGCGGAGACAGGCGTGACGCGCGTCCCAGGCGATGCAGCGCCAGCACGAGCTGTTCTTCCCATTCGGCGGTGCGGTGGGCGATGGATTCGCGAAGCGCCCGCTCCTCGAGCCAGCAGCGGGTGCGCGTCAGCTCCTCGAGTTCCGACGCACTGACCGGCATGATGAAGAAGCCGCGCTGATCGTGCCGGCCGAGAAGTCCTTCCGAGGCGAGGCGATTGAGAGCTTCGCGGACAGGCGAGGCGCCGGCTCCATATTTGGAGACCACCCATTCGACCCGCAGCTTGCTCTCGGCCTCAAGAACACCACCGAGAAGATCGTCCCGCAATTGCTGATAGACCGTACTGGCAAGCGTACTCTTCGGTCCCGCAGCGTCGTCGTTCAGATTGGCAGCTCCGTATGTCATAGCGACTCCTTGTCCCCAAGACTTGTCCTGGGCGATTCGAGTCCGAAAGCATTCGCCTTCTCGTACTTGTACCATACAGTGCGGGCATTCGCCTGCTCAAGCACAAGATCACGTTATTGTACTTTAGCACGAAGGAATATGCGGCATCTGGAGCTCAATGCTGTAATTCCGCGCATTTTCACAACCTGCGGGAACTTAACATGTTTTGTATGCACGCAGGAGAATCTGTTCTTTCTGTTCTTTTGTATGCGCGCCGGATCAACTGTCTGCTGTGAGGACCCTTGAGGCCGAATCAGGCAGCCGCTCCAGATCCGATGCCGTTGCGCATCAGACCATCACAAGCCTCGGCCGGTACCAGAACCTTAGCCGGCATGCCGGGCTGAACGCGGGAAAAGCGCTGGTTAGCCGGCTGCGTGGTCGGCTGCCGTCCTGATCGCCTGGATGTTCTGACGGTAAGCCTCGACGCTGCCGCCTTTGAAGATGGCGGCGCCCGCCACCAGCACGTCGGCGCCGGCAGCGGTGACCAGCGGCGCGGTTTCGGCTGAAACACCGCCGTCGATCTCGATGCGGATCGGCCGGCCGCCGATGAGGGCCTTGACCCGCTTCACCTTGTCGACGATCGCCGGGATGAAGGCCTGGCCGCCGAAGCCCGGATTGACGGTCATGATCAGGATCAGGTCGAGCCGGTCGAGCACATATTCGACCACGCTTTCCGGCGTCGCCGGATTGAGCGACACACCGGCCTTCTTGCCGAGGTTCCTGATGGTCTGCAGCGAGCGGTCAAGATGCGGGCCGGCTTCGGCATGGACGGTCAAACCGTCGCAGCCGGCCTCGGCGAAAGCGGCCAGATAGGGGTCGGCCGGGGCAATCATCAGATGGCAGTCGAAGAAGGCCTCGGTGCGGTTGCGGATCGCCTTGATCACCGGCGGGCCAAAGGTGATGTTGGGCACGAAATGCCCGTCCATCACATCGAGATGGATCCAGTCGGCGCCGGCCGCCGCCACCGCTTCGACCTCATCGCCGAGTTTGGAAAAATCCGACGCCAGCACCGACGGTGCAATCAGGGTCTTTCTGCTCATGGATGCGGCCTTTCCGAGTGCCCTTCACGTTCGGCCACTCTATCGACTGCCTAATGCGCTCCAGCCGACTTGTCGAGGGCACGGGCGCGGCGGCTGCACGGCCGGAGGTGGCGTTGCGGCGTCCGCGATCCTGTTGCAGCCAATTTCCGCTTGCCTCGGAGCCATAAGAAAACCCGCCGGATTGCTCCGGCGGGTTTCTGGTCTGGCGTCGAGCAGATCGTTATTGCTGCTGGAGTTTCAGGATTCTGTCTGGAACCGGATCCTGCTGCTGTTCGACCTGCGGCCTGCGCCGTGGCAGTACCTGCTGCAGCAGCAGGCCGGGGTTGAGCTCCAGCGACGGTTGCCCGCGGAGCGGCCGGCAGTTCGGATAGCGTCCGATCGTACCTTCCGGGCAGCGCCGCCTGATGATCGGCTGGCACTGGCCGTTGATCATCTGCGAGCCCGGTGCGCATTCCACCTCTTGCCTGGGCTTGCGGCATGCGCCGTTGATCACCTGCGTCCCACGCGGACAGACACACTCGCCACGCTTGTTGTGGACCTGGCCGCGTATGTCGCATTGCTCCTGCGTCGGCTGCTTGCGCCGGCAGGCATTGCCCCGCACCTCGGTACCCCTCGGGCAGACACAATTGCCCTTTGCGTCATGGACCTGGCCACGGATCGTGCATTGCTCAGGCTTCGGCCGAATCGGGCGGCAGGCGCCATTGCGCACCTCGGTCCCTCTCGGGCAGACGCAGTCTCCATCCGCGTCATGAACCTGACCACGGATGGTGCACTGCTCAGGCTTCGGCCGGATCGGGCGGCAGGCGCCATTGCGCACCTCGGTCCCTCTCGGGCAGACACAATCGCCATCGGCATTGTGGACCTGGCCACGGATGGTGCACTGCTCGGGCTTGTCGGTCCTGACACATCTGCCGTTCTCAAGCCCTGTTCCGCGTGGGCAGACGCAACGTCCGTCCTCGGTGCGGATCTGGCCTTCGAGCAGCACACAGCGCTTCGGCTGTTCCGGCTTCGGCACGATACCGCCGCCCGGCGAGCACTGGCCGTTGCGGTAGGTGGTGCCTTCCGGGCAGACGCAGCGGCCGGCATCGTTCATGACGAAGCCTTGCGAGCATTGCTTCTTCGTCTCCTGGCTGATGGTGAAGGAATGGCAGGCATAGGCCTTGCCGCGATCGCCCTGCACATTGGCCTGATCGTCGGAAAGCACGTCGCCACCGCCTTGCACCCGTGTGTCGGGAGAGAGCACGCCGACGCAGTTCTGGCCACTGATATTGCCCTGCAGATTGGCCAGACGACCGTCGTCGGGAATGACCACGGTGACATGATGCACCCGGCTTTCGCCGGCGCCGAGCGACAAATTGGCAATGCAGGACGCAGGCAAGGTTGCCGGTGCCGGCGAGCAGCCGAAGGGCGGATCGATCGACGTGATCTCAACGCCTTCCACCCTGCCGAGACCCTCCACGCCGATCGCATCGCCAATGCGGACCGGCCCGGAGAAGGCGGTCGCTCCGTCATTGGTGATGGTGACCTCGAACGAGCAGGGTTGGCCGAGCCTGCATTCGCGGTCGCCGGTCTTTTCGACACGGATGGTCGAAGCGCCGCCGCCCTTGGCGCAGGCCTGGCCAAAGGGATAGACGACGTCGTCGCCCGGCGCCGGCCCATAGGAGCCGCGCGCGCAGTTTTCGAACGCGCCATTGGCCGAAACCGTCACGTCGAAGTGGCGGCTGGTTCCAGGTGTCATGACGGCACCGGGAATCTGGCACGACAGCGCGTTGGCCGGAACCGGTCCGCACGCCCATTCCGCACCGTCAGGGGTGACGGTCTGGATCTGGACAGGCGCGCCGCCGGCCACCAGCGTGGCGGCATCGTTGACCCGCACCGGACCGGTGGGGGCAGCGGTGCCAAGGCTGATGACGGTGATGCGGCAAGAGATCAGCGCGGCACCGGCGAGCGAGCCGTCGCAGACCTTGGTGATGCGCAGGGTCGGCTTGCCGCCATTGGGATGGCGGAAGCGTTCCTTGGCGCAGGCCTTGTTGTTGGTGAGGTCGTTTTCGCCGGGGATGGGCTTCACCGTCGCGCAATTCTCGACAATGTCCGACTGATAGCCGGCCGGCATGACCGCCTTGACGACGATCGGCGTCGAGCCGCCCGGAGGCAGCGAGATCCCCGCATGGTCGCAGCGGAACAGGCCGGGACCTGTCGGTACGCAGGTCCATGGCGGGCTTGGGCCGAAGGTCGAGGAGGCCGGCGCGCCGGCCGGGTAGCTGTCGATCACCGTCAGCGGCCCGTTATAAGTCGATGTGCCGTTGTTGATGATGTCGATCACGAAGTGGCAGATGCCGTCGGCCGTGCAGACCGGGACGCGGGCACGCTTCTTCAGGATCAGGTCGACCTTCTTCTCGACCGGCGGCCGGCAGTCGCGGTCACGATCGCCACGCCGGCAGATCGGGATCGAGGCGCAGCCGCGATCGTTCGACTGGCTGCCGAACAGCGGCTTGCCGCTGGCGCCGTAATTATAGGTGGCGCAGTTACGCAAGACGCTGCCTTGCCAGCCTCCGGCCGGCTTGAAGCCGAGCTTGAGGTTGACGGAGGCCCCCGGATTGAGCGTGGTTACTGGGTAGGTGCAAATCATCGGGGTGGCGCCGGGTACGCAGACCCAGGGCGGATTGGGTCCTGAATCGAGCGTCGATCCGGCCGGCAGCGTCACCTCGTCGAGCACGATCTTGCCGTGGTAGGCACCGGTGCCGACATTGGTGACCCTGATGGTGAAGTCGCAGCCGCCACCCATCGTGCAACGCGTCACGTCGGCGCGTTTCTCGACCTTGAGGTCCGGCTCCTTGTCCTTGGGCGGGCACCTCTGGTCACGCGGGATGACGATGTCGATCGTCTGCGTGCAGCAAAGGCCCCAGCCTTCCTTCGGACCGGCATAGGTTTCGATGCCGGTGACGATGAGGTGGATGACGTCGCCGGGCGATGCGCCGACGATCTTCCAGTTGAGCACACCGCCGCCCGCCGGCACCAACTGGGTGTCGGGGATGATGGTGACGCCTGATGTGGTCGTCGACACCTGCACCCACTTGCCGCCCATCTCCGGGCCGACCGGCATGTGGTAGATGAAGGCGCCGCCGCCGGGCACGCAGTCCACCGTGCCGCGTTCCACCTTGAAGCATTCCCGGTCGGGAGGCGGTGGCCGCTTATCACAGTTGGTGAGGTCGATCTTGATCGAGGTCTTGGCCCCGGTCTTGTAGTCGCCATCGTCGGGCTTGCCCGGATCCTGCGACGGGATGATGGTCCCGGGGCCGGCTCCGTTGCTGACCTTGATCACACCCTGGTTGTCGATCACGGTCGGCGAAGGAAACGCCGCATGGTCGATCTTGGCCGTGATCTGGAAGTTGATGACGCGTTCATTGGCGGCACCGGCGCCGTCGAGATCAGCGGCGGAGAGCCGGAAATCGGACACCGTTGCCGTGTCGTTCGGACCGGCCGAGGTGCTGATCGAAACGCCGGGCAATGGTCCGCCCGAAGCGTCCGTGCCGTCGCCCGACACATTCGCGCTGACGATCGAAAGGCCGTGTGGAAGCTGGTCCTTGAACTCGATCTTGAGCGTTTTCAGCAAGGCTGTCAGGTCGGCGAAGGCTTGCGCATCGCCGCGCAGGCCAAAGCTCAGGGAGTAGACGACATAGTCGCAGCTCCGCTGGGTGCCTTTCTTGGTGAAGAAGGGCACCGCCCGCTCCGGCCTCGGATTGACGATCTTCGAATTGTCGAGATCGAGCCTCAGTTCCGGGGTGATCGGGGCGGCGTCTTCCGCGTGGCTTGCCACAGGGGTGAACATGGCGACCGCGATACCGGCCGCCATCAGCCAGCGCGCGCCGCGCCTGGCGTATGACAGGGGTTTCATGATCGTCTCCATGACTGTGGATTGCGAGCTCGTCGTGAGCGGGGAGAGTGCGAGATTTTTCATCTTCCCCTCCTCAACGTTCGCAGCTGACGGCTGGGGTTCGGAGCGGCAAGATCATCTTGCAGCAAGGGTAGTAGCCACCCTTGTCCTTGTCGGACTTCCTGTAGAAGCAAAGTCCAACATCCACTCTGTCGCCCGGATAGTGGCCGGTGATGTCGACCGTGTAAGGCTTGCCGGGCGCATGCGACTGGGATGATGTCACCCCGACGCCTGGCGTCCTGGACTTTGTCTCATTCGAAGGTTGGGCCTTGATCGAATCGCCGCCGAAGCCGGCATGGTCATGGAGATAGAGATCGGCCTGGAGGCCGCGAGGCGTACAGTAATACCTGATATCCTCGACATCGATGCACGGAGGCAGGTTGCCGGGTGGTGGGAAATCCGGCGGGTAGAAGGGGGGCAGGTAGCCGCCCGGGATTTCCTCGTAATAGCCGGCGCGGCCCTCGCAAGGATGCCAGACGGCAACGTCGCCGACATGGCCCTCGACCTCCGGATCTTCAAAATAACCGTCGAAGTCGACGAACCAGGAGCCGAAGGGCGGCACGTTGGCCGGCTTGACCAGCTCTTTCGGCGTGATCTGGACGCCATGCACGGCCAGCGGCCCACCGGCGGCGAGCCGTTCGGCGAGTGAAGGATTGTCGCGCAGCTTGTCGCCTGACTTGACCAGCGTCTGCGTGCAGACCGATGTGTCGAGATTGCCGTCGGAATCATAACCATATTGCAGATCGAGACCGCCGGCGGCCTGCCGGTTGCCCTGCGGGAAACCGACCGCATATTCCTGCGGCACTTCGACCCAGACCGATTCCGTCTCCGGATCGTCCGGGTTCTCTCGGAAGTAGCGGATGACCTCGCCTTTGCCGGAATCGGCGAATTGGCTGTAATCGTAGCGGTTCTCGACTGGGCCGCGCTGGGCCAGGTACATGAAGCCGCTATTGTCGAAGGCGATGTCGGTGACGGCGTAGTCCTTGTCGGCCTTGACCGTCAGTTCCCAGCGCGGGTCGCCGACAAAACTGCCGTCGCGGGCGATGCCCACCGACCAGATTTCCGACTTTTCGCCGACCGAGTAGTAGAGCCGGCCGCCATGGTAGGAGACGCCCCAGACGCGGCGCTCGTCCTGCGTGTAGCCCCAGCTGTCGGGGTCTTCGCTGTCGAAGGTCGCTCCCTTTATGTCCATCACCGAACCGTCGTCGGCGACTGGAGCAAGCCCATGCGCGGGACGGCCGGCAACGCCGTGATCGAAGCTGTCGATCAGCCTGCCTTCGGCATCGATGCGATGGATCAGGCCGGTATCGAGATCGGACGCGAAGAACTCGCGATGAGCGGCGTCGAAAGTGAGATTGCCGATGCCGGGACCGCTGTTGGTGTCGATGTCGGCGAATTTGGAGACCTGGCCGGTGATGCCGTCGATCTTCCAGACGGTGCCCGGCCCGCCGCCGTTTTCGGTGCCGAACTGGCCATCCATGAAGATGGCGCCGGCAGCGCCGCGGCGCTGCCGCTCGGGGCGGCCGTCGTCGTCGGCGTCCGGGGTGACGATACGGATGCCGTGCAGCGAGGTGGCGCCGGCATAGAGATTGGGAATGCCCGTCGGAACGCCGTCGCGCACGCCGTCATCGTAGGTGACGCCGAACACCTGGCCGACCTGCTCCGCCGTCACCTCGAAGGGCGGTGGCGTGTTGACGAGCTGGCCGGTGGCTGGTCCGCCCAGTTGCGAGACGTCGACGACGCGCAAGGTGGCGCGCGTGGTGTCGATGAAGGTTTCGTCGACCGGATCGACGCCGGGCGGCAGTCCCTCTTTTTCGGAATCAGGGGGGTCGAAATTGGGAATGATGGTGCCGGAAAATCCGGTCACCGCCATCGAACCGGGATAAATGATCCGGGTTTCCTGCGCCTGCGCGGCGCCCAGCCACAGGCCGAGTGCCAGCAACCCGCCTGGATGCGCAGCGCGGCGCAAGCCGCCAGCAAGAGACGACACGAACGAGCCGCGGATGCGAGACATGACACTACCCCCCGTAGTCGACGGGAGAACGTCGGGTCTGGCCGCGCAAATCAGGGCAAGGCGCGGCGGTCCGGCTCGTTCTTCCCTGATCGAATTGTCTGCTTCCCTCAAGATGACGATACGCCTGCTCTTACGCAGGGTCAACGGAATCAACAGAAAGCCCAGCGCACCGACCTCGTCCCGAAGGCGGTGGTCGCGCCGAGCTCCTGTTGTTCCCGGAGACCTGGGAGTCTCTGGGTTATTGGTCATGGGGGCTTCCTTTCCGGGCCGCACCATGCGGCACCTGGAGATCAGTCGCGGGCGGAGGTGGAAAGGTTCATGGAAGCCTTGCGCAGAATGCTTGCGCGCGATGCCGCCTGTTCTTATATACGCGCCAAGCCGTTCGGCGCCGGAATGCCGGTTGCCGGAACGGGATTTCTTGTGAACAGGGGCTTTCGTCGGAACGCCTGTACGGGTCCTGATAGCCTGCTTAGCGGAGAGACTAGAAAAATGGCAAAAGTAATCGGTATCGATCTCGGCACCACCAACTCGTGTATCGCCATCATGGATGGCAAGGAGCCCAAGGTGATCGAGAATGCGGAAGGCGCGCGCACGACGCCTTCCATCGTCGCCATTTCGGGCGACGACGAACGTCTGGTCGGCCAGCCGGCCAAGCGTCAGGCGGTCACCAATCCTGAAAACACCATCTTCGCGGTCAAGCGCCTGATCGGCCGCCGCTATGACGATCCGGTGACGGAGAAGGACAAGAAGCTTGTCCCCTACAAGATCGTCAAGGGCGACAATGGCGATGCCTGGGTCGAAGCCGGCGGCAGGAAGCAGTCGCCCTCGCAGATCTCGGCCATGATCCTGCAGAAGATGAAGGAGACGGCGGAAGCCTATCTCGGCGAAAAGGTCGAGAAGGCGGTCATCACCGTTCCAGCCTATTTCAACGACGCCCAGCGCCAGGCGACCAAGGATGCCGGCAAGATCGCCGGCCTTGAAGTGCTGCGCATCATCAACGAGCCGACCGCGGCAGCGCTTGCCTATGGCCTCGACAAGAAGGAAGGCAAGACCATTGCCGTCTATGACCTTGGCGGCGGCACGTTCGACATTTCGGTGCTCGAAATCGGCGACGGCGTGTTCGAGGTCAAGTCGACCAATGGCGACACCTTCCTCGGCGGCGAGGATTTCGACATGCGCCTGGTCGAATATCTGGCGGCCGAGTTCAAGAAGGAACAGGGCATCGACCTGAAGAACGACAAGCTTGCCCTGCAGCGCCTCAAGGAGGCGGCTGAAAAGGCCAAGATCGAGCTGTCGTCGACCACCCAGACCGAAATCAACCTGCCCTTCATCACCGCCGACGCGACCGGGCCGAAGCACCTGACGCTGAAGCTGACGCGCGCCAAGTTCGAGCAGCTGGTCGACGACCTGGTCCAGCGCACGATTGCCCCTTGCAAGGCGGCATTGAAGGATGCCGGCCTGAAGGCCGGCGAGATCGACGAAGTCGTCCTGGTCGGCGGCATGACCCGCATGCCCAAGATCCAGGAGATCGTGAAGCAGTTCTTCGGCAAGGAGCCGCACAAGGGCGTCAATCCGGATGAAGTCGTCGCTCTCGGCGCCGCCATCCAGGCCGGCGTGCTGCAGGGCGACGTCAAGGACGTGCTGTTGCTCGACGTGACGCCGCTGTCGCTCGGCATCGAGACGCTGGGTGGCGTGTTCACCCGCCTGATCGAACGCAACACGACGATCCCGACCAAGAAGAGCCAGGTGTTCTCGACGGCCGAGGACTCACAGTCGGCCGTGACCATCCGGGTCTTCCAGGGTGAGCGTGAAATGGCCGCCGACAACAAGGCGCTCGGCCAATTCGACCTGGTCGGCATCCCGCCGGCGCCGCGCGGCGTGCCGCAGATCGAGGTCACCTTCGACATCGACGCCAACGGCATCGTCAACGTTTCGGCCAAGGACAAGGGTACCGGCAAGGAACACCAGATCCGCATCCAGGCATCGGGCGGTCTTTCGGACGCCGACATCGAGAAGATGGTCAAGGACGCCGAGGCCAACGCCGAGACCGACAAAAAGCGGCGTGCGCTGGTCGAGGCCCGCAACCAGGCCGAAGCGCTGCTGCATTCCTCGGAGAAGTCGCTGAAGGAATATGGCGACAAGGTTTCGGAAGGCGAGCGCACGGCGATCTCCGACGCGATCGCGGCGCTGAAGACCGCGACCGAAGGCGACGACCCGGCCGACATCGAAGCCAAGAGCCAGGCGCTTGCCGAGGCTTCGATGAAGCTTGGCCAGGCCATGTACGAGGCTTCGCAGAAGGAAGCGGCGGAAGCCGACGCCAAGGCGGATGCCGCCAAGGACAGTGACGTTGTCGACGCCGATTTCGAGGAAATCGACGAGGACGACGACAAGAAGAAGTCGGCCTGAACCGTTTGACGGCAAGGTAAAGCGAAAAGCCCGGCGAAGGCCGGGCTTTTTTGCAACCCCTTGCAGAAAAACAGCGGGCCTTGCTGAAAAAATGCAGGCAAAGCCGCGTCGACACTGGCATCCCCCTTCCATCGCACCTAAATCGAAGCGTCAGTGCCGGCAAGAGGCGCAACAATGCTTCAGACGTTGAGCATCCGGACAGCGGGAAAAAATGAAAGCTGATTTCTACGAGACGCTGGGCGTCCAAAAAGGCGCCGACGAGAAGGAGCTCAAGAGCGCTTTCCGCAAGCTCGCCATGCAGTTCCATCCCGACCGCAACCCCGGCGATCATTCCTGCGAGCACAAGTTCAAGGAAATCAACGAAGCCTACGAGACGCTGAAAGACCCGCAGAAGCGCGCGGCCTACGACCGCTTTGGCCACGCCGCCTTCGAACAGGGCGGCATGAATGGCGGCGCGCAAGGTTTTGGCGCCGGCGGTTTCGCCGATATCTTCGAGGACATTTTCGGCGACATGATGGGCGGGCGCCAGCGCCGCTCGTCGGGCGGCCGCGAGCGCGGCGCCGACCTGCGCTACAACATGGAAATTACCCTGGAAGAGGCTTTTGCCGGCAAGACCGCGCAGATCCGGGTGCCGGCGTCGATCTCCTGCTCTGAATGTTCGGGCAGCGGCGCCAAGCCCGGCACCCAGCCCGTCACCTGCTCGATGTGCAACGGCCACGGCAAGGTGCGCGCCACGCAAGGTTTCTTCTCGATCGAGCGGACCTGCCCGCAATGCCAGGGGCGCGGCCAGACGATCAAGGATCCGTGCCCGAAATGCGCCGGCCAGGGCCGCGTCACCGAGGAGCGTTCGCTGTCGGTCAACATCCCGGCCGGCATCGAGGACGGCACCCGCATCCGCCTTGCCAATGAGGGCGAAGCCGGCCTGCGCGGCGGGCCATCGGGCGACCTCTATATTTTCCTGGCGGTCAAACCGCACGAGTTCTTCCAACGCGACGGCGCCGACCTGTATTGCAAGGTGCCGATCTCGATGACGACGGCCGCCCTTGGCGGCTCCTTCGAGGTGACGACGCTGGACGGCACGCAGACAAAGGTCAAGGTGACCGAGGGCACGCAGAACGGGCGCCAGTTCCGTCTCAAGGGCAAGGGCATGCCTGTGCTGCGTCAGCCCAATGTCGGCGACCTCTACATCCAGACCGCGGTCGAGACGCCGCAGAACCTGACCCGCCGCCAGCGTGAGCTGCTGGAGGAGTTCGAACAGCTCTCCTCGCAGGACAATTCGCCCCAATCGAGCGGCTTTTTTGCCCGCATGAAGGATTTTTTCGAGTCCTTCGGCGAACGTTGATGCACTTTGGCCAGCCTAAGCCGATTTGCAACGCGTAAATCCTTGAATCGCGTCACCCCTTGAGACGCGACGAAAATTATCTTATCCACGACATGCGTCCGGCCGCGCCTTGCCTAGCACCGCTCAGGTGCTAAGTAACTTTGCGGGGAGCGCTGAGGAGAGCTTGCATGACACGTGGCCCTGGACTGCGGAAGGCGCTTGTCGAAAAGTTCGACGACGAACTCAAATTCTTCAAGGGCTGGATCGACAAGCCGAAGGCGGTTGGTTCGATCGTGCCCACCAGTTCGGTCACCGCGCGCAAAATGGCCTCGATCGTCAATCCTAAATCCGGCCTGCCGGTGCTTGAGGTCGGCCCCGGTACCGGCGTGATCACCCGCGCCATCCTCGCTCAGGGCGTGCGGCCCGAAAACCTCTACGCGGTCGAGTATTCCGCGGATTTCGTCCGTCATCTGCGGCGGCTCTATCCCGGCGTCAACGTCATCGAGGGCGATGCCTTCAATCTCAACGCCACGCTTGGCGACAAGAGCGGGATGATCTTCGATTCCGTCGTTTCCGGCGTTCCGCTGCTCAACTTCCCAGTCGCCCAGCGCATTGCCTATATCGAGAGCCTGCTCGACCGCATCCCAGCCGGACGGCCGATCGTGCAGTTGACCTACGGCCCGATGTCGCCGATCCCGGCCGGCCGTGGCAATTATACGGTCAAGCATTTCGATTTCATCCTTCGCAACATCCCGCCGACCCAGCTGTGGATCTACCGCCGCGAAGCGCATTAATTTCTCGGCGCGGGGTTGTTCGCGGATCGCCAGTGCTCACCGCATACCTTGGCAATGGCGGGAACGTCCCTCGCTTCGTCATCCACGGGCGGAGCAAGGAGCGTAGCGACGCAGCGCAGACCCGAGGATCCATGCCGCGACTTCCGAGCGCCGCTACGGCGCAGAATTCTGTTCCGCTGCACTCCTGGATAGCTGTCACGGAATGGATTCCAGGGTCTCCATGACGGAGCTTCGCCCAGGGATGACGAAGTTGGCGTTGATTTGCTCGATCCTTGGCTGTACCTGTCCGGGAGCAAGGGTGGCCAATGGCAGTGATCCCGAAAATCCTCGTCTTCGCCGGCTCGGTGCGCAGCGGCGCCTATAGCGGCAGGACGGCCGACGTGGCGCAGAAGGAACTTGCCATGCAAGGCGCCGAGGTGACCCGCATCTCGCTCGCGGATTATCCCTTGCCGATCATGGACGAGGACCTGGAAAAGGAAAAAGGCGTTCCCGAAAACGCCCAGAAACTCGGCCGGCTGGTGACCGCCCATGACGGGCTGCTGATCGCCACGCCCGAATATAACGGCTCCATTCCGCCACTGCTCAAGAACACGATCGACTGGGTGAGCCGGGTGCGCAGGGATGGCGGCCGGCCGGTGAGGCCACTTGCCGGCAAGGTCGTTGGCCTCTGTTCGTCCTCCAGCGGGCACTTTGCCGGCATCCGCTGCATCAACCATCTGCGCGCCGTGTTGGTACGTTGCCAGATGGAGGTGGTGACGCCGGAATGCTCGGTGCCCGAGGGTGGCAGCGCCTTCGACGAGGACGGCAATTTCCGTGACGAAAGACTGTACAAATCGATGGAGCATCTATGCCGCACGCTGATCGAAACCTCGCGCATGCTGTCCACCCGGATAGAGACATGATTGCCAGCACCTTGCAGGCCCAATCCATGCAGGAAAGGCTGATCGTCGGCCTCGACGTGCCGACAGTGAGAGAAGCCGAGCAGGCGGTGCGCGAACTCGACGGCGTCGTCTCCTTCTACAAGATCGGCTACCAGCTTGCCTTCGCCGGCGGACTCGATTTCGCCAGGGAACTGACCAGCGGCGGCACCAAGGTCTTCCTCGACATGAAGCTGCTCGACATCGACCACACGGTGGCCAAGGGCGTCGAGAACATCGTCAAGATGGGCATGACCATGCTGACCATCCACGCCTATCCCAAGGCGATGGCGGCGGCGGTGGAAGCAGCGCGCGGCAGCGACCTTTGCCTGCTTGCCGTCAGCGTGCTGACCTCGATGGACGAGCAGGACATGATCGATGTCGGTTACGAGTACGACCCGCATACGCTGGTGCTGCGGCGCTCGGAACAGGCGCTGCATGCCGGCATGGGCGGCATCGTCTGCTCGGCCGCGGAGGCCGAGGCGGTGCGCCGCATCGTCGGGCCCGACATGGCGGTGGTGACGCCCGGCATCCGGCCGGCCGGCAGCGACCATGGCGACCAGAAGCGCGTCGTGACGCCGGGCCAGGCGATCCGCAACGGCGCCAGCCACCTCGTCGTCGGCCGGCCGATCATTGCTGCGGCCAACAAACGGGAAGCGGCCGAAGCCATCCTCGACGAGATGCGCTCGGCCTGAGATTTCCAAGAATAAGTTCGGAGACCAAGAAAATGCCCAAGGGATACTGGATCGCCCGTGTCGATGTGCGCGACGCGGAAGGCTACAAGGACTATGTCGCCGCCGCCAAGCCTGCCTTCGAGCGATTCGGTGCGAAATTCCTGGCGCGCGGGGGCGAGCATGAAAAGGCCGAAGGCCCCGGCCGGGCACGCAACGTCATCATAGAGTTCGAATCGCTTGCCGCCGCGCATGATTGCTACCATTCGCCGGAATACCAGCGCGCCGTCGCCATCCGTCAGAAGGTCGCCGACGGCGAAATCGTTCTGGTCGAGGGCGCCTGAGGTCCTTGCAAGCATAGTTCCGAAGAAAGTCATTCCGGTTTCACCGGAGATCATGCTCAAAATCGGATAAAGCCTGGCGGCGTTTGAAGCCCCGCAGGCCCATTTTACATCCCTTTGCTCCGGCGATTTCACGGTCATCTGCCTGGCGCAGTTGCCGGGTGCGGAGCCGTGCCGACGAGCGGTCATTCAACGCGGGTCGGATTGCCGGTTGACATGCAGGTATTTACCTGCATATTGTGCCTTATAACAGAGTGAGGCAGATGGACGCCGACAAGGTTTTCAAAGCGCTGGGCGACCCGACACGCAGAAGGCTGCTCGACCTTCTGTGCGAGCAGAACGGGCAGACGCTCAGTCAGCTGTGCGACCATCTGGACATGGCCAGGCAATCCGCCACCCAGCACCTCGACCTGCTGGAGGCGGCCAATCTGGTGAGCACGGTCAAGCGCGGCCGCGAAAAGCTGCATTTCATCAATCCCGTGCCGCTGCACGAAGTCTACGAGCGCTGGGTACGGAAATTCGAACGGCAGCGGCTCAGCCTGCTGCACGACCTGAAGCAAGAACTCGAAGGAGAAGACCGATGACCAGGGAAACGACCAGCTTTGTCTACGTGACCTATATCCGCTCGACGCCGCAGAAGGTGTTCGAGGCCATAATCAAGCCCGAGATCGCGAAGCGCTACTGGGGCCACGAGAACGTCTCGGAATGGACGCCGGGCTCGAAATGGGAGCACATCCGCGCCAATGACGAACGGACCGTCGAACTCGTCGGCAAGGTCGTCGAGATTTCGCCGCCGACCCGCCTCGTCATCACCTGGGCGAACGCTTCGCAGGCGGACGATCCGTCGAAAACCAGCCGGGTGACGTTCGCCATCGAGGAATACGACACCATGGTGCGGCTGACCGTCAGCCATGACGAGCTCGAATCCGGCAGCGGCATGGCGAAGGGCGTCAGCCAGGGTTGGCCGGCGGTGCTGTCGAGCCTGAAATCTTTCCTCGAAACCGGCAGCGGCATCGACATTTTCGCCAAGCCGAAATCGGCCTGATGCTGCGACCTCAAGCAGAATCAGACCCGTGGAGAATGGCAATGACCAAACGCTTTACCGGCGGCTGCGCATGCGGCGCGATCCGCTACGAAACCAATGACGAGCCGATCTTCCAGAACCACTGCCAGTGCAGCGATTGCCAGAAGCGCTCAGGTACCGGCCACGGATCCTACCTGACCTTCGGCCAACGTGCCGATATGGCCATCACCGGGGAGGTGAGCACCTGGCGCGTGGCGGGCGCCAGCGGCAACGAAAAAATCCACACCTTCTGTCCAACCTGCGGAACGCCGGTCTTTCTGATACCCGTCGCCATGCCCGAGCTGATAGTGGTCCACGCGGCCAGCCTCGACGATCCGGAACAGTTCAGCCCGCAGATGGTGACCTACACGAGCCACGGGCATGCCTGGGACAAGATGGATCCGTCCTTGCAGGCGGTCGAGCGAATGCCTCAGGGGTAAACTCGCTGGAAGTATTGGACCTCCAGGGGTACGCTGTAGGCGCTTACAGAGGGGGCGTCTGCATGGCCGGAAGCAATCGATATTCACCGATCGGCAAGGGCCTTTTCATCGCACAGATGCTTGTTGGCGGTACAGGCGTGGCAGTCGGCCTCTGGACTGGGAAAGCCATTTCACTGCAGCATGGCGGGGGGATCTTTCTCGTAGATCGGGCCCAAGACCCGTTCCTTTATTGGTCTGCACTGATCATAACCCTGCTCGTCCTTGTCGCGTGGCCGCTCTGGTATCTCTATAGGGGCCCACCAAAGCGCTAGGCTGCTACGGAGACAGCAGCAATGCGCGCGACTGCGGCCGCACGCTGCCAGGCAAAAAGGGTGCGACAAACCTAACCGTCATGGCGCTGGCCGATCAGCCGGCTCGCCGCGGTTTCGGCCATGGCGTCGGCCAGCTCGAGGCCCCATTGCTGGCGGCAATAGGCGCGAAAATCGAAGCAGGGCAGGCCGGGGCAGACCTCGAACTCGATGAGGTGGACGGTATCGTCGGCCTCGACCCTGAGATCGATGGAAAACACATCGCGCAGGCCGAGCCCGCCCATCAGCCGCCCGGCGATCGCGCGAATCCTGGTGTCGGCGGCCGGCTGGCTGTCGGCAACCGCGACGAGTTCCGGTTCGGCATAGTGTCCAGCCGCTTTCGCTGCCTCGCCAGTATCGCCGTAGAGCGCCAGGCTGTCGGCCATGGTCTGGAAATCGGCGCCCGAATCGACAAAGGCCACGCCAAGCGCTTCGACCTCGGCGCCTGGCACCAGGCCGAGGAAACTGGCGCGCACGTTGCGGCCGGCGACATAGGGCTGGACGACGACATCGTCGCGATAGGCCGAAAAGACGCGCCGGCTAAGCTCCAGTGCATGGCCGAGCTCGGCCACACGCGAATCCGGCCAGATGCCGATCTTGGCGCCGAGCCGGTTGGGCTTGACGAACCAGCCGGCGGGCGAGGCCGGCGGCTCGACCAGCCATTGGCCGTCGCGCGCAAGCCCAGCCTGTGGCACCGGCAGGCCGAGTGCGCCGAGCACAGCGCCGGAGCGGAACTTGTCCTGGCAGAGCGCGAACAGCGCATCATCTGCGCCAACCGTCTTGAAACCGCCCAATCGCGCCAGAGCGGGCGCCGCGCCGCCGCGGAAATAGGCGATGCCGTCGGTCAGCGTCCAGACCAGCGTCGTGCTGGGGTGCTCCTCGGCGAGCACCGTTGCGGCGTCGTCCAGCGCCACTGGCGCAAACGACAGGCCGCGTGCCTGGCAGGCGCGGTCAAGCGCCTCGAATTCAGGAGCGAGATCGGTAGACTGCGCCAGATAGGACGCGATTTCGCCGGCACGCTGCGGCGCATGACCGTCGGCGACCAGACGGTCCAGGCAGGCCTTTTCCGGCTCATGGACGA
Organism: Mesorhizobium sp. M7A.T.Ca.US.000.02.2.1; assembly: GCF_003996995.1. Classification (GTDB taxonomy): domain Bacteria; phylum Pseudomonadota; class Alphaproteobacteria; order Rhizobiales; family Rhizobiaceae; genus Mesorhizobium. The sequence goes on along the minus strand of NZ_RZTT01000013.1, from coordinate 11,587 downwards.
GGATCAGTTTCGGCTTGCGGCTGGGCATGAGATGACGATCCCCGGCAGTAGGATTGCCTACCATCGCATGGTCAAGGCGTCAGGCTCTCGTGAAACCGACACGGCGCGGGCGGTTGCGTGACAACGCACCGTCCTACCGCAGAATCCAGTTCGCTCAGGCGATCAGCACGCGCGGCTCGAAGCGGCCGTTGACGGGAATATCGAGCAGAAAGGTCATGCCGCCCTGCAGATCCAGCAGACGCTGCTTCTCGTCCTTGCCCGACCAGGCGGAGGTGACCGCCAGCCGGTCGGCCTTGGCACCGACAAAGGCCGGGCAGGATGGCTGCGTCACCGGCATGGCGACCGTGCGGACGAGCTTGCCGTCGGGCCCATAGGCTTCGATGACGCTGCCGCCCCAGACGGCGTTCCACAGGATGCCGTCGCGGTCGAGCACGGATCCGTCGATATAGCCCTTGGCCGAGCGGTGATCGACGAACAGCTTCGGCTCACCGGCAGGCAGGCCGGTCGCCGGGTCGCAGGCGACCCGCATCAGCAGCCCGGTCGAGGTGTCGGTGTAGTAGGCGATTGCGCCATCCTCGGTAAAACAGATCGAATTGGAGACGGTGATGTCCGAAAACAGCCGGCGCAGTTCGCCTCTGAAAAACCAGTAGATCGAACCCGCACCCTTTTCCTCGCCCTTGCCCATGGTACCCATCCACAAGGCGCCGCAGGGGTGGACCCGGGAATCGTTGGAGCGCGTAACCGGATTGTCGGCCTCGACAGGCGTGTGCAGCGTCAATTTGCCGGTCGCGACATCGCGGACATAAAGGCCGGTTTCGGCGGCGATAAGCTGGCGCTTGTCGTCGATGATTGCGATGGCGCTCGCCATTTGGCCGAGCTCATGGACGGTGGCCGCGCCGCCGGACAGCTGCTTTTGCAGAAGCTGACCGTTGACGATGTCGAACCAGTAGAGCGTATCGGTGGCGGGATCGTAGCTCGGCCCCTCGCCGAGTTGGCAGACGTGATCGGAAAAAACCGAAACGATGGCTTCGCTCATCATGCGTCTCCGCCGAATGCTGCATCCCAGGCTGTCACCGCCGCCTCGGCCCGCGCGGCCACCTCGTCGACGCTCATGCCAGGCTTGAACAGGCTGGAGCCCAGACCAAAGGCGGTCACGCCGGCCGCCTTGTAGCCGGCAAAATCTTTTTCGGAGACGCCGCCGACGGCACCGACCAGCGTTTGCGCCGGCAACACCGCGCGCATCGCGGAAATGCCGCCTGCACCCAGCACGCTCGCCGGGAAGAATTTAAGCGCCGAGGCGCCGAGCTTGATCGCCTGGAAAGCTTCGGTCGGCGTGAACACGCCGGGCATCGTCACCATGCCGTAATGCATGGCGCGCGCCATCACCTCGGCATCGATGTTGGGACTAACCAGCAGCCGCCCTCCGGCCTGGTGCAAGCCATCGACATCGGCTGGCGTCAGCACCGTGCCGGCGCCGACCAGCGCCGTTTTCGGCAGCACTTGGACGATTCGGGCGATCGACGAGAACGGTTGCGGTGAGTTCAGCGGCACTTCGATCGCCTCGATGCCGGCGTCGAACAGTGCCTGGCCCATGGCCATCGCCTCGGTGGGCTTGAGCCCGCGAAGGATGGCAACCAGCCCGCGCTTTAGTTTTGGAAACGGTGCGGTCTGGCTCATCGGGCTGCTCCAATTCTGGCGATCATGCCGTTCTCACGCGCCGCCTCGACGAGACCTGCACGCACCGCCTCGTCAGCGTCGACGGCCCGAACCTCGAGGCCGGCAAGGCCGAGTGCCTCGCTGTAAAGCGTTCCCAGCGCACCGGAGGCGACCAGCACCACGGGTTCCGCACCGGCGCCGTGCCGACGGCTGGCGGAGGCGATCTCGCCGCCGATCAGAAGGCCGGACAGGCAGGCTGCGGCATCGTCGGCTTTCAAATCCTGCAGCAGGCCGGCGGCGCGGATGGAAAACAGCCGCGAGGTGACATCGCCACCATCAGCCAATGCGGTTTCGCACCAGCGGCGGAAGAACGGATTGTCCGATGTGACCGGCTTCGGATGCTCGCCGAGCGAATGGCGCAGGATCGAATGCGCGGCAAGCACGTAAAACAGCTCGCCGGTCGGCCAGGTGCCGAAGCCGGTGACAGTACCGTCCTCGACCAGCACCCATTTCGAATGGGTGCCGGGCATACAGACCAGCTGGCGTCCCTTGGCCGGCAAGCCAGCGCCGGCAAGCTGGGTTTCCTCGCCGCGCATGACGTCGGGCGCGTCAGTCAGTCGCTGGGCAAGGCCCGGAACGATGCGGATGTCGCGGCTCTGGCCGGGCACGCTGGCGGCACCCGCAAGGATGGCGCTAAGCGGCGCCGGCACGGTGACATAGGGTGCTTCCAGCCAGCCCTGGCGGGATCCGGCCATGCCGCAGATGATGACGGGCAGCGCCGCTGGTGCTCCCATCGCCGCCAGATGCCCTTCGAGGATGGTCGAAAAGCCCTTCTGCTGCGCCGTGATCAGGCCATCGTCGCCACGGCGTTCAGCAAGCACCTTGCCTTGCCCGTCGATCAGCCAGACCCGCATGCGGGTCGTGCCCCAGTCGACGGCGGCGACCGCCGGTGCGTTGCCGGCTGGGCTCACAGGAAACCTCCATCGACGACCAGCATCTGCGCTGTCAGCATGCGCGAGGCGTCCGAGGCCAAGAACAGCACGGTGCCGACGATGTCGTCGGGCTGCATCACCTGCTTGATGCATTGCTTGGCGACATGGGCGGCAAGCCCCTGTTCGGTCACCCAGAGCTCCTTCTGCCGCTCGGTGATCACCCAGCCGGGCGCAATGGCGTTGACGCGGATGCCGTCGACACCGAGCTTGCCGGCCAGCCCCTTGGTCAGGCCGAGGATACCGGCCTTGGCGGCCGTGTAGGACGGCATGTCAGGGTGGTTGATGAGATAGGACGTCGAGGTGAAGTTGATGATCGAGCCGCCGCCGGCCCGCTTCATGCCCGGCGCCACCGCTTGCGCGGTGAAGAAATGCGGCCGCAAATTGATCGCCTGATTGTTGTCCCAGAACTCGACCGTCACGTCCTCGACGGCGTGGCGTTCATCCCAGGCCGCATTGTTGACCAGCACGGTGACATCGCCATGCGCCTCGGCGGCCTTCGCGGCGGACGCCCGCAGGGCCTCGACGTCGCGCAAATCGGTCTTGAGATAGAGAGGCCGGCGGCCGAATTCTTTCTCAACGCGGTCGGCAAGAGCCGTGCTTGGGCCGTCGGCGATGTCGATGAAGGCGACATTGGCGCCTTGGCGCACAAAACCCTCGGTCAGTGCAGCACCTATCCCGGAGCCGCCGCCGGTGATCAGCACCGAGGCCCCCTCGAGGTCGGCAAAATGCGCCGATGGCATCATATCTGTTCTCTCCAGCGGATGGCCCCGAAAATCGGATCGATTTTTGGGAAAGGCATCATGCGCAAACGTTAAAAGCTACAGCGTCCTTTGCGCGTCTTGAAAGACGTGCGGCGCTGTAGCGTGACCGGCGCGCATCCTAGCCACGCAAGGCGCGCGGGCAAGGGCGAACCGTCGAATTTCAGGGCTTATGTCAGACGAAACGACAATGCGCCGCACCGGATGCGCGTGGCGGCACCGTCGGGATTACGGACTATGGGGAATCGCCGGTCAGATCGCCTTGGCGCGCAGGGCGCCACGGAAGGAATCACGGAGATAGCCGAGCGTGGCGTCGGCATCGACGGGCTTGCCGAACAGATAGCCTTGCCCGCCGGCACATCCGAACTGGACGAGGCGGTCGGCCTGCGCTTCCTGCTCGATGCCTTCGGCGACGACGTCCATGCCGAGCCCCTCGCACATTGCGAGAATGGCGCGGATGATGTGCTCCGAGGGACGGTCGTCGAGAATGGAGGAGACGAAGGCGCGATCGATCTTGAGCTTGTCGAAATGGAATTCGCGCAGACGGCCGAGCGAGGACTGGCCGGTGCCGAAATCGTCGAGCGAGACGCGGATGCCGACGCGGCGCAGATCCTCGACGATCTGCGCGGCAGAGGCCGGGTCGTTCATCAGGCCGGTCTCGGTGATCTCGATCTCCAGCCGGCGCGGATCGAAGCCGGTGCGATCGAGGATCGCCAGTATGTGCAGGCCGGTGTTCTGGTCGACGAGCTGCGATGGCGACAGGTTGAACGACAGGAACAGGTCCTTCGGCCAGCTTCTGGCCGCTTCGGTCGCTTTGCGCAGCACCAACTGCGACAACGGGCCGATGATGCCGCGCTCCTCGGCGATGGGAATGAAGACGGTCGGCGGCACCGAACCGAGGTCGCGATCGGTCCAGCGCGCCAGCGTCTCGAAGCCGATGGTGCGGCGCGTGTTGAGGTCGACGATGGGCTGGAAATGCGGCTCCACCTCGCCGGCCGAGACAGCCCGGCGCAGCGCCTGTTCGATGCGGGTGACGCGCTTGGCCGCCTCTTCCATCTCACGGGTGTAGACGACGACGCGGCCACGGCCGGAACGCTTGGCGTGATAGAGCGCCGTCTCGGCCTTGTTGATGAGGATTTCCGTGGTCTCGTCGCCCGAATAGAACAGCGAGCAGCCGACCGAGGCCGAAAGCCTGGCAGTGCGTTCGCCGACATCATAGGGCGCCGACAGGATCTCGATCAGCATGCGGGACTTTTCGGCCGCTGCATCCTCGCTGAACACCAGGGGATAGAGAAAGGCGAATTCGTCGGCACCGATGCGGCAGACCGTGGAATGGCCGTCCATCGAGGCGCGCAGCCGCATCGCGACCTGGATCAGGATGTCGTCGCCGGCCTTGTGGCCGAACAGATCGTTGATCGGCTTGAAGCCGTCGAGGTCGAGAATGCCGACGGTAAAGGGCGCTGGATCGTCGGCACGGTCGGCGATCAGGCGATCGACCTTGTCGAAGAAGCGGCGATGGTTGCCAAGCCCGGTCAACGGATCGGTGAATGCCAGATCCGTGCTCTCCCTGTTTGCCTGACCGGTGCCAAACGAAGTTTGCATCGGTGTCCCTGTTTTGTGACTTCGGAATTTATTTTCAGACTGGCAGCAAACCCTTTAGGAAACGTATCGCGAAATCGATTTTCCACGGGCAACCGCGACTGTTTCGAAGGATCGATGAAAGCAGCGCATTCGGGTGTCGGATGCCAACCCCAGGAATGTCGCGATTGGCAGACGGGCAGTGAGCCTGTACAGGCAAGACAGTCGTCCATCCGAGCCACCGGAGACCCGCAATGAAGCTGAAAATCGCCGTCCAGATGGACCACATCTCCACCGTGTCGATCGCCGGCGACACCTCGTTCGCGCTGTCGCTGGAAGCGCAGCGGCGCGGCCATGAGCTGTTCCACTACACGCCGGATCGGCTGTCGTTGCGCGACGGCAAGGTGTTTGCCCGCATCGAGGAAATGCAGGTGCGCGACGAGAAGGGCAGCCACTATTCGCTGGGCGAGAAGGTGCGCACCGACCTGTCGGAGATGGATGTGGTCCTGCTGCGCCAGGATCCGCCCTTCGACATGAACTACATCACCACCACGCACATTCTCGAACGCATCCACCCTAAGACGCTCGTGGTCAACGACCCGGCCTGGGTGCGCAACAGCCCGGAAAAGATCTTCGTCACCGAATTTGCCGACCTGATGCCGGACACGCTGATCACCAAGGATCCGCTGGAGGTCGCCGCCTTCCGCAAGGAGTTCGGCGACATCATCGTCAAGCCGCTCTACGGCAATGGCGGCGCCGGCATCTTCCATCTGCTGGAGGCCGACCGGAACCTGGCCTCGCTGCTGGAAATGTTCGGCCAGATGTTCCGCGAACCCTATATCGTGCAGCGCTATCTCAAGGACGTGCGCAAGGGCGACAAGCGCATCATCCTGATCGACGGCGAGCCGGTTGGCGCCATCAACCGGGTGCCGGCCGAACACGATTCCCGCTCCAACATGCATGTCGGCGGCCGCGCCGAAAGGACCGAGCTGACCGAGCGCGAGCGCGAGATCTGCGCCCGCATCGGCCCATCGCTGAAGGAGCGAGGCTTCATCCTGGTCGGCATCGACGTCATCGGCGACTATATGACCGAGATCAACGTGACCTCGCCGACCGGCGTGCGCGAGGTCAAACGCTTCGGCGGCGCCGACATCGCCAGCCTGTTCTGGGACGCGGTCGAGGACAAGCGGAAGTAAGGGCAAGCCTCTTTCACGGATACTGATTAGGGCTGCCGGTTAAATAGGATAACCGCCAACCCGATCAGGCTAACAACCGTGCTGATGGCCGCACCAATGATCGCCAAAAAAGCGACGACGCCAAATGTCACCACACATCTCTCACCGTGGCATCGGTCCAAAAAAGCAAAGAGGTAGATGCCGAGCCCGACGATGATTGGCGGCACAACCGCCATAATTGCAAGCAGCCTGGTGTTGCTCAAAGCGCGCGGCCCCGACGAGAGATCTCCATAGCCGTATCATTTCCCGCTGCGGCAACAACCATTCCGCGCGATCGTATTCAGTGATCGTGTTTTCCGTTTTCATTTTGTCTTAACCATGTTCCGTTTTTGCAACCACGCTCGCTTCCACTGCAACCCCAGCGGTCATGCGTTCCCGTAATGTTCTTGATTTGACCGTTGAAGTGTGATTGTCTGCCCGAGGGGCCGTTCCTGGCCTGAACGCAGGGCTGGGGCCAGCCTGAATTGGGGTTGCACGATGGTGGCGCGGGTTCGCACGGTGGCTTTCCAGGGCATCGAGGCCGTGCCGGTCGACGTGCAGGTGATGATCGCGCCCGGCAAGGTCAACATGCACATCGTCGGCCTGGGCGACAAGGCGGTGGCCGAAAGCCGGGAGCGGGTGCAGGCCGCACTGCATGCTTCCGGCCTGTCGATGCCGTCGAAGAAAGTCACGGTCAATCTGGCGCCGGCCGACCTGCCGAAGGAAGGCAGTCATTACGACCTGCCGATCGCGCTTGGCCTGATGGCTGCCCTTGGCGCCATTCCGGGCGACATGCTGGCCGGCTATGTCGTGCTTGGAGAATTGTCGCTCGACGGCACAATTGCCGCGGTCGCCGGCGCCTTGCCGGCGGCTATCGCCGCCAATGCGGAAGGCAAGGGCCTGATCTGTCCGTTCGCCTGCGGACCGGAGGCGGCCTGGGCTGGAAAGGATTTCGACATTCTGGCGCCGCGCAGCCTGATCGCCATCGCCAATCATTTTCGCGGCACGCAGGTGCTGTCGCGCCCCGAGGCCGGCATCCATGCCGCCGCTCTGGATTTGCCTGACCTCGCCGACATCAAGGGCCAGGAGACCGCCAAGCGGGCGCTGGAAGTGGCCGCCGCCGGTGGGCATAATCTCTTGATGATCGGGCCGCCGGGCTCGGGCAAATCGATGCTGGCGCAGCGGCTGCCGTCGATCCTGCCGCCGCTGGCGCCGAAGGAGCTTCTGGAAGTCTCGATGATCGCCTCGGTGGCGGGAGAGCTCGGCGAAGGCAAATTGACCGACCGGCGGCCGTTCCGCGCGCCGCACCACTCGGCCTCGATGGCGGCGATGGTCGGCGGCGGCATCCGCGCGCGGCCGGGCGAGGTGTCGCTGGCCCATCACGGCGTGCTGTTCCTAGACGAGTTTCCCGAGTTCACACCGCAGACGCTCGATGCGCTGCGCCAGCCATTGGAGACCGGCGACTGCATGATCGCGCGGGCCAACCATCGCGTCACCTATCCGGCGCGCATCCAGCTGGTGGCGGCGATGAACCCGTGCCGCTGCGGCATGGCCGGCGAGCCGGGCTATCGCTGCCTGCGCGGCGAGCGTTGCCGTACCGACTATCAGGCGCGCATTTCGGGTCCGCTGCTCGACCGCATCGATCTCAGGATCGAAGTGCCGGCGGTCTCGGCCAGCGACCTGATCCGGCCCGACCGGGCGGAGAAAAGCGCCGATGTGGCGCTGCGCGTGGCACGCGCCCGCACCATCCAGCGCGAGCGCTTCGAGCGGCTCGGCGCCACCCGCGCCACCACCAACGCGCATTGCGCGCCCTCGGTCATCGAAGAGATCGCCATGCCGGACGCCGCCGGCCTGTCGCTGCTCAAGGACGCCAGCGAAAAGCTCGCCTTTTCGGCGCGAGCCTATCACCGCGTGCTGAAGGTGGCGCGGACGCTCGCCGATCTCGACGCCAGCGAAACCGTCGGCCGCATCCATCTGGCCGAAGCGATCTCCTACCGCATGAGCTCGGAGCGGATGGCGCAGGCGGCGTAGGTCCGCCGACATGCCGGCCTCGCCACATTGCATTCCGCGATCACGCCATAACCCGGCCTCCGCGAATCGATCATCTCCACGGTGCGGCGGACCTGATTGTCCGCTTGGCCGGCGTCCTCACCACCCAACGGCCCCCACCGACCGGACGCCGGCCATTTTCTTCCTCTTCCAGAAAGCGTGGATGTCATCGGCGTCGGACCAAGGTCCTGGCCTCCGCATTGACATTCCTTATTTAGACAATGCGAATATGGTTGTGGTCGGGGAGCCCGCTATGTTCATTGACTACTACGAAGTTTTGGAAGTTAGCCCGAACGCCAACTCGGAAACGCTGGAGCGCATATTTCGCTACTTTGCGATGCGCTATCATCCAGACAATCGCGAAACCGGCGATGAAGCCCGTTTCAGTGAAATCGTGGAAGCCCACAATACGCTCAAGGATCCGGTCAAACGCGCACAATACGACATCGCGTACAGGGACCATGCCGGCCTTCGCCGTGAATTGACCGAGGAAGCCAGCAACACCAAAGGCATCGAGCGTGACGTCGTGATCCAGGCCAGGCTGCTGTCGCTGCTTTACGCGAAGCGCCGGCACGACGTCGGCAATCCCGGGATCGGAGATGTGGAGCTCGAACGCCTGTCAGACTGTCCGCGAGAGCATCTCGAGTTTCATCTCTGGTATCTGAAAGCGAAGGGCTGGATAGCAAGAGTGGAAAACGGGACGATTGCGATTACGGTGGAAGGCGTCGATCGGGTCAACTCCGAACACCGTCGCGATCCCACCATCCGGCTCCTGGACCATACAGCTCCCTGACGCCTCACCCCGGAGAAAGCAGGCCGAAAACCCGCCGCCCATACTGGCCTCTTCAGCTCTGCTGCGCCTTCAGTTCCAGCCGCCGCGCGTGCAGCACCGGCTCGGTGTAACCGTTGGGCTGGACGCGGCCCTTGAAGACCAGGTCGCAGGCGGCGAGGAAGGCTACCGACTTGTCAAAGTCAGCCGCCATCGGCTGGTAAAGCGGGTCGCCCTCGTTCTGGCGGTCGACGATGTCAGCCATGCGCTTCATCGTCGCCATCACCTGGTCCTCGCTGCACACACCGTGGTGCAGCCAGTTGGCGATGTGCTGTGAGGAAATACGCAATGTGGCGCGGTCTTCCATCAGGCCGACATCGTTGATGTCAGGCACTTTCGAGCAGCCGACGCCCTGGTCGATCCAGCGCACGACATAGCCAAGAATGCCCTGCGCGTTGTTGTCGAGTTCCTTCTGGATGTCCTCGGGCGACCAGTTCGGCCGCACCGCGACGGGCACCGACAGGATGTCGTCGAGCTTCGCCTTGGGCCGGTTCTTCAGTGCCGCCTGCACGGCATGAACATCGACCTTGTGATAGTGCGTGGCATGCAGCGTCGCTGCCGTTGGCGACGGCACCCAGGCAGTGTTGGCGCCGGCCTTGGGATGGGCGATCTTCTGTTCCAGCATTGCCGCCATCAAATCCGGCATCGCCCACATGCCCTTGCCGATCTGGGCGTGGCCGGCCAAGCCGCATTCCAGCCCGATGTCGACATTCCACGCCTCGTAGGCGGAAATCCAGGCGGCCTGCTTCATGTCGCCCTTGCGGATCATCGGGCCGGCTTCCATCGAGGTGTGGATCTCGTCGCCGGTGCGGTCGAGGAAGCCGGTGTTGATGAACACGACACGCTCTTTTGCGGCGCGGATCGCCTCCTTGAGGTTGACGGTGGTGCGCCGCTCCTCGTCCATGATGCCCATCTTGATGGTATTCTCAGTCATGCCGAGCAGGGCCTCGACGCGGTCGAAGATCTCGACGGCGAAAGCGACTTCGTCGGGCCCATGCATCTTGGGTTTCACGACATACATCGAACCGGCGCGGGAATTGGCGCGGCGGCCGTTCGGCCCTACATCGTGCAGCGCGATCAGCGCCGTCATCGCCGCATCCATGATGCCTTCCGGAACCTCGTTGCCGTCGCGATCCAGTATCGCCGGGTTGGTCATGAGGTGGCCGACATTCCTGACCAGCATCAGCGAGCGGCCGGGCACGGTCAGCGTGCCGCCGGCGGGCGCGGTGTAGGAGCGGTCAGGATTGAGCTTGCGGACAAAGCTCTTGCCGCCCTTGGTGATCTCTTCCGCCAAATCGCCCTTCATCAGGCCGAGCCAGTTGCGGTAGATGACGACCTTGTCTGGCGCATCCACCGCCGCGACCGAATCCTCGCAGTCCTGGATGGTGGTCAGCGCCGATTCCAGGATGACATCGGCGATGCCAGCCGGATCGGTGCGGCCGATCTGGTTGTTGCGGTCGATCGCGATCTCGATGTGCAGGCCGTTGCGCACCAGCAGCACCGCATCGGGATTGGCCGCGTCGCCACGGTAGCCGACGAATTGCTTCGGGTTGGCCAGCGTGGTCGAGCCGGCCCCGGCGCTCAGCCGCAAGGCACCTTGCGCCAGCGACAGCCCGTTGACGCCGGCCCATTTGCCCGAGGTGAGCGGGGCAGCCTCGTCGAGAAAGGCCTTCGTCCAGGCAACGACCTTGGCGCCGCGCGCCGGATTGAAGGCTTTGCCCTTTTCGGCGCCATCCGTTTCGGGGATGGCATCGGTGCCGTAGAGCGCATCGTAGAGCGACCCCCAGCGCGCATTGGCGGCGTTGAGCGCATAGCGCGCATTCATCACCGGCACGACCAGCTGCGGTCCGGCAACATCAGCAATTTCGGGGTCGACATTGTCGGTCGATACGCTGAAGGCCGGGCCTTCGGGAACGAGATAGCCGATTTCTTTCAGGAAGCCCTTGTAGGCCTCCATGTCGACCGGCGCGCCATGCTCGCGATACCAGCCGTCTATCTGTTCCTGGATGGCGTCGCGCTTTGCCAGCAGCGCCCGGTTCTTCGGCGCCAAATCATGGATGATGGCCGAAAAACCGTTCCAGAAGGCGTCCGCTTCGACGCCCGTGCCCGGCAGCGCTTCCCTGGCCACGAACTCATGCAGCTCGCGGGCAATCCGCAATCCGGCGATCTCGATGCGGTCGGTCATCAGGCTACTCCAGATGAAAGGCTTTGCGGGCCTTTGGCATGTCAGGTTTGCCGGGTCAATTCAGCTTAGGGTGAAGGGAACGTATTTGCATCGCTTCGTCCTCCAGAGAGGAGCGGCATCGCAGGGCACAACCGGCCATGTCCAATCGCATATCGCGTCAATTTTCTCATTCCAGTAAACCCGGCCTTATACATTGCTGTCAAATAAATCAGGCATCTTTGGAGTATGCCGATGTCGAGATTTGCCTGGCTTACTTTTGTTTCACTCACTCTTGCGTTCGCGGGCGCCGCCCCCGCCGGCGCTGCCGATGTCGAGTTCATCGGCAC
>NZ_RZTT01000139.1 GCF_003996995.1 Mesorhizobium sp. M7A.T.Ca.US.000.02.2.1 | reverse complement strand
GTCGTGGATGTCCTTGCCGGTCATGCCCGATGCCATGCCGGCGCCCATGATGGCGCCGATCGACGAGCCGGCAATCGCCACCGGTCTGATGCCCAACTCGTCCAGCGCCTCGATGACATGAATATGCGCCAGCCCGCGCGCGCCACCGCCGCCGAAGGCTATGCCGAAGCTAGGCGCCATGGTGCGCGGCTCCAGCCTCGTTTCTGGCCGGCGATGGAGACCGCCAATTGTTGAAGTTGGCGCCGCCCCTCACCTGCCTGCCGGCATCCTCTCCCCGTATAGTGACGGGGAGAAGGGTGCTGCCATCGCCGATTTCGCCAATCACCAAGGTTGCCAGGTGGGGGCCGAGGTTGCGGCCAACCCCCTTCTCCCCGTTACTATACGGGGAGAAGTGCCCGGCAGGGCGATGAGGGGCGGCGCCGGCGTCCGGAAAAGAGAAATGCGCGCCCGCTCTCATCCCTTGCCGGCTCCTGCCAGCTTCGGGCCGATGACCATGATGGTCGGCTCGGCGGTCAGCAGCTTCTTCGCCGCCGCCTTGACCTGATCGAGCGTCACCGCGTTGATGTAGCCGGCGCGGCGCTTCATGTAGTCGATGCCGAGATCGTCGAGCTGCAACTCGACCAGCGTCGAGGCGATGGCGCTGGACGAGTCCAGATTGTTGATGGCGTAGGCGCCGATCATGTATTTCTTGGTGGCCGCCAGCTCGGCTTCGGTCGGGCCTTGTTCGGCCAATTGCTTGACGACATCGCGGATGATGCCCAGCGTTTCGGACGCGCGGTCGGAGCGGGTGCCGGTGCTGACGATCAGCGCGCTGGCGTGGTCCTGGTTGATGAGCGAGGAGTTGACGCTGTAGGCCAGCCCGCGCTTCTCGCGCACCTCCTGGAACAGGCGCGAGGTGAAGGTGCCGCCGCCAAGAATCTCGTTCATCAGCACGGCGGGGAAGAAATCCGCCGCTTTGCGCTTCACGCCGGGAAAAGCGAGCTGCAGGGAGGTCTGCGGCAGGTCGTAATCGACCTCGATATGCTGCGCCAGCTTCGGGTCGATATCGGCCACTGGCCTCAGCGCCTGGTTTTGCGGCAGGTCGCCAAACACCATGTCGAGCTTCTTCTTCAGCGTCTCCGCTTCGATGGCGCCGACCACGGCGACACGCAGGCCGCCGCGCGCGAACACCGCTTTGTGCAAGGCATTGAGATCATCGCGCGTGATGGTGGCGATGCTTTCCTTGGTGCCCTGGTCGGAGCGGGAATAGGGATGATCGCCATAAAGCGCTCGCGCCCATTTGTTCTGCGCCACCGTGTCGGGATCGTTTTCGCCGGCGACGATGCCGGACAGGATCTGGGAGCGGATGCGGTCGATCGGCAGCTGGTCGAAGCGCGGCTCGTTGACCGCCAGCCGCAACAGGTCGAAGGCCTGGTCGCGCTGCTCGGCCAGCATGCGCATGGAGCCGTAGATGCCGTCGCGGCTCTCGTCGAAGCTCATCTCGGCGCCGGCATCGTCGAGCTTGATCTGGAAGTCTTCACTGTCGAGCGGGCCGGCGCCTTCGTCGAACAGGCCGGTCATCAGATTGGCCAGCCCTTCCTTGCCGACCGGATCCTGCGTCGAGCCGCCGCCGAAGACGAAGCGGATGGCAACGACCGGCACGGAATAGTCCTCGACCAGCCAAGCGGTGATGCCCTTTGGCGAGGTGACGGACTGGATCTCCATGGCCCGCGCGGTGAGTGCCGGCAGGACGAGGAAGAGGATGGAGAGAAGTAAAGTGATCAGCGGGGCGATGGCGCGGCTCGGGGTGGTCGTTCCAAACGAACAATTGTCGAAGTCGGCGCCGCCCCTCATCGCCCTGCCGGGTCCTTCTCCCCGTATAGTGACGGGGAGAAGGAGGCTGGCCGCAACCTCGGCGTCCGTCTTGCAACCATGGTGACTGGCGAAACCGGCGATGGCGGCGCCCCTCTCCCCGTCACTATACGGGGGGAGGATGCCGGCAGGCAGGTGAAGGGCAGCGCCAACGCTCGATCTCTTCATCAAATCAATTCCCCGCCTGTTGCTGCGGCAGCAAATAACCGGTGGTCGACCGGGCGAGCACGAGATAGCGCGCGGCGACGGCCTTGACCTCGTCTGTCGTGACCTTGCGGATGCGGTCCGTCCACTGCTGGACGTCCTGCACATTGCCGCCGGTGGCAAGCGTCGAGCCATAGATGTTGGCCATGGAATCCTGCTTGTCGCGGGCAAAGGTCATCGACCTGACATAGCGGTCCTTGGCCTTCTCCAGCTCCGATGGCGTGACGCCATCCTTGACGATGCGCACCACTTCGGCATCGACCGCCGCTTCGACGTCGGAGATTTTGGCATCCCCGCGCGGCGCGCCATAGACGGTGAAGTTGGTGTCGTCGAGCATGGTGCCCTGGAAAAAGGCGCCGGCGCTGGATGCGATACCTTGCTGGACGACGAGCGCCTGGTAGAGCCGGCTGCGATTGCCGCCGCCAAGGATCTCCGCCAAGAGGTCGAGCGCTTCCGCCTCGCCCGGCTTGCCGGTGTGATAGGACGGCACCACCCATTGGGTGGAAAAGCTCGGCACGCTGACGCGGGCATCGGCGAGCGTCACCGTGCGCTTGGTGTTCTGCTCCGGCTCGACCGGGCGGATGCGCGGCGGCAGATCGGGGCCGCGCGCCACCTTGCCATAGGTCTTTTCGGCCAGCGCCCGCACCGTGTCCGGTTCGACATCGCCGGCAACGATCAGCACCGCGTTGTTGGGCCGGTAATATTTGTCATAGAAGGCGACAGCGTCGGCGCGGTTCAGCTGCTGCATCTCCTGCATCCAGCCGATGACCGGGATGCGATAGGGCTGGTTCTGCCACAGCGTCGCATCGACCTCCTCGTCCAGCACGGCCTCGGGGCTGTTGTCGATGCGCGAGCGGCGCTCCTCGAGGATGACATCGCGCTCGGTCTTGATGACATCGTCGGTGAGTATGAGATTGCGCATGCGATCGGCCTCGAAGCTCATCATCAGCTCGAGTGCCGACGGTGCCACCGTCTCGTGGAAGGCGGTGTAGTCGTAGGAGGTGAAGGCGTTGTTGGAGCCGCCGATATCGGAGATGGCGCGGTCGAACTCGCCCGCCGCATGGTTGGTCGTCGCCTTGAACATCAGATGTTCGAAGAAATGCGCAATGCCGGATTTGCCGGGCGGCTCGTCGGCGCTGCCGATCTTGTACCAGACCATATGGGTGACGATCGGCGCACGGTGGTCGGGAATGACGACCACCTCCATGCCGTTGTCGAGCAGGAAATCCGTGACCTTGAACTCGGCCGGAACCGTGTTGGGCAAGACGGGGCTCTCGGCTAGCACCGGGCTGGTCATGACAAAAGCCAAAGAGGACGCCAACAGCATTCCGCGCAGCCATTCAATCCTGGATGTCATCAACGGCTCCGGTTCTGTCTGCAGACGATAGGCAAGGTACTGGCGACAAGCAAAGTTAATTGTTGGTCATTTTAGAGGCGGAGCTCGGTTCCTCGCCCCCGTGAAGCGGGGGAGAGGAACCGCCAATCGCGAAGGCGTATCAGGCCGCCTCGATAAAGCGGATGACGGTCTCGCCATAGTTGCGCTCGTCCAGCACGGAAAAGCCGGGGCCCGGCTCGAAGGGCGCCACTGCCGCCTCCTCGACCACGCACAGCGCGCCAGGGCGAAGCCAGCCGCCGGCTCTCGCCGACTGCAAGGCGCGCTCGCCAAGGCCCTTGCCATAGGGCGGGTCGGCAAAGACGAGGCCGAACGGCGCCAGCGTGCCCGCTTCGCCAAGGCCGGTGGCATCGCGGCGGAAGATCTTGGTGCGGCCGGTCAGGCCGAAGGCCTCGACATTGTCGCGGATCAGGCCACGGCCTTCGGCCGATTCCTCGATGAAGACGCCATAGGAGGCACCGCGCGACAGGGCTTCCAGCCCGAGCGCACCGGTGCCGGCGAACAGGTCGAGCACGCGCGCGCCGTCCAATTGCTCGGCAAAGCGATGCGCCAGCACGTTGAAGACCGCCTCGCGGGTGCGATCGGTCGTCGGCCGGATGGCGTCGCTGCGCGGCGTGGCCAGCGGACGCCCGCGAAACTCACCGCCGACGATCCGCATTACTTGCCCTTGGGGCCGCCGCGCGGCCGCTCACCGCGTGTGCTGGTCGGACGGTCGCCGCGCGGCTTGCCGAACGGCTTTGCGCCGGCCGGTTTGCCATAGGTCGGCTTGAACGATGCCTTTCGCGCCTTTGCTTCAGCCGCCTTGGCTGCGTCTGCATCGGCCCTGCCCTTGCCGATCGGCCGCGCGCCCGGTGCCATCCAGACATTGGCCTTGCGCTGGCCGGGCGGCTCGATCGGCCGCTGCTCGCGCTCGGACTTTTTCCCGCCGCCCGGCTTGCCGCCAAAAGCACCACGCGGCTTGTCGCCGAAGCTGCCGCGCGGTTTGTCGCCGAAACTGCCGCGTGGCTTGTCGCCGAAGCTGCGTTCGGGACGCGGGCCGCGTTCGCCAAAACTCTTCTCCGCGCTTCTGTCGGGGCTTGTCGACAGCTTGCCCAGAGCCTCGTCGCGGCTGCCTTCGCGGCGCTTGCGGTTCTTGATCAAACCGCCCTCGCCGATCGGGCGGCGCTCACCGTCGCGGGTGAATTTCGGCCGCTCCGGCTCCGGCTCGCGAACTTCCGTGCGCCGCACCGGCTTGTTGGAAAACGGCTTGGTGACATCGGCGTCGAAATTGGCGCCGGATTCCTCGACCAGGCGCTCGCCGAGTTGGTCACGCAGAACCCTGCCCTTGATCTCGAGCACATGGCCCTCGGCGAGGTCATCGAGTTGGAACGGCCCGTAGGAGATGCGGATCAGCCGCGTCACGTCGAGGCCGAGCGAGCCGAGAATGTTTCTGACTTCGCGGTTCTTGCCCTCGCGCAGGCCGATCGTCAGCCAGGCATTGGTGCCTTGCTCGCGGTCGAGCGTGGCTTCGATGGCACCGTAGAACACGCCGTCAACGGCAATGCCCTCGCGCAGGCCCGCAAGCGCGCTTTCCTCGACCTTGCCGTGGACGCGCACCCGGTAGCGGCGCAGCCAGCCGGTGGCCGGCAGTTCGAGCACGCGCGAGAGGCCGCCATCATTGGTGAGCAGCAGCAGGCCTTCGGTGTTGATGTCGAGCCGGCCGATGGTCATCAGCCGCGGCAATTCAGCCGGCAGCACGTCGAAGACGGTCTTGCGGCCCTCGGGATCGCGGTTGGTGGTGACGACGCCGGCCGGCTTGTGGAACAGGAACAGCCGCGTGCGCTCGATCGGCGGGATTTCCATGCCGTCGAGATGGATGATGTCATCAGGCATGACGTTGAAGGCCGGTGAAGTCAGGGCGCGGCCATTGACCTTGACGCGGCCGGCGGCGATCAGCTCCTCGGCATCGCGGCGCGAGGCCAGGCCGGCGCGGGCCAACCGCTTGGCGATGCGCTCGCCTGCCTCTTCCGCGCCCTCGGCGGGACGCGGGCGTGGCTTGAAGCTGCCGTCTGACGCGCCTTGCGGCCGATCGTTGAAATCCCGCTTCGGGCGATCGCCGAAATCGCGCTTGGGGCGGTCGGCGAAGTCACGCTTCGGTCGATCGCCGCCGTCGCGCGGCGCGCGGTCACTGAAATCACGCGTGGGACGGTCGAAACGCTTTTCGCCGCCCGCTGCCGCCGCAGCCGGTCGGTCGCCCCGCGGTGCATAGGGTTTGCGCGGTCCTTCGCGCTTTTCATAGGGCTTGCGCTCGCCTTCGGCGGCCATTGGCCGGTCGCCACGGGGCGCATAAGGCTTGCGCGGCCCTTCGCGCTTTTCATAGGGCTTGCGCTCGCCTTCGGCGGCCACCGGGCGATCGCCACGCGGTGCGTAGGGTTTGCGCGGTCCTTCGCGCTTCTCATAGGGCTTGCGCTCGCCTTCGGCCGCCATTGGCCGGTCGCCGCGTGGCGCATAGGGCTTGCGTGGTCCTTCGCGCTTCTCAAAAGGCTTGCCTTCGGGACGCGGGCCTTTGCTGAAAGGCTTGTCCCCGCCCTTGAAATCGCGCTTCGGCCGCTCGCCATCGGCAGCCATCGGCCGATCGCCACGCGGTGCGTAAGGTTTCTTGGCGCCAAAGGACGGCTTGCCGCCCTTGCCCGCGGCGCCATCACGGCTGCGCGGTCCCGCGGCTTTCGGCCCACTCTTGGCCGGACCCTTCCTGGGTCGGAATTTCTTGTCGTTGTCGTCCATGTGGCCTTTATCCGTTTGCGCTGCTACAGCGTGGCGCATCCTTTCGGGCGCGCAACGAACGCTGTAGCACTTTTGATGTGGCGCATGATCATTTTCGAAAACCGAGTCCCGATTTTCGAGGTCCTGCGCTCAATAACAGGATCACTGGAGTTTGTCAGGGAAAAGTGGAGACCGGTTTTTCCAAAAAGACAAACGAAAATCAAAAGCCTGGAGCAAGTGCGGTTCATTCGAAACGAACTTGCTCCGTCAGGTGGCGAGGAGATAATCGGAGTGGAAATCGCGTGAAGCGGCCCGATTTCATGGCGCTGGCGCTGAAGGAGGCCGAGGCTGCCGCCTTGCGAGGCGAAGTGCCGGTCGGCGCCGTCATCGCCAATGGCGCTGGTGTTGTCGCCAGCGCCGGCAACCGCACACGCGAACTTGCCGACCCGACCGCGCATGCCGAGATGCTGGTCATCCGCGAAGCTTGCCGCAAACTGTCGGCCGAGCGGCTGACCGGCCATGATCTCTATGTGACGCTGGAACCTTGCGCCATGTGCGCCGGCGCCATTTCCTTCGCCCGGCTGCGCCGGCTTTATTTCGGCGCCGCCGACGACAAGGGCGGTGCCGTGGTCAATGGCGTACGTTTTTTCGCCTCGCCGACCTGCCACCACGCGCCCGACATCTATCCGGGCATGGGCGAGACCGAAGCGGGTCTATTGCTCAAGGAATTTTTCCGGAAACGGCGCGGCTGAACCGGGCGCAACGCCCGGCGACACAACGTGGTGTTCTTACAGAGACGGCATCCAGTCGAACCAACCGCTGCCCTTCTTGCCTTCCGCCTCTTTCTTGAGGCGGCGTTCCTTCTTGTACTCGTCCTCGCCAAGCTGATCTTGCGGCGCCGTGCCGGCCGCGACACGATACTGCACTGGAGGCTCGCTCAGATATTTGCGGGTGTTCGGATCGCCCTGCTTGCTGTCGGCAAGGCGGCGCTGGATCTCGGCGGCACGGCCCTTGTCGGAATCGGCCGGTGTCCATGCCGGCGGGTGGCTCGACCCCGACTCCGCCATCGCCCTCTTGACCGAGGCCGGGTCCGTCTGCACGTCGTCGATGATCTCCGACTGATAGGCCGGGTCGTTCTGATGGGCGGTCGCGTCGGCGCGCAAGCGGGCGCGGCGCTGCTCAGGCGATTCGGGCCATTCGGCGCTCGCCGTCTCGATGCTGTCCTGCGGGGCCGGCAGCGCTTCCTTCTGGCCTGGCGCCGGCTTCACGAGCGTCGGACGCGGCTTGTAGTCGATCTGTTCCTTGCGCTTCGGCGCGAATGAAAAGGCGCCCGAAATATCGCCGGCCAGCTGTTCGCCGGCGGTCTTGTCGGTGCCGTAGGTCGGAGAGCCCATGCAGCCGGACAAAGCGAGGCCCGACGCGACAAGCGGCGCCAGCAGCGCCAAGCGCGCATTATATCTCTCGGTCATGCCAAAAAGTCCCACTCTAGACAGCCTCTCGATTGCCACCAGCCTTGTGGCCGGTCCCCATCGTCCAAGCACTTGCGACGGAAATCCGGCGACAATTTGTCTTCCGGAGTTTCGCGTGTTTACCTCAACCACTCGTTAAGGGCAACGCGCGGGCGGTTTTCGCCCGCCCGGCGTGGCATTTGTGCACCGATCCAGCCGACTAACCGCTAAAGCCGGCCAAGCGCCTTCAATTCATGCAGCACCGCCGCATCCCTGGCCGAAACATCCGGGAATTCCGGATCCTGGCCGACATCGGCGGTGTAGCGCCAGGAGCGTGCACATTTTAACAGGCCACGATCCTCGGCCTTCTCGACCACCACGGCGACACCCTTGACGTCGTCGATCGCGAAGGCACCAGCCGGTGCCTCGCCATGAGCGATGACCAGATCGCTGGTGATCGCCATCTCGGCCATGTCGACATCTGAAATCGCGGCTTCGAGCGCTGCGTCGTTGATTGTGACGACCGGCACCGCTTCCAGCGACGATCCGATCACCTTCTGGGCGCGCGCGATCTCCAGCGCACCGGTGACGACGCGCCGCACCTGCCGCACCTGGCGCCACTTTTCCGCCAGCGCCTCGTTCTTCCAGTCCGCCGGGATTTGCGGGAACTGGTCGAGATGCACCGAGACGGCGTCGGGATGACGGTCAAGCCAGGCCTCCTCCATGGTGAAAGGCAGCATCGGCGCCAGCCATTTTACCAGGCAGTCGAAGAGATGGCGCACCACCTGCACCGAAGCCTTGCGCTTCAGGCTCGACGGCGCGTCGCAGTAGAGCGCGTCCTTGCGGATGTCGAAATAGAACGCCGACAGCTCGACCACCATGAAATCGAGCAGCATGCGGGTGATGCGCTTGAATTCGAAGGCGTCGTAGCCCGAGCGCACGACCTCATCGAGTTCGGCCAGCCGGTGCAGCATCAGCCGCTCCAGCTCCGGCATCTTCTCCAGCGGCACCTCTTCGCCATCGTCATGGGCAAGCGTACCCAGCATCCAGCGGATGGTGTTGCGCAGCTTGCGGTAGGCGTCGATGTTGGTCTGCAGCACGTTCTTGCCGAGCCGCTGGTCCTCCCAGTAGTCGGTCGTCACCACCCACAGACGCAGTATATCGGCGCCCGACTGCTTGATGACGTCCTGCGGCACCACGGTGTTGCCCAGCGACTTCGACATCTTGCGGCCATCCTCGTCCATGGTGAAACCATGGGTGACGACGGTGTCGTAAGGCGCCCTGCCCCTGGTGCCGCAGCTTTCCAGCAGCGACGAATGGAACCAGCCGCGATGCTGGTCGGAGCCTTCGAGATAGACGTCGGCCGGCCATTTCAGGTCAGGACGATCTTCCAGCGTGAAGGCGTGCGTCGAGCCCGAATCGAACCAGACGTCGAGGATGTCCATCACCTGCTTCCACTTCGAAGCGTCGTGATTGCCAAGGAAACGCTCCTTGGCATCAGCCGCGAACCAGGCGTCGGCGCCCTCCTGCTCGAAGGCGTCCATGATGCGCTGGTTGACCGCTTCGTCCTTCAGCACATTGCCGTCGGCATCGGCGAAGACGGCGATCGGCACGCCCCAGGCGCGCTGGCGCGACAGCACCCAGTCCGGCCGCTCCTCGATCATGGCGCGGATGCGGTTCTGGCCGGCGGCGGGCACGAAGCGGGTGTCGTCGATGGCCTTGAGCGCCCGGCTGCGCAGTGTCGAGCCGTCGCCGAGGTCCTTGTCCATGTAGACGAACCACTGCGGCGTGTTGCGAAAGATGATCGGTTTCTTGGACCGCCAGGAGTGAGGGTAGCTGTGCTTCAGCCGGCCGCGCGCGAACAGCGCGTTGCGCTTGATCAGCTCGTCGATGACGGCCTGGTTGGCGTTGCCCTTCTTGCCGTTGTCGTCGATGACACGCGCCGGTCCACCCTCCCGGTCGGGGCCGAAACCCGGCGCGTCCTTGGTGAAGAAACCGCCGTCGTCGACGGTGAACGGGATGGCGGGATCGATGCCGCGTGCGCGCAGATCCACCGCCGCATCCATCCAGGCGTCAAAGTCCTCGCGGCCGTGGCCGGGCGCGGTGTGGACGAAGCCGGTGCCGGCATCGTCGGTGACGTGGTCGCCGGCGAGCATCGGAACGGCAAAGTCGTAGCCGCCGCAAAAACCCTTGAGCGGATGCGAAAGCGTAAGGCTTCCAAGCTCTTGCGCCGAAACGCTGCGGAGACGATTCAAGGTGACCTTGGCCTTGACCGAGGAGTCTTCGGCCAGCGCATCGGCAAAGATCAGTTTTTCACCCGGCTGCGGGCCGAATGCGTTCTCGGCTGCCGTGACCTCATAGAGGCCATAGTTGATGCGCGGCGAATAGTTGACGGCACGGTTGCCGGGGATCGTCCATGGCGTCGTCGTCCAGATGACGACATGTGCCTGCAGCAGATCGAGTGCGCCCTCCGTCAGCTTGGTCTCGCCATCGACAGGGCGGGCCAAGCTGGCCACCGGAAACTTCGCCCAGATCGTGTCGCTCTCATAGTCGTGGTACTCGATCTCGGCCTCGGCCAGCGCCGTACGCTCGACCACGCTCCACATTACCGGCTTGGAGCCGCGATAGAGCTGGCCCGACATGGCGAATTTCAAAAGCTCGCCGGCGATGCGCGACTCGGCATGGAAGGCCATCGTCGTATAGGGATTCTCGAAATCGCCGATGACGCCGAGGCGCTGGAACTCGGCCCCCTGCACAGCGATCCAACCCGCGGCGAACTCACGGCATTCCTTGCGGAATTCGTTGACCGGCACCTCGTCCTTGTTCTTGCCCTTGGCGCGGTACTGCTCCTCGATCTTCCACTCGATCGGCAGGCCGTGGCAGTCCCAGCCGGGCACATAGTTCGAGTCGTAGCCGCGCATCTGGAACGAGCGGGTGATGACATCCTTGAGGATCTTGTTCAGCGCGTGGCCGATATGGATGTTGCCGTTGGCGTAGGGTGGCCCGTCATGCAGAACGTATTTCGTGCGGCCGGCAGCGCTCTCGCGCAGCTTGCGGTAGAGATCCATGTCCTGCCAGCGCTTGACCAGCAGCGGCTCCTTCTCCGGCAAGCCGGCACGCATCGGGAAATCCGTCTGCGGCAGGTAAAGCGTCTTGGAATAGTCGATCGTTTCAGTTGTATCGGTCATTGGTCTGCCATTTGCATTGCCCGGCGGGCGTACAAGCTCGGGCGTGAACTATCATGTTATGGAAAAAGCGCGAGGGGGCGCGCAGAAACTCCCGGCGGCTCCGGCGGCGCTCAGGCCACCCGGAACACCGGGCCTGTAATTCGTATCGCGATCGCGAAAAGGCGCGAAAAGCTGGTCATGGCTGGGCTTTTAGCCGAAGCCACGGCAGGAATAAAGCGTCTCGTTCGATTCACTTACATCGTGAAATCGAAGCGGTAGGTGGTCGACACGCCAATCATGAACTGGTTGCGGTCGCCGCGCTCCTTGACCAGGCTGGAATCGGCCGCCGGTCCCATCAGGCGCGAATATTCGCCAAACAGGCTGGCGGTCATCGGCTCGGTCACCTTCCAGGTTATGGCGCCGCCGAGGCCGGTCGACTTCAGCCCGCCACCGGGATGGTATTCGCTCAGACCGGAAGCCACGGCTTCCTGCGCGTTGACGCCGTAATAGGCGTCGAAATAATTGCCTGACGCAAAGGAAACACGCGGGCCGCCCGAAATCCTGACGGTCGGCGTCACATCGTAAAAGGCGTCGGCGGCGATGTCGGCGACAAAGCCGTTGTGAGCGCGAATGCCGTGGCGCAGCTCGGCGCGGGCGCGCAGCCAGTCGGTCGGATAGAATTCGAAGAAGCCGCCGACTTCCCCGCCCCAGCGCACCGGATCGAGGCCCTTCAGCTCATCGGCGTTGTCATCATCGCGGGAAAACAGGAACTTGCCGGTCAGGCCGGCACGGACACCGCCATCGTCGACCAGCGCCAGCGAGATGTTGTCGTTGCGCGAGACAAAGCGGGCAGCAGGTCCGGCCTTGCCCAGCGAAATGATCGGCGAGGCGCTGAGCAGGTACTTTTTGCCGCCCTCGAAATTCGGCGCCACCATGCCGGTGGCACCTACGGTCAGATACCAGTCGCCGGACAGCCAGCTGCCCTCGCCCGCATTGGCAGCGCCCGTCCCACCCAGCACCGCGGCGGCCAACACAAGAGAGATTCTTCCGACCGAACTCATGGCCACTCCACTAACACAACGCATATGATTGCCGATGACAGCTTTGACGGCCGTTTGGTAAAATTTGATTTAAACCCGAGACATATGCTCGCGCTTTGCCGAGATCCCGCTGCCGGTCATCGGCTGGACGTTGGCTCGCGCCCGGATTACCTTCCATCCGCAGTATTCCGCAGCCCTCGATGGAGACCGCGACAATGACCCTGCATGGCGATGCCTTAAAAATCGGGATCGAACAGACACGGACAAAATGGGGATGGTTTGTCGCACTCGGTGTGCTGCTGCTCATCTTCGGCGGCATTGCCTTCGCCAATCTGTTCGTCGCCACGGTGGCTTCCGTCTACGTCGTGGGATGGCTGATGCTGATGGCGGGTATCATCGAGATCGTGCACGCGTTCGGCGTCAAGACCTGGAGCCGCTTCTTCTACTGGCTGCTCAGCGGACTGCTGTACGCCGTTGCCGGCTTCTTCGCTTTCGGCAATCCGTTGCTTGCCTCGGCGGTGCTGACGTTCCTGCTGGCGATCGCGCTGGTCGCGTCAGGGGTGCTCAGGGCCTGGGTCGGCTACAGCCATCGGCCGGAACGCGGCTGGGGCTGGATCGTCGCCGCCGGTGTCATCAGCGCGCTTGCGGGCCTGATCATCGCCATGGGCTGGCCGGTCAACAGCCTGTGGGTGCTCGGTCTGTTCCTTGCGATCGACCTGATCTTCCAGGGCTGGACCTTCATCGCCGTCGGTCTGGCGCTGAAAAAGTAACCGGGATAACGCCTGGACTCAAAAAGCCATGGCCGCGTCGAGATCGGAGAGCGGCTTGACGCCGGCAAGCAGCGCGCGTGCCTCGGCTTCATCGCGCTTCATCTGCGCGACCAGCGCATCGAGCCCTTCGAACTTCACCTCCGGGCGCAGGAAACCGAAGAAGGAAACCTGACAGACCTCGCCATAGAGGTCTTCGGAGAAGTCGAAGACGAAGGTTTCCAGCAGCGGTGCGCCATTGTCGTCGACCGTCGGGCGACGGCCGAAGCTGGCGACACCGTCGTGGAGCGTGCCGTCGGCGCGGCGGAAGCGGACGGCATAAATGCCCTCCTTGAGTGCGGCTTCCGCCGACAGCCTCATATTCGCGGTTGGAAAGCCAAGGGTGCGGCCAAGCTGCTGTCCGCCGACCACCTCGCTTTCGACGGTGAAGCGGTAGCCGAGCAGACCGGCGGCTTCAGCCACTTCGCCCTCGCCCAGCAATCCGCGGATGCGGCTGGACGACACCACCTCGGCGCCCTCGTCCCGGAAGGCGTCGACGAGCGTGACGCCGAAGCCGTGACGCTCACCCGCCGCCATCAGGTAGGCCGGGCCGCCTTGACGATCCTTGCCGAAGTGGAAATCGAACCCGGTCACGGCGTGGGTAATGCCAAGGTTCGTTTCCAGCACATCCGTCACGAACGCTTCCGCCGACAGCGAGGCGAAGTCGCGCGTGAACGGCTGCTCGACCAGCGCGGCAAAGCCCAGCAGCGACAGGAGCCGCGCCTTCATCGGCGGCGGCGTCAGCACGAACAACGGGATATCAG
>NZ_RZTT01000138.1 GCF_003996995.1 Mesorhizobium sp. M7A.T.Ca.US.000.02.2.1 | reverse complement strand
AATCCTGAGGCTAGCGGGCGGAGAAGCCCGGCGGCGTCCTGCCGGTGCGCTGCTTGCGTGCCGCATAACGCGCGTCACGCTTGGCCTTGCGTTCGGCTTCGTCGGCCAGAAAACGGGCGATGCGCTCGTTCTCTTCGGATTCCCGAATCTTGGCCTCAGCCTGTGCAGCTTCCTCGGCGGCGATACGTGCCGCTTCGGCTGCTGCCTCGCGCTCGGCCTTCTCGACCGCTTCGCGTGCCAGCTTCTCCTGCTTCAGCCGAGCCTTTTCAGCCTCGCGGATTTCGCGGGCCGCAAGGATCGCCTTGCGTTCAGCCTGCCGCGCCAGCACAGCGGGATCATCCGCTGCGGGCTTTGCCTTGAAGCGCTCGAGGAGCGCCTTCTTTGCCTCGTTTGCGGCATTGCGCCGCTCGAAAACGTCTTTTTCCCTGTAGATAGCCAAGTCCACTTCCCTGAAGTCAATTCGCGAGGCTTACATACGCGCGAAAACCGAGAGTTCAAGCGCCAAAACGGCATGGCAGCCATGAAATTGTCGGCTGTTGCACTCGGGAGACGCCTTTGGAGCAATTTCAGGGAAAGTGTGAAACGGTTTTCCGGGAAAAGCGCGCAGCGCTTTCCCTTGGGAATTGCGACGAAGAGATTGAACCGAAAACGACATGCACTGTTCACCGTCGCGCCTCTGGCGGCGAGGTTGGCGGATGGCTACGTCTAGCGGCAAATTCCAACACCAGGATGACATTAGATGGAACTCGGTCTCTACACCTTCGCGGACGTCAGCCCGCAGCCGGGCCCCGGCGCCATCGGCCCGCATGAGCGGCTGCGCAACCTGATCGAGGAGGTCGAGCTGGCCGATCAGGTAGGCCTCGACGTCTTCGGCCTCGGCGAGCATCACCGGCCCGACTATGCCGCCTCCGCACCGGTCGTGGCCCTGGCCGCGGCCGCCGAGCGCTCGAAGCGCATCAAGCTGACCAGTGCCGTCACCGTTCTGTCTTCCGATGACCCGGTGCGCGTGTTCCAGCAGTTCGCAACGCTCGACCTTCTGTCGGGCGGCCGCGCCGAGATCATGGCCGGACGCGGCTCGTTCATCGAATCCTTCCCGCTGTTCGGTTATAACCTCGAGGACTATGACGAACTGTTCGCCGAAAAGCTCGATCTGCTGCTTGCCATCCGCGACGGCGTGAAGGTTACCTGGTCCGGCAATCTGCGCGCGCCGATCAACGATCGCGGCGTTTATCCCCGGCCCTTCCAGGACAGGCTACCGGTCTGGATCGCCATTGGCGGCACGCCGCAGTCTGCCGCCCGCGCGGGTGCGCTCGGCCTGCCGCTGGCGCTCGCCATCATCGGCGGCGAGCCGGCGCGCTTCGCGCCGCTGTTCGATCTCTATCGCGAAGCCGCCAAGCGCGCCGGCAGCGACCCGAGGGGCCTTGCCACCAGCATCAACGTGCACGGCTTCATCGCCGAGACGACCGAGCAGGCGGCCGACGATTTTTACGGCCCGCAGGCGGAGGTGATGAACCGCATCGGCCGCGAGCGCGGCTGGGGTCCGACATCCCAAGCGCATTTCGACCAGTCGCGCGGCCCGAACGGCGCGTTGTTCGTCGGCGGTCCCGAGCAAGTGGCTGAGAAGATCGTCGCCCAGCACAAGATCTTCGGCAATGACCGCTTCCTGCTGCAAATGGCGATCGGCACCATGCCGCATGCCAAGATCATGAAGGCGATCGAACTCTACGGCACCAGGGTGGCGCCGATCGTGCGCAAGGAAACAGCCAGGGCTGCCACAGCCGTCACCGCGCCAGCCTGACGGAAATGTCGGCTGCTGGCTGCTACCATTGAGAAGGGCCGGATTTATCGTTCTCGTCGCCACGACATTCGGAAGAAGCCAAATCTTTCTTCCAACTCCGTGAGTGCAGGCCTGGATGCTGCGGCGCGCTCTGATTTCCGGACCCGTGCAAACGGGCCTCATTCCGGAAGCCGGCTCATGGAACCTGCGCCCATAACTCTGCGTTCATGCAAGCAATAGCCGATCGCCGAGGGCGCCGGCTCGAGGGTGAGCATGAAAACAGAACACGCTGCCTTGGGCCGCGCCATCGCCGACGAGTCGGATTCGCGCGTTGCGGCCCGCGCCGACACGCATCTGATGCGCTCGCTGCTGGTCGGCATTTTCCTGTTCATGGCCATCTATGCGCTCTACTTCGCTCGCGCTTTCTTCATGCCGGTCATTCTGGCTTTCCTGCTGGCGCTGACGCTGACGCCGATCGTTAGGCTCCTGCGCAGGCACGGCATCTCCGAAGTGGTTTCGGCGACCCTTCTGGTGCTGTTGTCGATCTGCATCTTTGCCAGCGTAGGCTACCTGCTCAGCGGACCGATCATCGACCTCATCAACAACACCTCTTCGATAGGCCAGCAACTTGCCGAACGGCTGGCGCAATTGCGCCGCCCACTCGAGAAGATCATGCAGATTTCGCATCAGATCGAACAGCTGACCCAGACGTCGCAGGAGCCGGGCATCCAGAGGGTGGCGATGGCGCAGTCCGGCATCCTGTCGGCGGCCGCCAGCAACATCCTGTCGGCCGGGACAGGCCTGACCATCATCTTCGTGCTGTCGCTGTTCCTGCTCGCCTCCGGCACGATGTTTTATGAAAAGATCATCCAGTCCTTCGCCAGCCTCAGCGAAAAGAAACGGGCGCTGCGCGTCGTCTATGACGTCGAGCGCGAAATCTCGCACTATCTGCTCACCGTCACCATCATCAATGCCGGCCTCGGCACGGTCATCGCTCTCGGTTTGTGGGCGCTCGGCATGCCCAACCCGCTGGTCTGGGGAGCCGCCGCGGCGTTGCTCAACTTCTTGCCCTATGTCGGAGCGCTGATCACCATCGTGCTTGTCACGGTCATGGCGTTGATCAGCTTCGATACCATCTTCTACGCGCTTCTGGCGCCGGCCTTCGTGATCTTGTGCGACATCGTTGAAGGCCAGTTCGTGACGCCGATGGTGGTCGGCCGGCGTCTGGAGATCAACGCCGTGGCAATCTTGATCGCCATCGCCTTCTGGTCATGGTTGTGGGGCTTCGTCGGCGCCCTGATGGCGGTGCCGCTGCTGGTCGTCATCAAGGTATTCTGCGATCATTTCGACGGGCTCAGCCATGTCGGCAATTTTCTCGCCGCGCAGCACGCGGTTGTCGTCGAGGAGGACGACATCGCCGACCCCGAAGCTATCAAAGGCTGATCAATATTTTTGAATTTGCGGCGCCGCCGGATGCTTCCTACATGCGGTCCTGACACAGGATCCCATCCATGACCGCTCTTTCCGTTCTCGACCTGTCGCCGATCGTCGAAGGCAGCGATGCCTCGCAGTCGCTGGCCAACTCGCTCGATCTTGCCCGCCATGCCGAGCGCCTGGGCTACAAGCGTTTCTGGCTGGCCGAGCATCACAACATGCCGGGTATCGCCAGCGCGGCCACAGCCGTCGTCATTGCCCATGTCGCCGGCGGTACCAAGACCATTCGCGTCGGCGCCGGCGGCATCATGCTGCCCAACCATTCGCCGCTGGTGATTGCCGAGCAGTTCGGCACGCTGGCCGCCTTGCATCCGGGCCGCATCGATCTCGGCATCGGCCGGGCGCCCGGCACCGACATGGGCACCGCCCGTGCCTTGCGCCGCAATCTCGAGGCCGGGGTCGACAATTTCCCTCAGGATGTCGTCGAGCTGATGGGCTATTTCCAGCCGGCCGAGGAAGGCCAGCGAATTCGCGCCGTGCCCGGCGAAGGCCAGAACGTGCCGGTCTGGATCCTCGGCTCCAGCCTCTACGGCGCGCAGCTCGCCGCCATGCTCGGCCTGCCCTACGCCTTCGCTTCGCATTTCGCGCCGGCGGAGCTGGATCACGCGCTGGATGTCTACCGCTCGCGCTTCCAGCCGTCCGAGCAGCTCGACAAGCCGCATGTCATGCTTGGCCTCAATGTCTTCGCCGCGCCCACCGATGCGGAGGCCCGTTTGTTGTTCACCTCGCTGCAACAGGCTTTCGTCAATCTGCGCACCGGTCGGGCCGGCCGGCTGCCGCCACCTGTCGAGAACTATGACCGCGATCTCGATCCGATGGCAAAGACAATGCTCGGCCAGGCATTGTCCTGCGCCGTCGTCGGCTCTCCGGAAACGGTGCGGCAAGGCCTCGATGCCTTCGTGCGCCGCACCGGTGCCGACGACCTGATGGTCACCGCGCAGATTTTTGATCATGCGGCACGGGTGCGATCGTTCGAGATCCTGGCCGACGCGCACAAATCCCTGTCGCAGGCGGCCTGACAAATCCTGGTACGACTTACGCCGGGGGCAGGCTACGCGCTCACGCTCTGCGCAATCGCGCCGAGCGGACGGCATGAATTGCGGATCATCAGCCTGCCCTTGAGCAAAAGCTTGCGCGGCGGCGCGTCCCTGTTGCCGGCGAGACGATCGAGAAGCAGATTGGCCGCCTGTTCGCCGATCGCCTGCACGGGCTGGGCCACCGTGGTCAACTGCGGCTGGAACACGTCGGACCATGGAAAGTCGTCGAAGCAGGCGACCGAAATATCTTCCGGGCAGGACAGGCCGATGTCGCGGATCGCCTTCATGGTGCCGATCACCATCGGATTGTTCGCCGAGAAGATCGCGCTTGGACGATCATGCGAGGAAAGCATCTGCATGGTTTCGTTATAGCCGTCGATCTCGTGGAAATTGCCGAAGCGGATCAGCTCCTCGGCGATCGGCAGGCCGGCGGCGTGAAGCGCCTCGCGATATCCCGCCATGCGGTCATGCATCGGCGAGATGTCCGAGGTGCCGGTGATGTAACCGATGCGCCGGTGGCCGAGATTGATCAGATAGGTGATGGCGTCGAACACCGCGCGCTGGTTGTCCAGCACCACGGCATCGGTGTCGATGCCTTTGCAGATACGATCGAGCAGCACGACCGGCACGTTGGCGTCGTCGACGATCCGCTTGAGGATCGCGCCGTCGCCGACGCGCGCCACGATCAGCCCGTCGACCATGCGGTCGAGCAGCAGCCTGATCTGGTCGTCCTGGGTGTTCAAATCCTCGTCCGTGCAGCACAGCATGACGGCATAGCCGGCCCGGTCGAAGGCCTGCTGGATGACCGAGACGACATCGGTGAAGAACGGGTTGGTGATGTGCGGCACGGTCAGTCCGATGGTGCGGGTCGTGCCCATCTTCAGGCTGCGGGCGATCGCGTTGCGCTTGTAGCCGATATCGCGGATTGCCTGCTCGATGCGCTGGCTAAGCTCCGGGCTGACCGTCGCCGTGCCATTGATCAGCGCCGAAACGGTGGCGACAGAAACACGCGCCGCTTCAGCCACATGAAGCATGGTGGGCGCGGTGGATTTGCGGTGTCTTTTTTGCCCTGACGCTGTCATTTTCGAAACGTTTCGCCACCCTTGTTGGCCAATACGTACGGAATCCTGTCCTTTTAAGCAAGAATCGAATTGCATCAAACGCCCGGCACCTTATATCGGCTTGACATGATCGAAACGTTTAGATTAGCGTTTGCGGGAAGTTGACGACGACGGAAGGGAGGCCGCCATTGTCATGCAAGAGAGCAATTCCCTTTCACCGGAGCACGGTGCGGCCGATCGGTCGCACATCGTTCTGAGTGCCGAGCGCATTTCCAAGAGCTTCGGCGGCATCGCCGCGCTTGTCGATGTCGGCTTTGAGCTGCGTCGCGGCGAGGTTCATGCCTTGATGGGCGAGAACGGCGCCGGCAAGTCGACGCTGATGAAAATCCTCTCCGGCGTCTATACCGACTATGAAGGCACGGTCAGCGTCGATGGCCGCCCCGTCAGCTTCGCCGGCGTGCGCGACGCCGAGGATGCCGGCATCGCCATCATTCATCAGGAGCTCAACCTGGTGCCCGAACTCAGCGTCGCCGACAACATCTTCCTCGGCCGCGAGAAGCTGATCGCCGGGCTGATCGTCGACCGCAAGGCGAGCAGCCGCGCGGCAGGTGCTTTGTTGCAGCGGCTCGGCATCGAACTCGATCCGCAAGCCCGCGTCGGCGCCCTGCGTGTCGGCGAGCAGCAACTGGTCGAGATCGCCAAGGCTCTGTCGATGTCGGCACGCATCCTGATCATGGACGAGCCGACCTCGGCGCTGTCGCCGGCCGAATGCCAGCGGCTGTTCCGCATCATCCGCCAGCTTGCCGACAGCGGCGTCGCCATCGTCTACATCTCGCACCGCATCGACGAGGTCATGCACCTGGCCAGCCGCGTCACCGTGTTTCGCGACGGCCGCCATGTGCTGACCGAGCCGATGGCCAGGCTCGACGAAGATACGATCATTTCGGCGATGGTCGGCCGCAACCTGCTCGCTTCCTCCGAGGAAGAGCGCAACACCAGCGGCATGACCGTGCTTTCGGTCGAAAACCTGTCGCTGTCGAAGCCCGATGCGCATGGTTGGCGCACGGTGATCGACGGCGTCGGCTTCGATCTTGCCGCCGGAGAAATCCTCGGCATTGGCGGGCTGCTGGGTTCGGGCCGCACCGAGATCCTGGAAGCGATCTTCGGCTCGAGCAATGGCCGCACCGGCGGCGAAATCCGTATTGACGGCCATCCCGTGGACATCCGTTCGCCGCGCGATGCGAGGCGGCTGGGCATTGCGCTGGTGACCGAGGACCGCAAGACGCAAGGGCTGCATCTGCAGGCTTCGATCGCGGACAATGTCGCGCTGCCGCTGGTCGGCTCGCTGGCCCGCTTCGGCATCCGCTCGCTGGCCGGCGAGCAGGGGCTGGCGCGGCAGGCGGTCAAGGCCCTCGGCATCCGCTGCCGGGACATCGACCAGCCCGCCGGTACGCTGTCGGGCGGCAACCAGCAGAAGGTTGTCATCGGCAAATGGCTGGCGACGAAGCCGAGGGTGCTGTTGCTCGACGAGCCGACGCGCGGCATCGATGTCGGCGCCAAACGCGAGATCTACGACCTGATCTTCAAGCTGGCGCGCGACGGTCTCGCCATCGCCGTCATCAGCTCCGAACTGCCGGAGCTGCTGCACCTCTCCGACCGCATCCTGGTGATGGCCGATGGCCGCCAGACAGGCATTCTTTCCCGCGACGCGGCCAGTGAGGAGGCCATCATGCGCCTCGCCGCCCCGCGCCGGACCATATCGAGACCAGCCGCATGACCGTTTTGAAACTCCTGTCCCGGACCAAGCTCTATTGGGGCCTGATCGCCATCTTCCTGATCGGTGTCCTGGGCTCGCCGATGAGCTCGAAGGGCAACAACATCTTCCTCTCCTACGGCAATCTGCTCGATGTGCTGCGCCAGGTGTCGACCACCGGCCTGATCGCCACTGGCATGACGGCTGTCATCATCACCGGCGGCATCGATCTCTCCGTCGGCTCGCTGATGGCCATCTGCTCGGTGGTCTGCGCCATGCTGCTGACGGTTCCAGGCGTGACGCCGGGCGTCGTGCTGGGCGTGCCAACCGTCGCCCTGGTGGCGCTTTGCCTCGGTTTCGTCGTCACCCGTTTCATTTTCCAGAACCTGGCAAAATCCCGTGCCGGCGCCGACCTCCTCCGTGAGATCAAGCTGGACGGGATTCGCGGCCTGGTCACGCCCGCCGTCGTCGGCGTGGTCCTGTGCTGCCTGTCGCTGTGGTTTCTGCTGCCGCAGATCGAGCCGAAATTCGGTGTGCTCGGCGTGCTGCTGGTGGCGCCGTGCGTTGGTTTGCTGTTCGGCGCGCTCAACGGCTTCATCATCGTTGCCGGGCGCCTGCAGCCCTTCATCGTCACCCTGGCGATGATGGTGACGGCGCTCGGCATCGCACGGTTGACCGCCGGCCAGAACAATGCGGTGCTGCCGGTCTATACAGGCTCCAACGCGACCGCCGATTTCGAGATCCTGCGCTCGCTGGTGTTCGGCATCATCCCGATGCCGGGCCTGTTCTTCCTCGGCGCCATCCTGATCTATGGCGCGGTGCTGCGCTTCACGCCGTTCGGCCGTTACGTCTATGCCATCGGCGGCAACGAGGAGGCGGCGCGCCTCTCCGGCATCGCCGCCGGCCGCGTCAAGATCGCAACCTATGCCGTCTCGGGGCTGCTCGCCGGCATCGCCGCCGTGCTCTATGTCGCACAGTACCGGCAAGGCAAGCCGGATGCCGGCGCCGGGCTGGAGCTCGACGCCATCGCCGCCGTGGTCATCGGCGGCACCAGCCTGATGGGCGGGCGCGGCAGCCTCACCGGCACGTTCTGCGGCGTGCTGATCTTCGGTCTGCTCTCCAACATCCTGCAGCTCCACAACATCAATTCGAACCTTCAGCTGGTGCTGAAGGGGATGATCATCATCGGCACCGTGCTCGTGCAGGAGCGCAATGCCGGTGATCTCCTGGCCTATCTGCGCCTGCCCGGCGGGCAATCGGCGCACAAGGAAACGGCCGCGGCAAAGCGGCCGTCGCAAGAGACACCGTCTCTCAATCTCGGAGGAAACAAAAAATGAAACGACGTGACATGTTGAAGCTTGCCGCCGTGACCGCGGCACTGCTGACCGCCACCGCGCTGCTGACCACCGGCAATGCCTTCGCCCAGGACAAGAAGTGGAAGATCGGCTTCTCGCAGGTGACGACGATCGAGCCCTGGCGCGCGCAGTTCAACAAGGACATTCTGGCCGAAGCCGCCAAGCATCCCGAGGTCGAACTGATCATCACCGACGGCGAGGACAAGACCGAAAAGCAGGTCGCCGATGTCGAGAACCTGATCCGCCAGGAAGTCGACGCGCTGTTGGTGTCACCGAAGGAATCGGCCGGCCTGACCGGCGTCGTGCAGCAAGCGATCGATGCCAAGATCCCGGTCTTCGTGCTCGACCGCAATGTCGAGACCAAGGACTACACGCAGTTCGTCGGTGGCGACAACGCGCTGATCGGACGCGCGGCCGGCGAATATGCCGTCGAACTGCTTGGCGGCAAGGGCAAGGCTGCAGGCAACGTCGTCGAGATCTGGGGCGGCATGGGCACCCAGCCGGCGCATGACCGCCACGACGGCTTCCACGAATTCACCGACAAAGAGCCGGGCATCAAATATCTGCTCGACCAGCAGTCGGGCGACTGGAAGCAGGATCAGGCCTACAATCTGATGGCCAACGCGCTGAAGAGCAACGAGAAGATCGATCTCGTTTACGGCCACAACGACCCGATGGCCTATGGTGCCTATCTCGCCGCCAAGGATGTCGGCCGCGAAAAGGACATCAAGTTCATCGGCATTGACGGCCTGCCCAACGAAGGCGTGCAGATGGTCAACAAGGGCGAGCTGACGGCGACCTTCACCTATGTCACTCCCGGCGCCGAAGGCCTGCGCCAGGCGATCAAGTTCCTCAACGGCGAGAAGGTCGAAAAGACCATCACTCTGCCGACCGAGAAGATCACCAAGGAAAACGCTGCCCAGGTGCTGAAGGACAACGGCCTCTGAGCCAAGCTTCCTGCCGGGTGCCTTTTTGGCGCCCGGCGGTCTAAGCCAGCTTCACCAGCAGCTTCATGAAGGTGGCGATCTCCTTGGCCGAGAGCGGCGCCAGCGTTTCCTGGGTGATCTCGCGCGCCAGCGGGATCAGGCGGTCGATGGCATCGCGGCCTGCCGCGGTCAGATTGACCAGCAGCCGTCTCTTGTCGACCTCGTGCCTGGAAAGCTCGACCAGGCCGCGCGCCTTCAGCCGGTCGATGACGCCCTTCACCGTCGCCGCATCCATCGCGATCAGCGTGCCGAGCTGGTTCTGCGAGGTCTCGCCGACGTCACGCAGCTTGGCCAACGCCGCGAATTGCGGCGGCGTCAGATCGCCGATATGCGCGGCAAATATCGCCACATGGCGCTGATGCGCCTTGCGCAGGATGAAGCCGACCTGCTCCTGCAGGAGGTAATCCTGGTCGTCCGGCGCCTCGACCTCGACCAGCTTGAGCAGATTGTCCTCGCCGCTCACCGCAAGCCATCCCAGGCTTTGATGTCATCGGCCGCGAGACCACCCATGCCATTGTGGATGCGCGGGCCACAGGTCATGGCGAGGCAGAACAGGATTTCGTCCGGGCGCGGACCATCGCTGATGCCGACTTCCATGGCGTCGAAATGGCTGCGCACATAGGCGGCGTTGATGTGGCCGAGCGGTACATCGAGCTGTGAACCGAACGCGCCGACCTTCTTGGCCGACGGCACGATCGCCTTGGCGTCGCCGAGCCGTTCGCGCATGGCGTAGCCGCCGGGCACATGCCACAGCGCACCGTGCTCCAACTCGCCCGCCGTGCCGACAATGGCGCCCTTGCCGTAGCCGTCGATCTGCTTGACGTCGCCGCCGAGCGCCGCGATCAGCCGGTCGGCGAGCAACAGGCCGAGCGGCTTCAGATCGTCCATGGCGCTCTGCAAGTCTTCGACATAGCGCCCGGCGAACGGGTTTTTCACCAGGGCCATCGCGGCGGCGCGGCGGCGCGGCACCTGGGCCACCGGCCCGCCCTCGTGAAAAATCTCTTCGGTCAGCACCGCGATTTTGCGGATCGAAAACTCAGGCATGGGCAACTTCCTCCCTCGAACTTTTGTTGGGCGCTGCAAGCGCGACCGAGCCACTGATGCGGGCCTCACCGCCAAGAAACAGCGCCGATCCGGCAATCAGGC
Source organism: Mesorhizobium sp. M7A.T.Ca.US.000.02.2.1 (assembly GCF_003996995.1). Lineage (GTDB taxonomy): Bacteria > Pseudomonadota > Alphaproteobacteria > Rhizobiales > Rhizobiaceae > Mesorhizobium. The sequence goes on along the minus strand of NZ_RZTT01000138.1, from coordinate 2,963 downwards.
CGCGCCGGCGAAAATCTTCGGCGACGGCAAGGCCATTGTCCAGCGCCCGCGCCACTTCGCCAAGGGCAAGCGTGCCGACACCATGTGTCACCAGGCGCGCGCCGAGATCGCTGTCGGGCGACAGTTCATGTGCGGGAATGCGCTTGATGGCGGGATTGCCGGGCAGGTCCACCGCGTTGGCAATGAGGGTCGCTGCCGCATCTGCCTCGGCGCCGGTCCGCGCGAGCACGGTGACGGCGTCGGCAATGCCAAGCGAGAAGGAGCGGCCGCGCCAGCCGCTGGTGGCAACGCCACGAACGCCATCTTCCGCGCGGATCGTGATCCGGTCGGCCATGCCGTTGCCGGTGCCGGCGACCGCCAAGCCCATCGACTGTCCCCTGCCGATATGGATTGCGCAGTCGCCGCCATTGTTGACATAGGCGCGCTCGAGCTTGCGGCCGGCAAGCAATGCGGCGAGCATTTCGTCGGCTACCGATCCCGCGACGGCGGCCATCGGTGTTATGAAGCATTCCGCCAGGGGCATGACGGCTGCTTCCATGCGGCGCGCCGTCGGGCCGGCGAAGGTGCGCGGCGCCAGGAAAAACGCCGGTAGTCGCAATTCGGGGAGCTCCTCGACCAGCTCCATCAGGATCGTCTGGAACCGCGCTACCGCCTGTTCATAGGCTCGGCGGCATTCATCCGCCTCACCAAAAACCTCGACGATCAGGTCGATCGGCCCGTGGTTGAGATGGAGCCGCTTGCCGTCCTGCAGCCAGTTGGCTTGCGGGCCTTGCATCACCCGGCCCCGTTCGAGCCGGCACGGCGCAACTGCTCGAGTGGCGGCCATGGATTGGTGGCTTCGGCGCCTGTGCCGCGGCGCGGATTCAGGTACTCACCGCCTTTTGCGACAATATCCTCGACGCTGCGGATCTCGGCCTCGTAGCCGCCGAGCCTGACATAGTCGTCGCGGCGCAGCGTGAATTCGATAGGAGCCACCAGCGCCGGCGTTGGCACATAGCCGAAGGCACCCTCAGGCACTCTGGTGACATCGACCATCAGCGTGATGCCGCCGCCCGGCCAGACATAGACTGGCGCGCCGCCGACCGTGACATAGGTGGTCAGGCCCTGAACCGAGCGGGTGAGGTTGACCGGGTTTTCGGTGACGCCGGCCCGCAGCGAACCGCCGGCACCGCCGATGAACAGCACGGTGCACAAAGCCGGCTCGCAATTGTCCTCGATCAGGCCGACCGACTTTTGCAGCCGTTCGGGAAACGGTTTTTGCACCGGTTTCAGCTCGTCATCGAGCTCGTAATAGGCGAACTGCTCGCCGGTGGTCGACACCATCAGCAGCGACAGACCCGGCCGCGCGCCTTTCTTGGCGTTCCACTCTCCGAGGATCGACAGCGGGTCTGAAATGCTGGTGCCGCCCCAGCCCAGCCCGGGTTCGGACACCTTGAAATAGCGGCCCGGCGTCGAACGGCGGCCGATTATCTTTATCCCGGTATCCTGCCAGCCCAGCACCTTGCCGGCCTGATGCTCGGAAACAACGCCGGTGATGTGGTCGTCGACCACCACCACCTCGTCGACAAGCCCGCGCCATTGCGTGGCGAACATGCCGATGGTGGCCGAGCCGCAGCCGACGCGCATTCGGTGTTCCTGCTTGCCGTCGATGACAGGTGCTTTGCCGGCTTCGACTATGATGGTGGCGCCGCCGTCGATGGCCAGTTCCACTGGCTTGCGGTTGCACAGATTGAGCAGCGCGTCACAGGTGGCGCGCCCCTCGGCCTTGGAGCCGCCGGTCAGATGGTGCACACCGCCCAGCGACAGCATCTGCGAGCCATACTCGCCCGTCGTGACATGGCCGATCGCTTCTCCTTGCGATCGTACGACAGCCGTTTCGGGTCCGATATGACGGTCGGTGTCGATCTTCACCTTGACGCCGCAGTAGGAAAAAATGCCTTCCGTGACGACGGTGACGAGATCGACGCCTTCGACCTCCTGGCTGACGATGAAGGGGGCCGGCTTGTAGTCGGGATAGGTGGTGCCGGCGCCGATTGCGGTGACGAAGCGGCGGCCGGTGTTGACCAGTTCGCCGTCCCAGGCCTCGCCCACGGCGACGAACGGCACGATCGCCGCGCCGGTCTCGGCCGCATGGTCGAGGATGGTCAGCGGATCCATCCGCACGATCCTGCCGCCGACATTTCCGTAGCGGTCGCAGGCGCCGGTGCGCCCATCCGCGATGTAGCACATCACCGGACAGGCATCGCAGCGGATCTTCTCCGCCACCAGCTTCTCGCCGGGATCATGGGTCTCGAAGCGTTCGGCAAGCTCGGTCATCGGCGTGCTCCTTTTCGCGGATGCCATCTTTCTCCCGGATGCCAGCGCGGATACGCGTCGGCGTCGCCGGAACTTTGGTGACCAGCACACCGGTGGCGTGGCGGATGGCGTTGAGGATCGCCGGCGCCGTCGGGATCAGCACGTGCTCGCCCAAACCCTTGGCACCAAAGGGTCCTTCCGGATCCGGAACTTCTATCAGGATGGTTTCGATCGGCGGCACGTCGCCAATGGTCGGGATGAGATAATCGTGCAAATTCTCGGTGCGGCCGGGGATATACTCTTCCATCAGCGCCATGCCGATGCCTTGCGCAATGCCGCCTTCGATCTGGCCCTCGGCCAGCAGCGGGTTGATCGCCTTGCCGACATCATGCGCGGCGGTGATTTTCAGCAGCTTCACCGTGCCGAGCTTGAGGTCGACCTCCAATTCGGCGATCTGCGCGCCATAGCCGTAGACGGCGTAGGGTTTGCCCTGGCCCTTGGCGTCGAGGGGCAGCGTCGGCGGGTCGTAGGTCTCCTCGGCGCGAAAGACGAAGCCTTCGGCATCCACGTCCAATGTGGTGAGATCGATGCGGCGGGTGGCTTCTCCCTCGCGGATGACGATCGCCGAACCGTCCAGTTGCAGAGCGGCTTTTTTCCAAACATTGGCG
>NZ_RZTT01000137.1 GCF_003996995.1 Mesorhizobium sp. M7A.T.Ca.US.000.02.2.1 | reverse complement strand
TGCGGGAACACCTCTGCGCACGAAATGCTCCTTGCCGGGTGGAAATCCCGGTAACACCCGGTATTATCTGCGAAAATGCCGAAATCGGGAGGATGCCGGGTGCAGACCAAGAAGATCATCAATGCCGGCAACCGTGCCGTCGACGAGATGCTGGAAGGCATCCTGGCAGCGCATCCCCGCCATCTCAAAAGCGTGGACGGCAGTCCACGCTCCATCATCGCCTGCGACGGACCGCGCCAGGGCAAGGTGGGCCTCGTCATTGGCGGCGGCTCGGGCCACGAGCCGAGCTTTCTTGGCTTCGTCGGCAAGGGATTGGCCGATGCGGCGGCCATCGGCAATGTCTTCGCCTCGCCACCGCCGGACCCGATCCTCGAATGCGCAAAGGCAGTCAGCGGCGGCGCCGGCGTGCTGTTCATGTACGGCAACTATGCCGGCGACGTGATGAATTTCGACATGGCGGCCGAGATGGCCGCCATGGACGACATCGAGGTGCGCACGGTGCTGAGCACCGACGACGTCGCCTCGGCACCGCGCGACCAGCGGCACAAGAGGCGCGGCGTCGCCGGCAATTTCTTCATCTTCAAGGCGGCCGGTGCCGCCTGCGACCGGATGCTGTCCTTCGACGAATGCGAGCGCATCGCCGGCAAGGCCAACGACCACACCTTCACCATGGGCGTGGCGCTGTCGCCCTGTTCGCTGCCGCAGACCCGCCGGCCGAATTTCGAGATCGGGCCGGACGAGATGGAGATCGGCATGGGCATCCATGGCGAGCCGGGCATCGCGCGCGAAAAGTTGAAAACAGCCGACGAGATCACCGACGAGATGCTGGACAGGATCCTCGACGAGATGGCGCCTACGCGCGGCGACAAGGTCGCGGTGCTCGTCAATTCGCTGGGCTCAACGCCGCTGATGGAACTCTACATCATGAACCGGCGCGTGAAGCAGAGGCTCGACGAGATCGGTGTGTCCATTCATGCGACCTGGGTCGGCAATTACTGCACCTCGCTCGAAATGGCTGGTGCATCGATCACGCTGCACCAACTCGACGGCGAGTTGCAGACGATGCTGGACCATCCCTGCGACTGCGCCATGTTTCGCGCCGGCTAAACCCACTTCTGTGGCAAGGACTAAGATATGACGACAATCGACACCGCCCACCTTGTCGCGATGTTCGCGGCGATCGCAACCGCCATGTCCGCCGACAGGGACCGACTATGCGCGCTTGACGGGGTTATCGGCGACGCCGACCACGGCATCGCGATGGAGCTTGGATTTTCCGCTGCACGCGATGCAGTCGCCGCACTGGACACCGGGGCCACCGACCCGACCAGCTTGCTGAACACCGCTGCCAAATCGTTCCTGAATGCCGTCGGCGCCTCCTCCGGGCCGCTCTATGCGACCGCGTTCATGCGGGGCGCGGCAGCCGTCAAGGGCAAGACGACGCTCGACGATTCGGACGTGGTCGCCCTGTTCCAGGCTATGGCCAAGGGCATTCAGGATCGCGGCAAAGCCGAGCCTGGCGAAAAGACGATGATCGATGCATGGGCGCCGGCTGCGCAGGCAGCGGGCGAAGCGCTGACCTCCGGCAAGGATCTGGCGGGCAGTCTCGAAGCTGCTGCACAAGCGGCAAACGCAGGCGCGGAGGCGACCAAGTCGATGGTCGCCACGAAGGGCCGGGCATCGCGCCTCGGTGAACGCTCGCTTGGCCACATGGACCCGGGCGCCGCCTCAGCCGTGACCGTGATCGAGGCGATGCGGGTCGCCTTGACCAGTTAACTCAGTAACGGGTTCCCCGCGTCTTTCAGCGCTTGGCGTCGAGCTTGTCGATGGCCTGCACGTTTGTGGCGGAGGGGCCATTCGGATCGAACTCCGAGGCTAACCATGCGTCGGCGATCGATTTCGCCAGTTCGGGACCGATGACGCGGGCGCCCATAGTGATGATCTGGGCGTTGTTGGACTTGGCGGCGCGCTCAGCGGAATAGGTGTCGTGGGTCAATGCGGCGCGAATGCCCGGCACCTTGTTGGCGGAGATGCTGACGCCAATGCCGGTGCCGCAAAACAGGATGGCCCGGTCGTAATTGCCGTCCAGGATTTCGTGGCCTACCGAGGCGGCGATGTCGGCGTAGAATCCGGCCTGGCTGAGGTCGACGACCTGCAGTTCGGGTTTGGTGGCGAGATGCTTGGCGATGACGTCGAGCAGCGGCTTTCCGGCACTGTCGGCTCCGAGTGCGATCTTCATGATGATGAACTCCTTTGCTAGGTCTTTTGGCAGTCAGCGCGCGATGGCGGCCGACGCCTTTTTCAGAATGTCGATATAGCCTTCCGCTTGCCACGCCGAGCGGCCGATGAACAGGCCATCGATATGCGGCTGGCCGATGAGTTCGGCCGCGTTGCCTGGATTGACGCTGCCACCATAAAGCACAGGTGGAGCAATCGGCAGCCGGTCGGCGGCAACCTTCTTGATCAGCTGTTGCTGCCTGTCGGCATAGTCGGCGCTTGCGGGAATGCCCTTCTCGCCGATTGCCCAGACGGGCTCGTAGGCAAAGAGGATTTCCGCCTTCAGTTGATCGCCGCTCAGCTCTTGCAGCGCGCCGAGGCGGTGCTGACGGCACAGGTTCTCGGCGCGGCCTGATTCACGCTCAGCCAGCGTCTCGCCGACGCAGATCAGCGGCACGAAACCGTGCCTGACAGCGGCCGCCGTTTTTAGTCCCACAGTCGCATCGGCCTCGCCGAAATGCTCGCGGCGCTCGCTATGGCCGAGTTCGATCACATCCAGCCCGCAATCTTTCAACATCACCGGCGAGATCTCCCCCGTCCAGGCGCCAGCATCGGCCCAATGCATGTTCTGGGCACCGATCTTGACGCGGGTGTTGGCCAGCGCGGCCTTGACCTGGCGCGCTGCGGTGAACGGCGGAATGACGAAGGGCTGTATTGCCGGATCGAAATCGGGCACAAAGGCCGCCAGCGCATCGGCGAACTGCAACGCCTCCGACAGCGTCTTGTTCATCTTCCAGCTCGTGCCGACCCAATATGGGGCCATTCTTCTTCTCCTTCGATACTTTTGCGGCCGAAGCCGGCTTTCGGGCGACGTATTCGCTCAGGTCCGGGGCTTGAGACTGTCGCGACCGCTGTCGATATGAGGGGCCCAGAAATCCACCGACTCGCGGATCATCTCGATAACCTGATGGTCGACTGGTTCCCTCTCCCTGAAGGAAAGTTCAAGGCAAATTTCATTGTCGGTTCCACCGCCCTGCCGAACCGCGTCCAGCAGCTTCTGCGGCACTATGCGGCCATCCTTGTTGTAGGCGGCCGTGAACGGCCAGTGCCCGCCCTTATTCATCGACGACTGCTTGATGTGGATGATCGGCGATTGCAATGGAAACGCTTTCGCCCAAGCATAGGGATCGGTATCGGCAGGATCGGCCGAGGTCACGTCGCCATGGTCGATATCCACCATCATCTTCATCGGTATGGGCAGCTTCGCCGCATCGATGGCGCCTTGCAGCGTGGCGCAGCTTTCGATCGTGTGGCCGAACTCGCGGCCCACCGACATCGGCTCCCAGAACAGATAGGACAGACCCGCCGCCTTGGCGTGCTCGGCCACCTCGCGCCAGCATTCGAGCGCGATATCGAGCAGTGCCGCCCGCCGTTGCGGATCGTCAAAGTCCTTGTGGGTGAAGATGGCGAACTGCGTGCCCATGCCCGACGCACCGAGTTCCGCGGAAATGTCGGCGAAGGTCTTGAACCAGTCGACATAGTAGCGCCGGACATCCGCATCCGGATGGCCGAAATGGTTGAGCCGGCCGTAGGGTCCGGTCATGCCGGAGGTGATCCTGACACCGGTCCGCGCCAAGGCGCTGTTGAACAGGCGCAGGAATTTGGCAATCGTCGCCGCTGGCCAGCCCGGATTGACGAATTCATGCGTCAGCTGCACGTCGCGGATGCCGATGCCATAGGCGATCGCGTCGATCAGATCGTCCGGATCGGCGAAACGGTTGACCAGTGGATTGGTGTTGAGGGAAAGCGTGAAGGCCATCAGTCTGCCGTCGCCATGATGTTATCGAACCAGTCTTCGAATGCTTTCCGCTCGGCCGCATCGAGATGCAGGCCATGTTTGGTGCGGCGTTCCAGAATATCGGCTGATGTGCCGGCCCATTCGGTCTCGGCCAGGAACCTTGCCTCCCGCTCATACAGGTCGGGACCGAAGCGGCGGCCGAGATCCGCCTCGCGCTGTGCGCCAGCGAGCAATTGCCTGGCGCGGGTGCCATAGCTTCGCGCGTAATGCTTTACCAGCGACGGGCTGAGCCATGAAAACTCGGCATGTAGATCGCTCAGGAACTGCTCGAAGTCCGCATTGGGCAGGTCGCCTCCCGGCAAGGGAATTTTGGCTGTCCAGGCTTTCTTCATCGTCGGAAAAAACGGCTGGATCTTTTCCAGCGCGTGTTCCGACAGCTTGCGGAAGGTGGTGATCTTGCCGCCGAATACCGAAAGCAGCGGCGCGTTGCCGTTGGAGGCGTCGAGTTCGAAAATATAGTCGCGCGTCACCGCGCTTGGATTGTCGGCATTGTCGTCATAGAGCGGACGCACGCCCGAGAAACTGTAGACCACGTCCTGTGGCGTCAGCTGCCGCTTGAAATAGCGATTGACCACCTTGATCAGATAGTCGACTTCGCTGGCCTCGGCGACCACTTCCTCGGGCCTGCCTTCGTAGGGAATGTCGGTGGTGCCAATCAGCGCCAGATCGTTCTCATACGGATTGACGAAGATCACCCGCTTGTCGTTGTTCTGAATGAGATAGGCTTGCCGCCCCTCCCAGAATTTGGGCACGACGATATGGCTGCCCTTCACCAGACGAACATTGCGGGTGGAATTCTGGCCGGCGACGCGGCTGACAATGTCGTTGACCCAGGGGCCTGCCGCGTTGACCAGCGCCCGCGCCCGGACCTTCGTCACCGCACCCGTGCGACCATCCTGCATGTCGATCGACCACAGTCCGTTTTCGCGGCGGGCCGCGACACAGGCGGTGCGCGTGAGCACTCTGGCACCGCGCTGCCTAGCATCCAGGGCGTTGAGCAGCACCAGGCGCGCATCGTCGACCCAGCAGTCGGAATATTCGAAACCGCGCTTGAACTCGTCCTTGATCGGCGCGCCTTCCGGCGCAGTCTTGAGGTTCAGTGTTCTTGTCCCCGGCAGGCGTTTACGGCCGCCAAGGTGGTCGTAGAGAAACAGCCCGAGCCGGACCAGCCATGCCGGCCTGTCTTGCGGGCTGTGCGGAAGAACGAAGCGCATCGGCCAGATGATGTGCGGCGCCGCCTCGAGCAGCACCTCGCGTTCGATCAGTGCTTCGCGAACCAGCCGGAATTCATAATATTCGAGGTAGCGCAGGCCGCCATGCACCAGCTTGCCGGAGCGCGAGCTCGTGCCTTGCGCGAGATCGTCCTTTTCGCACAGGATGACGGACAGCCCGCGACCTGCCGCATCACGCGCTATGCCGGCTCCATTGACGCCGCCGCCGATCACGAAGAGATCGACGACATCTGCTGTATTGCTCAAGATCCTGCTCCTGTGCGGTGCGCCATGCCCTTCCACACCGGCCGAAGCGCCTGACGCGCTGCAACGAAGGAAGGGAAGAGGGCATCGTAGGTTTGCGAAAGCGCCTCGTCATAGGCATCGCAGTCGCCGAGAAGCGGCGTTACCCACTCGGCGGCACAGTCTTCCATCGAGCCATAGACGCCGAGGCCGACCGCAGCCATCATCGCGGCGCCTGCCGCGCCGGCTTCCTGGCGACTGCTGGTGCGCACCTGTGCCCTTGTCGCCGCTGCGATGATGCGGCGTAGGGACGGGCTGCGCGCGGCGCCGCCCGACAGGCGGATTTCGCCCGGCACGGCGCCCATCGCCTGGTAGCAATCGCGTGCGGCGAAGGCCAGTCCCTCGAGGACGCCGCGTGCCAGATCGCCAAACCCGTGCTTGACCGAAAGGCCGATGAAGCCAGCGCGTGCGTCAGGATCGACGAACGGTCCTCTTTCACCGGCCAGCGATATGTAGGGCTGGTAGATCAGCAAACCAGGCTCCGATGCTTCCACCCAAGCGTCGAGGGCCTTCAGCAACTCGTCATGAGAAGGCTTGCCGCCAGCCGTGGCGAGCACGTCGCGCGCAAGGCCAAGCACCCAGTCTATGTTGAGCGTCGCCGCCATGTTGGATTGCAATTGTGCAAAGGCGCCCGGAATAGGCATGGCAATCGTGTAGCCGGAGCCATCGTCGTTCAGCACGACATCGTCGGGCGTGGCTGCGAAGCGCGTGTGTATGCCGGTCGAGCCGATGACCGTGCAGCCGACATTGCCCGAGGGATCATAGAGGCCGGCTCCGAGCGCCGTCATGACCATATCGACGTAACCCAGCACCACCGGGGTGCCTTCGAGCAGGCCAGTCTCTGCCGCCGCCGACCGCGACAGCAGATGATGGTCGGTGGTGCCTTCGAGCATGGGAGGCAACAGGCGGCGATGCGTCGTCAGATCCAGGATGTCGAGGGCTTCGTCGGAATAGGTGCGCGACCGAAAATCGCCGAAGGTGAAGGTTCCCTCGGAGGGATCCGTGGCGCGTTCGCCTGTCATCTTGAAGTAGAGCCAATCCTTGCAATGCAGGGCGGCCGCCGCCCGCTCCAGCATGTCGGAATGGTTTTTTTTCATGAAGGCAAGCTGGGCGCCTTGCTGGCAGGAATTGAGACCCGTGCCGGTCAGCTCGAACCGCCTGCGATCCCGGGGGTCGGCGCGCATCTCGTCCACCAGATGTCCGGCGCGGGCATCGAGCCACAGCCAGGCGCGCGAGACAGGCAAGCCCTCGCCATCGATCAGCCAGGTTCCGTCGCCCTGCCCGGTGATAGCAACCGCCGCGGTTCGTTGCGCGAGGTCGGGAACCTTGGCCGCGAGATCGCGAACGGTCCGCGCCATGTCGCGCCAGGTCTGGTCGAGGTCCTGCTCGGCGCCGCCGCCTTCCAGCGTGACGAAGCTGTTGGGCACCGACGTCATGGCGAGCTGCCGCCCGGACAGGTCGAAAGCGATCGATTTGATCACCGACGTTCCCGCGTCGATGCCGATCAGGAGGTCTTTCATGCCGCAAATTCCGATTGGTTGCGAAGGCGGTTCACGAGGGCAGTCATTTCGTAGAAGAGGCAGGGAGTGCCCGCTAGGACACCCCCTGTGCAGGTTTCATTCCGACAGGACGAAGGGAGCGGTGTACTTGTCGACATTGTCCTTGGTGATGAGAAGGCAATCGAACAGCTGCTTCTCGGTCGCCGCGCCGGTGGCTCCGGTCTTGATGAACGAATCCGCCTGCTGCACGGCCTTGGCCGAGAAGATGGCGACCGGCTGAAGCACGGTGTACTGCAGTTCGCCGGACTTGATCGCCGCAACCGCATCCGGGGAGCCGTCGAAGCCGCCGACCTTGATGCCAGCGAGCTTGCCGGCTTCCTTCAGCGCCGCAACCGCGCCAAGCGCCATCTCATCATTGCCGCTGATCACGGCGATGATGTCGGGATTGGCCTGCAGCATGCTCTGCATCTTGTCGTGGCCCTGGGTACGATCCCAGTTGGCGACCTGCGAAGCAGCCTTTTCGAGATCCGGGTACTGGCTCAGCACAGTCGCGTAACCGTTCGAGCGCGTAGCGGCGTTGTTGTCAGACGGGGCGCCGAGCAGTTCGACATATTTGCCCTTTTCGCCGACGGCCTGCACCCACTGCTGGGCACCGAGAGCAGCGCCTTGCGCGTTGTTGGAAACGAGCTGACCCTTGGCGAGGCCTTCCTGATTGATCTCGGCATTGACGAGGAACACCGGGATGTTGGCTGCAATCGCCTTCTTCACCGCACCGACAGAGCCGTCAGCGTTGGCCGGATCGAGGATGATCGCCACCGACTTGTTGGTGATGGCGGTGTCGATCAAATTGCTTTCGGTATTGGTATCGCCCTTGTGGGCGCCGACATTGGCTGTATAGCCAAGCTTCTCGGCCTCGGCCTTGGCGACGTTGCCCTCAGTCAGCCAGTAGGGGTTGGCCGGATCGTTGACGATGATCGAGATCAGGCCCGCGGCTGACGCGGCGGCCGTGAACCCGACGACCATCGCGGCGGCGAGCAGACTTTTCAACATGGTTTTCATGTACATTCCTCCAATGATTACGCGGTGTTGCTGCCAGTTCACCTGGCAGTCTTCCCTTGGGCAGGATTGGCCGGTTCGGCCTTCCCCCGTTTCTGAGAAGTCGGTTGGCCACCTGTCGCGCTTGGGAGCTTGCTACGGCGGCGATACTGAACGGCATTGAGGAGCACGGCGAGCACGATGACCGCGCCCGTGAACACTGTCTGCCAGTAGGATGAGATGCCGATGATCACCAGACCGTCGGACAGGAAGCCGATGACGAAGGCCCCGAGCAGGGTTCCGCGGATGTTGCCGCGGCCGCCGGTCAGTGCCGCGCCGCCGATGACGACGGCCGCGATGGCCGTCAGTTCGTAGGTGGTGCCGGCGGTCGGTCCCGCCGACGTCAACTGCGAGGACAGGATCAGGCCGGCAATAGCGGCACAGATACCCGACAGCACATAGACGGAAATCTGCACGGTCTTGACCGGAACGCCGGAGAGTTCGGCCGCGCGTTCATTGCCGCCCGAGGCGTAGAGCCAGCGCCCGAAAGCGGTGCGGTTCAGGACGATGCTGCCGATGAACGCGATAATCGCGAGAACCACGACGCCCGTCGGCACGCCGAACAAGCGGTTGAAGCCAAGCGCATCGAAGCCGGTGTTTCCGAGCTCCGGCTTGCCGCCGAGATTGTTATAGGTCAGGCCGCTGGTCATCAGCAGTGCCAGGCCACGCGCCATGTACATGACGCCGAGCGTGGCGACGAACGCCGGAACCTTGAAGCGCGCAATGAGCACGCCGTTGATCAGCCCGACGACCGCGCCCAGCATGCAGGCCAGCACCGCGACCACCCAGACCGGCGGATAGAGAACGACGCCCAGCCAGGTCAGCGTCACCCCTTGCATCAGGAATCCGGCAACGACGCCGGCCAAACCCAGCGTCGACCCCACCGACAGATCGATGCCGCCATTGAGGATGACGAGCAGCATGCCGATCGCGAGGATTCCGAAGATGGCGACATGCGAAGCCATGGTCAGGAAGTTCGCCACCGAGAGGTAGTAGGGCGACAGGATCGAGAACACGACGATGATGACGATCAGGGCAAAGAAAGCGCGGCCCTCGAGCAGCAGCTTGGCGAGATCGAAGCCTTCGGCGGCCGCGCTTGGACTGGACTGTTTTCTGGCCTGGCTGACGTCGGTCATGGGTCTGGGCTCCGAAATTCTGATGATCAGGCGACCACGGCTTCGCCGGAGGCGGCCATGATCTGCTCTTTGGTGGCGTTGGCGCCGAATTCAGCTGAAATCCTGCCACGCCGCATGACGACGATGCGGTGGGCAATGCTGAGGCATTCGTTGACCTCAGAGGTCGAGAAGACGACCGCAAGCCCTTGAGCGGCGCGTTCGCTCAACAAGCGGAAGACCTCGGCCTTGGCGCCAACATCGATGCCGCGGCTCGGCTCGTCGAGGAGGATGACCTTGGGGTTGGTCGTCAGCATCTTGCCGATGACGACCTTCTGCTGATTGCCGCCAGACAGCGATCCGATCATGGCGTTGCCACCAGCGGTCTTGACGGTCACCTTGCGGATCGAGTCTTCGACCAGCTCTCGCTCCCTGGAACGGGACAGAAACAGTCCCTTGGCGAACGCCTCGATGCTGGCAAGCGAAAGATTGCGGCCGACGGTCATGGTTTGCACCAGCCCGTCGCGCTGGCGGTCCTCGGGGACCAGCACAAGCCCTCTGGAGATGCGCTGGGCAATGCTCAACCCCGAGACGTCCTCGCCTTCCAGCAGCGCGCGGCCGCCCGCCATCGGCACCCGTCCAGCGACGGCCTCCAGCAACTCCGTGCGCCCGGCGCCCATCAGCCCGTAGATGCAGACGATCTCGCCGGCCCTGACGTCCAGCGACAGGTGATCGACGACGGAATAGCCCGAGCCCGAAGTGTCAACGACGCTGACGTCCTCGATCGAAAGGGCGACCTCGCCGAACGCATGACCGGTCGGCGGCGAGCCGAGATCGAAATTCTCGCCGACCATGTTGCGCACGATCCACTCGAGGTCGATGTCCCTGGCTTCGGCCGTTGCCGTTATGGCGCCGTCGCGCAGGACAACGGCGTAGTCGGTGATCTGCAGCGCCTCTTCGAGGTGATGTGAAATGTAGACGATGGAGACGCCGCGGCTGGTCAGATCGCGGATCACCTTGAACAGCACCTCGACCTCGGTTGCACTGAGCGCGGAGGTCGGCTCGTCCATGATGAGGATGCGTGAATCGACCGACAGCGCCCGCGCGATCTCGACGATCTGCTGTTGACCCAGGCGCAGATCCTCGACGAGAGTCATCGGGTCGATGTCCTCTTCGAGATCGGCCATCAGCGCGCGCGCCTGGCGCGATTCTTCGGCGAAGTCGAGGCCGGTTCTGGTGCGCAGTTCGCGGCCCATGAAGATGTTGTCGCGAACGCTGAGGTTCGGCGCCAGGCTGAGTTCCTGGTGGATGATCGAGATGCCGCGATCGCGCGCGTCCGAGGATGAGGAAAAGCTGACGAGATTGCCGTCGAGCACGATGTCGCCGGATGTCGGCGTGACGACGCCGGACAGGATCTTCATCAGCGTCGACTTGCCGGCGCCGTTCTCGCCGAACAGCGTCGTGACCTTGCCGCGATGGATGTCGAAATTGACGCCCTTGAGCGCATGAACGCCGCCATACGACATGACGATGTTGCGCGCCGAAAGCACGGCGTCGCCGGTCGCGGGTCCGGTGTCTGCAGCCGCGCTCATTTGACCTCCAGCCTCACCGGAGTGACCAGCCAGCTCTTCGGGTTGACCAGCTTGAATGCGCCAACCACCGATACGGTCTTGCCGGTCAAGGTGCTGGTGTCGACCTTGGCCAGGACTTCCTTCTTCATCTCGTTGTTCAGCGCCGAACCGGCGTCCTGGTATTCGATCTGGTTGGTGAACTGGCCGAATGTGATCTTGCCGGTGGCGTCGCGAAGCTCGGTGCCGTTGATCGCCGGTCCCGTTTGCACCCGGATCATCAGCGTGTCCGGCACGCCTTCGACGGCGACCTTGTAGATGCCGGATTTTCCTTCGCCGACGACACCGGTGAACTTGACCGAGATGACCGGTCCGACGCCCGCCGGCACGCCATATTCCTTTTCCGCCGTCGCCCTGTCCTTGGCGATAGCAGCAGCCACCGTCACCGCGTCGGCGGCGCGTGCCTCGACATCGGCCTGCACCTTGGGAAACTCCGACTTGCCGTAGTCAGCGGCGGAAAACACGGCGCTGCGGACATCGCCGGCAGAGCCGATCCTGACCACCTTGGTGTCGAGCGCCATGGCGCCGAGCAGGACGACAACCGCGGCGCCGGCAAGTGCCCGACGCAGGGCGGGCGAAGCCGGCCTGGTCGATGCGGTGGCGGCTTTCGCGCTCATGACGCAACCGCCAGCAAGGCTGATCCGCGCTTGTCACGCATTTGACGATCCTCCGTTCACATGGCGCTTCGCGCCATTGGGTTTGTTCTGTTCGACAAGGGCACGAGCGGTGGACTCGTCGGTGATCAGGCCGCTCAGATAGCGGCTTTCGAGCACCGCTTTGATGGCGCGCACTTTGATCTTGCCGCCGGCGACGGCGACGATCCGGCGGCCCTTCAACTGGTCCCGCGGAAGCGCGAGAATTCTGTCCGACAGCGCCGTTTCCACCGGGCGCCCCTTGTCGTCGAAGAAGTGGGCGAGCAGCTCGCCGACGCCGCCATCGCGTTTCACCTCATCGATTTCGGAATGTTCGATCATGCCGGTAGCGACCAACGAAGCTTCCCGCTCGGCGGTCCCTATGCCGACGAACATCAGGTCGGACCGGCTTGCGAGGTCGAAGACATCGCTAATGCCGCGCTGACCAAGCAGCACTTCACGGTCCTCGGCGGTGTTGGCGACGAAAGGCACCGGCATCACATAAGCCTGCGCGCCGGTCCGCTCGGCCAGCCGATGCATGACATCGTGCGGGTTGGCCGCGAATTTGCGCGTCACGCCGCCAAGCAGCGAGACGAAACGGATATGGGCAGCGGCGGTGCGCGTCAGATACTCGACGCTTGCGGCAAGGGTACGGCCATGGCCGACGCCGATCAGCATGTCCTCGCCGCGATCGATCTCTCGTTTCAGAAACTGAGCGCCGGCGATCCCAAGCGCCTTCAGCGGCAGCTCGTCCTGATCGAGATCAGGAACAACCTCGCAGTAGTCGAGCCCGTAAGCAGTGATCAGCTGCTGCTCGAGGTCGATGCATTCGCCGACATCGCCGTCGATGATCACCCTGACAAGGCCATCCTGGGTGGCCCGGGTGATGAGCCGATGCGCCTTGAGGCTGGTCAGGCCGAGCCGCTTGGCCACCTGGGCCTGCGTCAGACCCCCGGCATAGTGAAGCCAGGCCGCGCGGGTGGCGAGGCTGGACTCATGATCGCGGTTAGTGGCTCCGCCGGATTTCAAGACATCTCCTCCCTGAGATGATATTATTATCTTTGTGTGCAAAAATTTTCACATCCCTGCATCGCTGTCAATCCCTCGCCGGATTTGGCGCATGCACATATGGGGAATTCACAGGTCTCGCCCTTCCCGAAACGCCGGTCTGCCGGCATTTCGGCGGGCAACATCGACCTATTAGGAGGTGAGCATGTTACTCGATCATACGGCTATGTTAATTTAACGTCAATCTGTGTTATTTCGTGCCTGAGCCAGTAGAATTGCACAGCCATCGGCTATCTAATTTTTTTCTAACTAGCTGTTTCTCCATAATAATATCTGACATCGGCAAAATCCCAATCCACCTGTGAGTTGAGCGATTGGGGATGCGACGCATCCTTAGGCAAACCGACCGGATTGCCTTGGGAAAGAGCATCGGCGACGGAATGATCAGCCCAGCCGCATCAGGTTCCGGTCCTCGAGTTCCAGGGCGGCGGCCTCGACTTCCTCTGCGAGGCGCCCGGCGCTCCAGCCCAGCGCCCCTCCGGCAATCGTCGCAATCTCCTGCAGATCCCGGCCCGTCAGTGACCCTGATATCGCCAGGGTGCTGCGGCGCATGACGATATCGGCCAGATGTTCGACGAACTCGGTGCGGACGATGTAGTCAATTTCCGATCGGCTGTAGCTTTCTGAATCCGGCAGTCGGCCCTCATCATCCGGCTCATGTGTGGCGATCTGCGTGGCTCTGGTGCCATATCGCGACAGCAGCGCCTCGAGACGCCGTTCTCCAGCGCCCGTCTCCGAGTGAGCCAGAGCCAGCCAACTTGCTCGCGCTGCAGCATCAGCCGGGAAATCCCTGCCGCCGCCGATCGGCATGGTCTGCGTCGTCACCTTGCGGCTGCGCTGCAGGCGGCCGAGCACGGTGTCGGCGACTTCCTCGGCGAAGCCGCGAAAGGTCGTCCACTTGCCGCCGATCAGCGAGATGACTGCGAAAGGTCTGTTCCGATCCGGCTCGGCGACGGGCGCCGAGTGGTCACGGCTGATC
>NZ_RZTT01000136.1 GCF_003996995.1 Mesorhizobium sp. M7A.T.Ca.US.000.02.2.1 | reverse complement strand
CGGTGTGGCAGATGCCGGTCGCCTTGATCTCGACCAGCACCTCGCCCTCACGTGGGCCGTCGAGATCGACCTCCATGATCTCCAGCGGCTTTCCGGCGGCGACAGCAACAGCGGCGCGGGTTTTCATCAGACGTCCTCCAATGCGAGTTTTTTCCAAGGTTTCAGGTTTTGCCGACACGATCAACTGGCGGCTGGCTCCCTGACTGGGCCACGGCGATGAATTGGAATCGCAAGTCGATTGAAAGGCAGTGAATTGCATGGTCGGCTTGACCCTGCAAGCACAGGCCATAAAAGGAACGGCCGACCCGAGGGATGACATTTCGCATGTTCACCAAGATCCTGATCGCCAATCGCGGCGAAATTGCCTGCCGCGTCATCAAGACGGCACGCAAGATGGGCATCGCCACGGTTGCCGTCTATTCCGATGCCGATCGCGATGCCGTGCATGTCGAGATGGCCGACGAGGCGGTGCATATCGGGCCTTCACCAGCCGCGCTGAGCTATCTCGTCCCGGAAAAGATCATCGCCGCATGCAAGGAAACGGGGGCCCAGGCCGTGCATCCCGGCTACGGATTCCTGTCCGAGCGGGCGGCCTTCTGCGAAGCGCTGGAAGCGGAAGGCATCATTTTCATCGGCCCGAAGCCCAAGGCCATAAAGGCGATGGGCGACAAGATCGAATCGAAGAAGTTCGCCAACGCCGCCAAGGTTTCCACCGTGCCCGGCTGGCTCGGCGTCATCGAGAATGCCGACCATGCCGAAAAGATTGCCGGCGAAATCGGCTACCCCGTGATGATCAAGGCTTCGGCCGGCGGCGGCGGCAAGGGCATGCGCATCGCCTGGAGCGAGGCCGAAGTGCGCGACGGCTTCGACCGCGCGCGCTCGGAAGCCAAGAGTTCGTTCGGCGACGATCGTGTCTTCATCGAGAAATTCGTCGTCGATCCGCGCCATATCGAAATTCAGGTGCTGGCCGACGCGCATGGCAATGCGCTCTATCTCGGCGAGCGCGAATGCTCGATCCAGCGACGCAACCAGAAGGTCGCCGAAGAGGCGCCGTCGCCGTTCCTGGATGCCGAGACGCGCAAGGCTATGGGTGAGCAGTCGGTGGCGCTGGCCAAGGCCGTCGACTACCAGAGCGCCGGCACGGTCGAATTCATCGTCGACAAGGACAAGAACTTCTATTTCCTTGAAATGAATACACGATTGCAGGTCGAGCATCCGGTGACGGAGCTCGTCACCGGCATCGATCTGGTCGAGCAGATGATCCGCGTCGCCGCCGGCGCCAAGCTTGCCATCAAGCAAAGCGACGTCAAGCTGAACGGCTGGGCGGTGGAAAGCCGGCTCTATGCCGAAGATCCCTACCGCAACTTCCTGCCGTCGATCGGCCGGCTGACACGCTACCGGCCGCCTGAGGAAGGACAATTCGGCGATGTCGTCATCCGCAACGACACCGGCGTCACCGAGGGCTCCGAAATCTCGATGTTCTACGATCCGATGCTCGCCAAGCTGTGCACCTGGGCGCCGACGCGTCTGGAGGCCATCGATGCCATGTCGGAAGCGCTCGACAGCTTCGTCGTCGACGGTATCGAGCACAACATTCCGTTCCTGGCCGCCTTGATGCAGCATCCGCGTTGGCGGGAAGGGCGGATATCGACCGCTTTCATATCGGAGGAATATCCCGACGGATTCGCGCCGGTCGTACCGAACGACGATGAGAAGGCCGTGTTGGCGTCGATTGCGACGGCGGTGGAACTGCTGCGCCGTGACCGGCTCGACCGGCTGGGCGGGCGGCTGGCGCCGCATTCGGGAGCTCTGAAGCGCGACTGGGTGGTAAAGATCGGCGATGACTATCTGTCGGCCTCGATTATCGAGGGCATGATTTCCATTCCGATGGAAATCGATCTGTCGATCGAGGCCGGCAGGGCGTTGACCGTTGCATCAGACTGGCGGCCGGGCGACCTGGTCTGGCGCGGCACGGTCGGCACGCGCAAGGTTACGGCTCAGGTCAGGCCGGTTGCCAACGGCTTTCGCATAGCCTGGAAAGGCATGTCGGTGACCGCGCGCGCCATGCTGCCGCGCACCGCCGAGCTGGAAAGGCTGATGCCCGAAAAGGTGGCGCCGGACACGTCGAACCTGCTGCTTTGCCCGATGCCTGGCCTTGTCGTGTCGATTGCCGTTGCCGAAGGCCAGGAGGTCAAGGCCGGCGAGACCTTGGCGGTGGTCGAAGCGATGAAGATGGAAAACGTGCTGCGTGCTGAACGCGACCTTGTCGTCTCCAAACTCAACGCCAAGCCCGGCGACAGCTTGGCCGTGGATGCGGTGATCATGGAGTTTGCGTAAGGCTGGCCGGGCAGGCAGCCTGTGATCAGCAGCGGTTTGTGCTGGACTGGCATCGCGCGGTCCCGGACAATACATCTCCATCGACTCAGGACCTTCACACAGCACCATGGCCGACGAAAAACTTCCCCGCGATCCCCTGAAGCGCGAAGCAGCGATTGCTGCGGCGCGGCCGGAGGCCCCGGCGCGGCCCTTCGTCCATTTGCGCGTGCATTCGGCCTATTCCCTGCTGGAAGGCGCCTTGCAGATCGGCAAGGTGGTGGCTCATGCGGTCAAGGACGAAGCCCCGGCCATTGCCGTGACCGACACCAACAATCTGTTCGGCGCACTGGAATTCGCGCAGAAGGCGGTGAAGGACGGCATCCAGCCAATCATCGGCTGCCAGACGGCGCTCGCCTTTTCCGGCGAAAACAGCGATGGCCAGCGCGACCGCAGGCGGCAGGGCCCGGATATGCGGCCGGTCGTCCTGCTCGCCGCGACCGAAGCCGGCTATTCCAACCTGGTCAGGTTGGTCAGCCGCGTCTACCTCGAAACGCCGCCAGGCGAAGCCGTGCATCTGACCACCGAAATGATGGAAGGCTATTGTGACGGATTGATCTGCCTCAGCGGTGGGCCGCGCGGACCGATCGGCACCGCGCTCAAGGAAGATCGCCGCGATCTGGCCGAAGCCCGGCTTTTAACCCTCAAGGCAATGTTCGGCGACCGGCTCTATGTCGAGTTGGACCGGGTTTCCGGTTATGATCGCGTGATCGAGAAATCCTCGATCGATCTGGCCTACGCCCATGAACTGCCCCTGGTCGCCACCAACGAGGCGTTCTTTTCCTCTCGTGACGACTATGACGCACATGACGCGCTGATCGCCATCGCCGAAGGATCGGTCGTCGCCGCCGATAATCGTCGCCGGCTGTCGCCGGACAATTTCCTGCGCAGCCAGGCCGATATGGCCAGGCTCTTTGCCGATCTGCCGGAAGCAATCGACAACACTGTCGAGATCGCGCTGCGCTGCTCCTATTATCCCAAAAACCGCAATCCGATCCTGCCGCGCTTCACCGGCGGCGATGTCGCCGACAATGACGCCGCGGTGCAGGCGGAAGCCGACGAACTGGCCCGCCAGGCGCATGAGGGGCTCGACGCGCGCCTCGCCATGCATGGCCCAACCGCCGGCTATACGGTCGAGCAATACCGCGAGCGGTTGAACTTCGAGCTTGGCATCATCACCAAGATGAAGTTTCCCGGCTACTTCCTGATCGTTGCCGACTTCATCAAATGGGCCAAGGCGCAGGGCATTCCGGTCGGGCCGGGCCGCGGTTCGGGCGCAGGCTCGCTGGTCGCCTATTCGACGACCATCACCGACATCGACCCGTTGCGCTTCTCGCTTCTGTTCGAGCGCTTCCTCAATCCCGACCGCGTGTCGATGCCCGACTTCGACATCGACTTCTGCCAGGATCGGCGCGAGGAGGTCATCCGCTACGTCCAGCAGAAATACGGCCGCGACCAGGTCGGCCAGATCATCACCTTCGGTACGCTGCAGGCGCGCGCCGTGCTGCGCGACGTCGGCCGCGTCCTGCAAATGCCCTATGGCCAGGTCGACAAGCTCTCCAAAATGGTGCCGCAGAATCCGGCCAACCCGGTCAAGCTCGCCGACGCCATCGCCAACGAGCCGCGCTTTGCCGAAGAGGCCGAGAGGGAGCCGATCGTCCAGACGCTGCTCGACATGGCGCAGAAGCTGGAGGGCCTTTACCGCCACGCCTCGACCCATGCCGCCGGCATCGTCATCGGCGACCGGCCGTTGTCGGAACTGGTGCCGATGTACCGCGATCCGCGCTCGGACATGCCCGTCACCCAGTTCAACATGAAATATGTTGAGCAGGCCGGGCTGGTGAAGTTCGACTTCCTCGGCCTGAAGACGCTGACGGTGCTGGAAACGGCTGTGAAGCTGATCCGCCGGCGCGGCATCGAGATCGACCTGGCAACGATCCCGCTCGACGATCCCGAGACCTACGCCATGCTGTCGCGCGGCGAAGTGGTCGGCGTGTTCCAGGTGGAAAGCGCCGGCATGCGCAAGGCGCTGATCGGCATGCGGCCCGACTGCATCGAGGACATCATCGCGCTGGTTGCGCTCTACCGCCCCGGTCCGATGGAGAACATTCCGACCTACAACGCCAGAAAGCATGGCGAGGAGGAGATGGCGTCGATCCATCCCAAGATCGACCATCTGGTGAAGGAGACGCAAGGCGTCATCGTCTACCAGGAACAGGTGATGCAGATCGCGCAGGAGCTGTCCGGCTACTCGCTCGGCGAAGCCGATCTGCTGCGCCGCGCCATGGGCAAGAAGATTCGCGCCGAGATGGACAAGCAGCGCGAGCGCTTCGTCTCCGGCGCGGTCGAGCGTGGCGTCGGCAAGCCGCAAGCCGACTTCATTTTCGACCTGCTGGCCAAGTTCGCCGACTATGGTTTCAACAAATCGCACGCCGCCGCCTATGCGGTGGTTTCGTACCAGACCGCCTATCTCAAGGCGCATTATCCGGTCGAGTTCCTGGCGGCGTCGATGACGCTCGACATGGGCAACACCGACAAGCTGGCCGATTTCCGCCAGGACGCGCTGCGCCTTGGCATCGAGGTTCTGGCACCTTCGGTGACATCGAGCTTTCGCCCCTTCGAGGTCGGTGAGAACCGCATCTACTATTCGCTGGCAGCGCTCAAGGGCGTCGGCGATGCGGCGGTCGAGCACATCGTTGCCCAGCGTGGCGAAAAGCCGTTCAAGAACCTCGCCGATTTCTGCGAGCGGGTCGATCCCAAGATCGTCGGCAAGCGCGTCTTCGAAAGCCTGATCATGGCCGGCGCGCTCGATTGCTTCGGCCACGACCGCGCATCGATGATGGCGGGCGTGGAACGCATGATGGGACTGGCGTCGCTGGCGCAGCAGAACGCGGTTTCCGGCCAGCACGACATCTTCGGCGCTTCGCTCGGCGCCCAGTCGCAGGCACTCAATCTGCCGGCGACGGAGCCATGGCTCGCCGCCGACCGGCTGCACCGTGAATTCCAGGTGGTCGGCTTCTATCTCTCGGCGCACCCGCTCGACGAGTACAAGGCAGCCCTGCAGAAGATGCGGGTTCAGACGTGGGCCGAGTTTTCGGCGGCCGTCAAACGCGGTGCCGCCGCCGGCCGTCTGGCCGGCACGGTGACGTCCAAGCAGGAGCGCAAGACGCGCACCGGCAACAAGATGGGCGTTATCGCCTTTTCCGACACATCCGGCCAGTACGAAGCCGTGCTGTTTTCCGAAGGACTGGCGCAATATCGCGATCTGCTCGAGGCCGGCCGCTCCGTGGTCATCACCGTTGCCGCCGAGGACAGGCCGGAAGGCGTCAATCTGCGCATCAACTCGGTGCAGTCGCTGGAGGACGAGGCAAGCCGTATCCAGAAGGCACTTCGCATCTTCGTGCGCAACGCCTCGCCGATCAACACGCTGGCCGGCCAACTGACCGTCAGGGGCGAAGGCCAGGTCAGCTTCGTGCTGATCAAGGACGAAGGCGAGGGCGAAATCGAGATCGAGCTGCCGAACCGCTACCGGATTTCGCCGCAGATCGCTTCGGCGATGCGCGCGGTGCCGGGTGTGGTCGAAGTGGAGCTGGTGTGACCCCCGCTCTTTCTCGCGCGCGGCGGTCAGCCGGGCGGTCGCTGCCGCGAACGCCAGCGCAGTCAGTATGAAGCCGGCGCAGAGGAACGGGTCGCAGGCGGTTTCAGCCTTGGCGCGGCTGCGTGACAGGCTGCGCAGGCTCTATCATGGGCGCACGCCGGCCGCTTTCCGGTTCCAACTGGTGGCCGTCGTCATCGACCTCGCCATCATCGCCTTCTTCATCGCGACGCCGGTTCTTCAGGACAAGCCGTCCTTCCTCTGGCTCGACTATTCGGCGGCCGCGCTTGTCGCCGCGGATCTGGTCGCCCGGCTGCTTGCCTCCAAAAACATGCTGCGGCTGATGAAGCAGCCGACGTCGTGGGTCGATGTCTTCATCCTTTTGACGCTGCTGATGCCGACGGCGTTCGCCAATCTCGCCTTCCTGCGCATCCTGCGGCTGTGGTCGCTGTCGCGCAGCGGTTCGCTCTGGCGGCATCTGGAGATGCGCGGCCTGAGGCCGTGGCGCGAGGCCAGCCACGCGGTCATCAACCTTTTGACCTTCCTGTTCGTCATCACCGGCTTCGTCTACACGTTCTTCTTCCGCACTGGCGCCGGTCTGGAAAACTATGTCGACGCGCTTTATTTCACCGTCGCCACGGTGACGACGACCGGCTTCGGCGACATCGTGCTGCCGGGCATAGCCGGCAAGCTGACCGCAATCGTCACCATGATCATCGGCATATCGCTGTTTGTCAGACTGGCTCAGGCGATCTTCCGGCCAGCCAAGGTTTTGTTTCCCTGTCCGCAGTGCGGCTTGCGGCGGCACGAGCTGGACGCCGTGCATTGCAAAGCCTGCGGTCATCTTCTCAACATACCCGACGAAGGGAACTGACGGCCGGCGTACTACGACGCCGCCACTTCGGCCGGCTTTATAGCCCTGCGCTGAAGATTGAGCAGATTGCCCATCAGGATCAGCAGCGCGCCGCCGGCGGTGAAGGCATCGATCTGCTCGCTATAGAGCAGCCAGCCAATCAGCGCCGATAGCGGCACGCGCAGAAAATCCATCGGCGAGACGATGGTCGCATCGGCATAGCCAAGCGCGCGGGCCATACAGAAATGCGACGACATGCCGGTGAAAGCGATCAGCACGATCCACGGCCATAGCTCCAGTGGCGGATTGCGCCACGTATAGAGCGCCGGGATGAGACCGACCATCGACTGGATAATCAGCATCCAGCAGATGATGCGCACGACGCTGTCAGTCCGGGTCAGCGATTTGATCGTGACCACCGAGATGCCGAAGCAGGCCGCGGCACCCAGCACGACGAGATGTCCAGGGTCGACCGAGCCGACACCGGGGCGCACGATGATCACCACGCCGATCAGCCCCAGCCCGATCGCTGCCAGCTTGGGCCGGTTCAGCCTTTCGCCCAGAAAAATCACCGCCAGGATAGCTGTCCAGATCGGCGTGGTGAATTCGATCGAGATCAGCACCGCCAGCGGGATCAAAGTGATGGCGTAGAGCCAGGCCGCCTGGCCCGTGTAATGGATGACGTTGCGGGCGATATGGGCAATGGGGCGCTGCGTGCGCATGGCTCGAAAACCGCCACTCATCATCACCAGCGGCAGAAGAATGAAGAAGCCGATCACAGAGCGCAACTCAAGCACCTGGAAGACGTTGAGCTCCGCTGTCGTGGCTCGGCCGGCGACCGTCATCCCAAGGAAGGAAGCGATCGACAGTGCCATCCAGAACGCGGCCTTGGGGATCGAGGGGGTGGGTGCCATTCGCGCTATGTCGCAGGCGCGGGCTTCTGCCGCAATCGCTACACAAGGCATTCTTCTGGGCCAGTCGCGACTGGCTGGATGTTGTAAAACAGTCGTGTGGCGGGCGGAACCTGAAACGGCAAGTGGCGTTGAGTTCCGGTGGTCAGCCGTGCTCGCGGACCGTCCCGCCTTTTTCAAGATCGACAAGGAGAGCTTCAATGAGATCCTTCGCGCAATTCGCGCTTGCCGGCGGCTTATTGGTTGCGGCAGGTGCGGCACATGCCGACGAGGCCCAATTTCTCCAGGCGTTCAAGGGCAATTTCGCCGGCAAGGGTATCGTCAAGGTCACCACCGATGCGCCGACCGTGAACGTGTCCTGCACGCTCAGCTCGAACGCGACATCGACCTCCCTGTCGCTCGACGGCAATTGCCGGGGACTTGTCGTGGTCACGCGCGCCATCAGCGCGGACCTGAAGGCCAGCGGTGCCAAATACAGCGGCACCTATGTCGGCTCTCGCACGGGACCGGCGCAGCTTAACGGCAGCCGTTCGGGCAACGCGATCAACCTGGGCATTCGCTGGGCCAAGGAGGTCAATGGCGACCGAAGGGCGCAGATGAAGGTCGAGAAACGCGGCGAGAACGGCATGCGGCTGACCGTCATCGACACCGACCCGAAAACCGGCAAGAGCGTGGTGACGAGCAGGATTGATCTGCAGCGCACCTAATCCTCGAGCGGCTCCGGCGGATGGGTGTCGCGGCCCTTGCCGAATGTGTAGCCGGTTTCCACCGCCTTGCGGCCGAACTTGTCGCGCAGGGCGTCGATGGCGCCTTCGGCCATGGCGCGCTTGCGCGATTGGATGTCGACCAGATCGGGCGGGTCGGCTTTGTCGTCGTCCGAGAGGTCGCTGACGCCGATGCCAAGCAGCCGATACTTCGTGCCGTCGGTTTCCTTGCGCAGAAGCTCCACCCCGGTCTGAAAGATGCGGTCGGCGAGCCGGGTCGGATCGCCGAGCTGGCGATTGCGCGTGCGCAGCTTGAAATCCTGGGTCTTCAGCTTCAGCACCACGGTGCGCCCGGCAATGCCTGACTTTTTCAGCCGTGCCGAGACCTTTTCCGAAAGGCCCCTGAGAACCGCGACCAGTTCCTCCAGCGACGCGATGTCGGTGTCGAAGGTGGTTTCGGCCGATACGCTCTTGGCATCCTGGTCGGGATCGACGCGGCGGACGTCCTCGCCGCGCGAAAGGTGGTAGAGCCGGTCGCCCATCGTGCCGTAGCGGCGCATCAGGTCGCCGCGATCCATCTGCTGCAACTGGCCGATAGTGCGGATGCCGTCACGCTCCAGCGTGGCGTTGAATGCCTTTCCGACACCCCAGATCATGGTCACCGGCTGCGCCGAGAGGAAGCCGACTGCCTCGGCCTCGCCGATGACCGAGAAACCGCGCGGCTTGCGAAAGTCAGACGCAATCTTGGCGAGGAACTTGCAATAGGACAGGCCGGCCGAAACGGTGATGCCGATCTCCTTCTCGACGGCCTGCGCGAAGCGCGCCAGCACCACAGCGGGCGGCAGGCCGTGCAGCCGTTCGGTGCCGGCGAGGTCGAGAAACGCCTCGTCGATCGACAGCGGCTCGACCAGCGGTGTCAGCGCTTGCATCATGGCGCGCACTTCGCGGCCGACGCGCACGTATTTTTCCATGTTGGGGCTGATGACCACCGCCTCCGGGCAGGCTTCGAGCGCCTTGAACATCGGCATGGCCGAGCGCACGCCTTGGATGCGGGCGATATAGCATGCGGTGGAGACGACGCCGCGCTTGCCGCCGCCGATGATCAGCGGCTTGTCCTTGAGCGCCGGATTGTCGCGCTTTTCGATCGCCGCATAGAAGGCGTCGCAATCGATATGGGCCAGATGCAGCCGGTAAAGCTCTGGATGGCGCGCAAGCCGCGGGCTGCCGCAGCGCTCGCAGCGGCGCGCCTGGCTGCGCTGAAACGTCAGGCAGTCGCGGCAAAAACCGTGATCGGGATTGTTGACAGGGGCCGCCATCGCTGCGAACATAAAGAGAACAGATGCAATGGTACGACAGTGCAAGGCCAGCGACAAGGCTGGCCTGGGGAGAACGCATGAGCACGACCATAGCGCCACTTGCACCCGAGCTTTGGGCTGAATTCGAGGACCTCTTCGGCAAGCAAGGCGCCTGCTACGGCTGTTGGTGCACGCATTTCCGGCTGGCGCCGGCGGTGCGGCGCGAGAGCAGCCGGGAACGCAACAAGGACCACATCAAGGCGCGTATCGAGGCCGGCCCGCCGCCCGGACTGCTGGCATTCGAGGACGGTCAGGCGGTCGGCTGGATGCAGATCGGACCGCGCGCCGACGTGCCCGAATGGAACAATCAGGGCAGGGGCTCGGCACCGGTCGATCCTGCCGACGCCGCGGATCCGGGCGTCTGGGCGATCTCCTGCTTCTTCATCCGCGCCAAGGCGCGCGGCAGGGGCATCACGCATCGCCTCGTCGAAGGCGGCATCGATTTCGCCCGCCAGAATGGAGCCCGGCTGCTCGAGGCGTGCCCGATGGACCTGTCTCGCGATTCGCGCTCGATCGGCCTGTTCGTCGGCTCGTCGCGGATCTTCGAGAAGGCGGGTTTCGAGCGGCTGGTGGAACGCAAGGCCGGCCGCCCGCTGATGCGGCTGGTGCTTTGATGAGGTCCGCTCGTGGCTTGTTGATCTCACCTTGCGGTTGCAGCAGTAATTTCATACCAGACGGACGTCCCTTCTAAAGCGCATGCGCTTTGGGGTTTTGTTTATGCATGTCGTTCTCCCAAACCAGGACCCACTTTGGGCGACATGCATTAGGTCAAACGGAGAATTCGCGTGAACCGTGCCCTGCCATTCGTTTTCCTCCTTGCGTTGAGCGCGCCTGCGTTCGGTCAGACCGTCGACAGTCAGGGTGCGAAGCAATTATCCGACGACTTGTCCCGCTATGTCGGCAAGCAGGCCATCGACAAAGGCATTTTGAAGGTTTCGCTTGAAGGTGGCGCCTACAGGATCCTGTTCGATTTCAAGGCACTTGCCGCATCGTTTCCGGACCAGAAACTGCTGAAGTTCGACTTCGCGCCCTATGCCCTGATGGTCAAGCCGCGCAGCGACGGGTCCTGGGATGTCTCCATGGATTTCTCCCAAACTGCCTCCTTCGAGTTCAACGGACCCGAGGGGCTGCAAAGCACTCAGTTTTCGATCAAGGACGGCAAGGGTTCGGGCGTCTACGATCCAAATCTGGCGGCCTTTACCAGCGGCACCAGCTCGATGGCCGGCATGACGATGGCATCGAAGGATGCCAGGCAGCGCATGGAAGCCAGCACGGGCGCCGGCGTCGCGACCGTTGCCGCGACCAAGTCGGCGGCTGGGGGCGTCGATTTCACAACCTCGCAAAAGGTATCGAGCTTTATCGAAGCGATCAATTTCGACGATCCGGAGAGCGGGTTGAAATTCCCGGTCACCGTCAGGTCGCCTGAACTGTCGGTCGAAGCCAGCGGCAAGGGCGTGCGGACCAAGCCATTGCTCGATCTCCTGGCCTTTGCGGTGGCCAACGAGGACGAGGCGACGCTGAAGGCCAACCAGGCGCAGCTCAAATCGCTTCTGCTCGCCGCCTTGCCGCTTTGGCAGCGTATCGACGGGACCTACGGTTTCAAGGATTTTGCGGTGGAAAGCCCGGTCGGCAATTTCGGCGCCACCCAGCTCAGCACCGTGTTCGGCACCGATGGCGTCGCCCAGAACGGCACGATCACGTACGGCATCAAGGCATCGGGGCTGACCGTGCCGACCCAGCTTCTGCCGAGCTGGAGCGTGGGGTTGTTGCCCACCGATGTCGATTTGAACTTTGGCGGCGCCAATATCGATCTCGACAGCATGGCGAAGAAGGCAATCGAAGCCTTTGATCTCAATAAGAATCCCCCTCTGTCGGCCGAATTCGGCGAGCAGCTTAAAGTCGACTTCTTGGCCAAGATGCCGAAGGTCGTGCTTGGCCACAGCACCGTGAAGAACAAGGACACGGAGATCGCGCTGGAAGGCGAGATGACATTCCCAGGCGAAAAGCCCGAAGGAAGCGTAACCGTCGATGTCGCCGGCTTCGACAAGCTTGTCGAAGGCCTGCAGGAAGCGGCAAAGTCGGAACCGGAGGTTGGCCAATACGTGCCAGTCGCTCTCATGGCGAAGGGCTTTGGCAAGACGCTGCCCGATGGCCGGCTGGAATGGATCGTCAATGCCAAGGCCGATGGCTCGGTCACCGTCAATGGCGTCATGCTGAAGCCCGCCGATCCGGCCGTGGACGACAGCATGGATGATGGTGACGGCGCCGATGACAGCGGAGACGACAGCGGCGGCGCAGGTGCGAACTGAACCCTGAAGCTGGAGTTCAGAGCCCCAGCGCGCTTGTGATCTTGGGCGCTGCCTCGTGCCAGTCCTGGACGACGACCACATCGTCCGTCACCGGCGGCAGGAATGCGCGCAGCGAATTGTCGGCCATCAGGTGGAACAGTTCGGCGTCGGCGACCGATTCCCGTACCGACGCCAGATTGTGCGGCTGATCGTCGACGAAGACCACCGGTCGGCCGGCCTTGCCGCGAAGCTTGGCCACTGCCGGTCCTTTGGCCATTTCAGTGGTCAGAAGCGGGTAGCTCAGCCCAAGCGCGTCGAGATGGACGCGACGCACGGCACGGTGTTTGTGCGGCATGGCCGTCAGCAAGATGATTTCCGCGCGATCGCCAAGCCCTGCCAGGGCTTCTGACGCGCCGTCAGTAATGTTTTGCCAATCGGCTTGCGCGTCAAAGAAATCGGCCAGCAGTGCCGTGACTTCGGGCTGTTCGATCAGGCGGCCGCTGGCGGTCTCTGCGATGTTGCCGGTCAGCCGGAAGGAGGCCAGCGTCAGGCCATAGCCGCGCGCCTTGAGGAAATTCGGAAACGGTCGGATGAATTCGAGCACGACATCGTCGACATCGAGGACAAGCAAGGGTCGGTCGTCGGCTGCCAGTTCTTCAATCTGGCGCGCGGTTTCCGGATCATCGCTCATATGGAATGCTCGTGGTTGTCGTCGCCCAGCGGCAGCGACCGCAAGGCCTTGCCGACAGCCGCCGGCGGGGTGCCGGTTTCCTCGGCAAAGCGCATCAGAGTCGGCTCGTGGGCGAGGATGAATTGCAGGACACCGGCCAGAAAACCCGGCTCGCTGGCGGCTTTGCGGATCGAATGGACCTCTATGCCGGTGATTGCCAGAAAGCGCGGCAGAAGCTCCGGATCGGAGGCGACGAAGCCCAGGGCCTTCACGGCAATCGATTCCGCTTCTTCGCGCATTGACGCTGCGTTTGCCATCACTACCTTCGGTGTGTGGAATGAGTCTCTCCCGCAGTAATGGCAAGAGTTGCTTGCGGCAAGCCATTAGAGCGTGGCGCGCCCTTTGGACGCGCAGGGGACGAGGTGGAATTCGCGCTGTTTTCCAGCCGCGGATTTCCGTTTCGTCAATCATATTGCCGTAAAGTGAAGCAGGGTTTGGTGCGTTCAGACATGGGCGCATGACGGTTGCCTTCGAGGCGGAAGGGCAGCCGGGACGGGAAATCGATGCCGAAGAAGGTTATGATCGTCGAAGACAATGAGCTCAATATGAAGCTCTTTCGGGACCTCATCGAGGCAAGCGGTTACGAGACCGTGCGCACCCGCAACGGTCTGGAAGCGCTCGATCTGGCGCGCCAGCACCGGCCGGATCTGATCCTGATGGATATCCAATTGCCTGAAGTGTCGGGGCTTGAAGTGACCAAATGGCTGAAGGAAGACGACGAACTGCACGTCATCCCGGTCATTGCGGTGACCGCCTTCGCCATGAAGGGCGACGAGGAACGTATCCGCCAGGGCGGCTGCGAGGCTTATATTTCGAAGCCGATCTCGGTGCCGCGTTTCATCGAAACCATCAAATCCTATCTGGGCGATGCGTGATG
>NZ_RZTT01000135.1 GCF_003996995.1 Mesorhizobium sp. M7A.T.Ca.US.000.02.2.1 | reverse complement strand
TTCTTGACGTGCGCGCCTTCCTCGGCGAACCAACGCGAGATCTGTCCGGTCGCCATGTCCATGTCGACCTTGGGAAGAATGACTTCGGTCGGCATTGCTCAGCGAACCCCTTTCGCGAGGTCGCGCGCAGCGGTGACGATGTCGGGAATTTGCGGCACCGTCGCCTTCTCGAGCTCCGGATTATAGGGGATCGGCGTTTCGGCGCCGCCCAGCCGCACGATCGGCGCATCGAGATAATCGAACGCCTCGCTCTCGGCGATCATGGCGCTGACCTCGGCGCCGATGCCCAGCGTCTTGACCGCTTCGTAGACGCATAGCAGCCGCGACGTCTTCTTGACACTGTCGATGACGGTCTGCTTGTCCATCGGCCGGATGGTGCGGAGATCGACGACTTCGACGTCGATGCCTTCGCTCTCCAGTGCGGCAGCCGCGTCGAGCGCCTTCTGCACCATGATCGAGGTGGCGACGATGGTCAGGTCGCGGCCCTCGCGGCAGATATCGGCCTTGCCGATCGGCACGGTGTAATAGCCTTCGGGCACCGGTCCCTTCATCTTGTAGAGCAGCTTGTGCTCGAAGATCATCACCGGATCGGGATCGGCGACCGCCGCCAAGAGCATACCCTTGGCATCATAGGGGGTCGCCGGCTGGATGACTTTCAGACCCGGCACATGGCCGAGCCAGGCCTCGAGGCTCTGGCTGTGCTGAGCCGCCGCACCGGTGCCGGAACCGGCGGGAAAGCGCATCACCACGGGAACCGAAACCTCGCCGCCCAGCATGAAGCGCATCTTGGCCGCCTGGTTGACGATCTGCTCCATGGCAAGCGTGGCGAAGTCGGAAAACTGGAACTCGAAGATCGGCCGCATGCCAGTGAGCGCAGCGCCCACCGCGACGCCCGCGCCGCCCAGTTCCGAAATCGGCGTGTCGATGACGCGGTCAGCGCCGTAACGTTCGACCAGGTCGCCGGTGACCTGGAAGGCCCCGCCATAGACACCGATATCCTCGCCCATCAGGAAGACACGTTCGTCCATGTCCATGGCGATCGCCATGGCTTCCTGGATCGCCTGGGCGTAGCTCAGTTCACGCACCATCGCGTCCATCACGCCTGCTCCGTATACACGTAATTTCCGGTCTCGCTGATATCGGGCGATGGGCTCGCCTTGGCGAACTCGATGCCCTCGGCGATCTCTTGCGCCACGGCATCGCGAATGGCCTCGATGCCCTTGTCGTCGATGAAGCCGAATTCCCTGAGCTCGCTTTCGAACAGGATGATCGGATCGCGGTTCGACATCCAGTCCTCGATCTCTTCCTTGGTGCGATAGCGGTTGCGGTCGCTCTTGGAATGGCCGCGATGGCGGTAGGTCTTGGACTCGATCAGCGTCGGCCCCTCGCCGGCGCGGGCTCGGGCGATAGCCTGATGAGACGCCTCGGCGACCTCGGAGAAGATGTTGCCGTTGACGATGACGCCCGGCATCGAATAGGCGGCGGCGCGCTCGGCGATGTTCTTGACCGCGGTCGAGCGGGCTGTCGATGTGGACATGCCATAGCCATTGTTCTCGCAGACGAAAATAACCGGCAGCTTCCAGACCGCCGCCATGTTGAGCGCCTCGTGGAAAGCGCCTTCATTGTTGGCGCCATCGCCGAAGAACGAGACCACGACCTTGCCGGTCTTCATCATCTTGGAGGACAATGCCGCCCCGACGGCGATCGGGATGCCGCCGCCGACGATGCCATTGGCGCCGAGATTGCCCTTGCCGACATCGGCGATGTGCATCGAGCCGCCACGGCCCTTGCAATAGCCTGTGGTCTTGCCGAAGAACTCGGCGAACATGCGCTTGACCTCGGCGCCCTTGGCAATGCAGTGGCCATGACCGCGATGCGTCGAGGTGATCTGGTCATCCTCGGCAAGAGGCATGCAGATGCCCATGGCGCTGGCTTCCTGGCCGATCGACAAATGCATGGTGCCGTGGATGAGGCCGCGCGTGTAGCACTCCTCCGCGCCCTCTTCGAAGCGGCGGATCAGGTACATCTTGTGGAGCACCTGCTTGAGCTGCTCGGCGCTGTACTGGCGGTAGACGAAGGGCAGATTGGCGCGACTGTCAGTGACGGCTTTGCTGGCTGTGGCCATGATCACGCTCCCACGGACCCATAGACGAGCTTGTCCTGGCGGGCGCGCAGTTCGGCGATCTTGGAGCCCGCCGCGGGCGCTGCATTCGCGTAGGTTATGAGCTCGCCCTTCTTGATCGGCGCGGTGACCGAGCCGCCCTGCAGCAGGCCGCAGGGAATGGCCTTGGCGGCGCGCGCCTCAGGCGTCGTCATGATCCAGGCACGATAGCAATATTCGCCGATCGCATCGAGCTTCTCGCCGGGTTTCATGTCCTTCTTGGCCACGGCGGCGACTTCGGCCACCGGTTTGGCCAGCGGCACCATGTCGGCCTTGCCGTAGAGCACGACGCGCGCGCAGGTCAGCGGCACTTCGAGCGAGGTCAGGTGATAGGGACGATGGAAAGTGAAATACGGGCCTTTGCCCATCTTCAAATCTTCCATGCGCTCGGAGATGCGCGGATGCGACATGTCGGCAACGACGAAGACGCCGGGCGCGACACCCTTGCCGATCGAATAGTCGACGACGCCGACCCTCGACAGCACGCCGCCATCCTTCTGCGGCACCAGCACCTTGGACAGTTCGCCAAGCGTCGCCGCCGGCCCATGCATGCCGGCCTTGTCTGGCACCAGGCCGGTGGCATTGGCGATCGCCGCCATCTCGACCATGGTCTTGGAGCCGTCGACGAATTCGACCAGCATCCGCACATTCATGTGCCGGCGCTTGGCTTCCTCCTCATAGTCTGGGGGAATAGCGTCGATGTTGAGCGGATTGTTCTTGCCCTTGCCGGCGGCAACGATCGAATGCCCCATGGCCGAAACGAACTCGATCAGTTCCATGCAGGAGGACGGCTCATCGCCGGCGCCCAGCGAATAGGTGACGCTGAGCCGGTCGGCCTCGCTCTTCAGATAGGCGCCGATGGTGACGTCGGCCTCGACATTCATCATCACCAGATGCTTGCCATGTTCCATGGCGCGCAGCCCGATCTCGGCGCCGACGGCGGGAACCCCGGTGGCGTCGATGACGACGTCGATCAGATCATTGTTGATGACAAGGCTGGCATCGTTGGTGACCGCCACCTTGCCGGCTTCCATCGCCGCCGTCATCCCCGACGCGTTCGACACCTCGCGCGCATGCCCGGTTTCCTGGAAGGCGATATCGACGGCCTTGCTGGCGGCAGGCAGGTTCAGTTCGGAAATGGCGCCGATCTCGATGCCTGACATATGAGCGACACGAGTGACGATGTCGGTTCCCATCTCGCCCGAGCCGATCAGGCCGATGCGGATAGGCTTGCCCGACTTGGCGCGTTCCTCGAGATCGCGGGCAAGGCCCGTCAACGAAACATTGGAAGCCATACCGCTCGTTCCTCCCATAATGCAGGCTTGTTCGATTGCCTGACGGGTATTGAACATCTGTATTTCTGTCAAGACTAATGTCCAGATTCTTGTGCTTTTTGGGCACTTTCACCACAGTCCAGCGGGACGAAAAAGAGGCTGGAAAACCTGATGCAGCGCAGTCGCCGTCAGTGCGCGGATGGGCATCGGTTGGAATCGTTCAGCTCAGCAAAGGCGCAGCCTGTTGCGCTGCCGTGCAATAGGCCGGCGCATGCGACTGGCGGCATCTTGGCCCTCGCGGGAAGTCCTGCTCAGTGTTCCGCGAAGCCGCCACGGGCAACCCGCCGCGTCGATCGGAACATCATGGAAATGCACGACCACGCCATCCGCATCGATCAAGACCACGGCATAGGCGGGTGCTTTTCTGCTAGCGCCCAGCGGCACCAGCCGGCAAACGGAACGCTTGGATTACCCTCTACTGTGCCGTCCAGCCGCCGTCCATCTGCAAGGTCGTGCCGGTGATCTGCCTGGCTGCGTCCGAACACAGGAACAGCGTCAACGCAGCAAGCTCATCGACGGTGACGAATTCCTTGGTCGGCTGGGCTGCGAGCAGCACATCGTGCTTGACCTGTTCCTCGGTCATGCCGCGCGCCTTCATGGTGTCGGGAATCTGCCTTTCGACCAGCGGGGTCCAGACATAGGGTGGGCGACGCCTATTTGGCGATCTCGAGCAGGGACGATACCAGAAGCTCTCGCTCATCTTTCGACAGGACATCCGAATCGAAGAGGTTCATGCTGCGCAATCCCTCGATGGCGAGATAGCAGATCAACAGCGATTTGAGATCCGGCGTCTCACCTTTCAGCCGCTCGAAAAGCTGCCTCTTGAAGGTCTTTATCGGCATCATGAAATCGGGATCCTCGGCGATGGCCGAGAAAATCCAGGACGCCGACGGCTGCTTTTCCTCGCAATCATTGGCTGACAGCCTGATGTAGACAGCCAGGAGATTTTCGTCCTTGTCATTTGTGCGGGCGGCTTCCAGTGCGTGCTCGAACTCACGCAGATAGCCTTCGACCAAACCTTGCATCAATTTGGCCTTGGTCGGGAAATTGTAGAGGAGCCCTCCCTTGGACACGCCGGCACGGCTGGCTACGGCATCCAGCGACAGGCTGCCTGGTCCGGATTCCCGGGCAACATCAGCCGCCGCGGCGAGAATCTTCTCGCGCGAATTCGGTCTTTGGGCTCTCATGGGGCCTCCCATCGCAAGCTTAGGCCCAATTGACAAGACCGTCCAGACGGTACAGGAAGACCGCCATTATTTGAAATCGGGACCCGCAGTCGATATGTGTCCCGATATCCGCGCTTCGGGCCGGATTTCGACTGAGGGGACTTCCTTGTTCAAGCGCATACTCCGTATCTTTATCATTGTTCTGGTTCTGGCTCTGCTCGTCGTTGTGGTCGGCGGCATCGTCGGCTTCAACTTCCTGCGCGACAACGGCATCAAGCAGTACTTCGCATCGATGAAGCCGCCGGCGGCAACCGTTTCGACGACCATCGCCAAGCCTTCGGCCTGGACGCCAGGCGTCGAGGCGATCGGTACGGTCAGGGCTGTGCGTGGTGTTGACCTGACGGTCGAGACCACCGGGATCGTCAAGGACATCCTTTTCCATGCCAACCAGAAGGTGGCCGACAATGCGGTTCTGCTGCAGCTCGATGACGCCGTCGAGCGCGCCGACCTCGACGCACAGAAAGCGCAGGCCGCGCTCGACCAGACCTCGCTGGCCCGCGCCATTGAACTGACCAGGCGTGGCGTCGGCTCCGACTCGACGCTGGACACGGCGCGTGCGGCGGCCTCGGCCTCGGCATCTCAGGTCACCAAGTTGCAGGCCGTACTCGAGCAGAAGCAGCTGACGGCGCCTTTCGGCGGCACGGTGGGCATTCCGAAAATCGATATCGGCCAGTATCTGGCGCCCGGCACCGCCGTGGTGACATTGCAGGACCTCGACACGATGCGGGTCGATTTCTCGGTTCCCGAACAGCAACTCGCCTTGCTCAAGATCGGCCAGACGATTCGATTGGGCCTTGGCGGTGAGGACAGGCCATTCGCAGGCGCCATTCGCGGCATCGACCCGAAGATCGACTCGTCCAGCCGGCTGGTGAACATCCGGGCGGAAGTCGCCAATCCCGATGGCAAGCTGACCCCCGGCCAGTTCGTGCAGGTGCGTGTCGAGCTGCCCGAAGAGCAGAACGTGCTGACCCTGCCGCAGACGGCGCTGACGACAAGCCTCTATGGCGACTACATCTTCGTGGTGCAGCCGGCCAAGCCTGCCGAGGCGACCCCAGCCAAGCCGGAGGAAAAACCCGCCGCGCCGTCAGCCGACAAATCAGCGGAAGCCAAGCCTGCGGACACCAAGCCGGACGATGCCATGAAGCCGGCGGCTGATGCAGCCAAGCCTGCCGCCGATGCGGCAAAACCAACCGACAAGGCTGCCGATCCGGCCAAGCCGGCGGCGGAAGGTGACAAGCCCGCGCTCGTGCTGTCGCAGGTGTTCGTCAAGCCCGGCCGCCGCAATCAAGGCATGGTCGAGATCGTCGAGGGGCTGAAGGCCGGCGACGAGGTCGTCACCGCCGGCCAGAACCGCCTCTTCAACGGCATGTCCGTCGTTGTGGACAACACCATCGACCCGACCAAATCGGCGAACAAGCAGGCCGAACAGCAATGAGCTTTTCAGATCTCTTCATTCGCCGGCCTGTTCTTTCGACGGTCCTTGCCTGCATGATCCTGCTCCTGGGTTTCCAGGGCATCTTCAACCTGTCGATCCGGCAGTATCCGAAGGTCGACGAAACCGCGATCACCATCACGACGGCCTATCCAGGCGCCAGCGCCGATCTGATCCAGGGCTTCATTTCCGCCCCGATCGCCCGCGCCGTCGCCTCGACCGAAAACATCGACTACGTCACCTCGTCCAGCCGCCCGTCCTCCAGCACCGTGACCGTGCAGATGAAGCTCGGCTCGAACCCCGACGTCGCGCTGACCGAAGTCCTGTCCAAGGTCCAGGGCGTGCGCGGCACCTTGCCGGACGCATCGAAGGACCCTGTCATCGTCAAGGGCACCGGCCAGCAGTTCGCGATGATGTACATCTCGATGCAGAACCC
Source organism: Mesorhizobium sp. M7A.T.Ca.US.000.02.2.1 (assembly GCF_003996995.1). GTDB lineage: Bacteria > Pseudomonadota > Alphaproteobacteria > Rhizobiales > Rhizobiaceae > Mesorhizobium. The sequence goes on along the minus strand of NZ_RZTT01000135.1, from coordinate 7,135 downwards.
GAACATGACGAAGGAGCAGCTGACCGAGTATATCGAGCGCGTCATCAGGCCGCGCATGTCGACGGTCGAAGGCGTCGCCGACGTGCAGATCTTCGGCGCCCAGGAATACTCGATGCGCGTCTGGATCGATCCGGTCAAGCTTGCCGCGCGCGGCGTGACGGCCTCCGAACTGCTGACGGCGATCAACAATTCCAACTTCCTGTCGGCGCCCGGCAACACCCAGAACGAGTATGTCGTTTCCTCGATCACCGTGCGCTCGACATTGCAGACGCCGGAGGCATTCGCCGAGCTGCCGCTGCGCTCGACTGACGGCAATGTGGTGCGGTTGCGCGACGTGGCTCGCGTCGAACTCGCGGCCGAGAACACCGACACCCGGGTCTCGTTCAACGGCAAACCCGGCACCTTCCTCGCCATCTTCCCGACGCCGGCGGCCAATCCGCTGACCACGGCGGCGGCGCTCACCAAGCTGGTGCCGCAGATTCAGGAGACGCTGCCGAAAGGCATGACGATCGAGGTCGTCTACGACGCGACCGGGCAGATCAGCGCTTCGATCGAAGAGGTGTTCAAGACCATCGCCGAGGCGGTTGCCATCGTCATCGTCGTCATCCTTCTGTTCCTTGGCTCCTTCCGGTCGGTGATGATGCCGATCATCACCATCCCGTTGTCGCTGATCGGCGTCTGTTTCCTTTTGTTTGCGGTGGGCTATTCGATCAACCTGCTGTCGCTGCTGGCCATGGTGCTGGCGATCGGCCTGGTCGTCGACGACGCCATCGTGGTGGTGGAGAACATCCATCGCCATATGGAAGAAGACCACATGTCGCCGATGCAGGCCGCGTTCAGCGGTATGCGCGAAATATCGTCGGCCATCATTGCCATGACCATGACACTGGCCGCCGTGTTCGCGCCGCTGGCCTTCACCGGCGGCCTGACCGGCGCATTGTTCCGTGAATTCGCAGTCACGCTCGCCGGCTCAGTGGTGCTGTCGGGCGTCATCGCCATCACCATCACCCCGATGATGTCGGCACGCCTCCTGAAGTCCGGCACGCCGGGCCGTTTCCAGCGCATTGTCGACGGCGCCTTCGCGCGCGTCGAGCATGTCTATGAACGCGCCGTCACCGGGTCGCTCAATTATCGCCCATTGACGCTGATCATCGTGCTTGCGCTTGTCGGCGTCACCGGCTTCATGTTCACCAAGACCTCGAGCGAACTGGCGCCGGAAGAGGACCAGGGCTTTCTGCTCTCGATCGTGACAGGGCCGCGTTATGCGACCTCCGATTACACCGAGACATACGTCAACCAGATCCTCGGCCTGGTGAAGGATATTCCCGAAACACGGGCGCAGTTCTCGGCCGTCGCCTTCGGCGGCACGACAAACAGCGCCTTCGTCGGCTATGCCTTCAAGGATTGGGCGGAACGCAAGCGCAATTCGAAGGAACTGCAGGCCGACATCACGGCCCGTATCGCCAAAGTGGCCGGCGTCGAGGCCTTCGTCTTCGCGCCGCCGACGCTGCCCGGCTCTGGTGGCGGCCTGCCCATTTCCATGGTGGTGCGATCGACCGGCGCTTCCTCGGAAGTGTACGAGGTGGCCGAGCAGATCAAGAACAAGGCGCAAGCCTCCGGCCGCTTCATCGTCGTGCAGAATTCGATGGCCTATGACGCACCAGAGGTGACGGTGACCATCGACCGTGATCGCGCCGCGGCGTTGAACCTGCCGATCGCCGATATCGGCCGCACGCTGACCTTGCTGGTCGGCGGCGCCGAAGTGGCGCAGTTCGACCGTGACTCCAACAGCTACGACATCATCCCGCAGGTGCCGCAGGAGTTTCGCGACAATCCCGATAAGCTCGGCGAATACTTCGTGCGCAGCGTGACGGGCGAGATGGTGCCGCTCTCGGCGGTGGTCAAGATTTCGAACAATGCGGCGCCGGCGGCAATCGAGCAGTTCAACCAACTGAATTCGTCGACGATTTCGGCGCTCCCGCTGCCCGGCGTCACCACCGGCGACGGGCTGAAGGCGCTGGAGGACATCGCCAAGGAGAGCCTGCCCGACACCTTCTTCCTCGACTATTCCGGTCAATCGCGGCAGGAAAAGGAACAGGGCAACACCATCCTGATCGCTTTCGCGGCGGCCGTTGTCGTCATCTATCTGGTGCTGGCGGCGCAGTTTGAAAGCTTTCGCGACCCCCTGATCATCATGATGGCGGTGCCGCTGTCGATCTTCGGCGCGATCGTGCCGCTCAATCTGGGCCTCGGCACGCTCAACATCTACACGCAGGTCGGCCTGATCACACTGATCGGTCTGATCACCAAGCACGGCATCCTGCTGGTCGAGTTCGCCAACCAGCAGCGTGAAAAGCATGGCATGCGGCGGCGCGACGCCATCATCGCCTCGGCCAAGGTGCGCCTGCGGCCGATCCTGATGACGACAGCGGCGATGGCGCTCGGCGTGGTGCCGCTGATCACGTCCAGCGGCGCTGGTGCCGCGGCCCGCTATTCGATGGGCCTGGTCATCTTCACCGGCATCCTGGTCGGAACCCTGTTCACGCTCTTCGTCGTGCCCATGTTCTACACCTTCATCGCCAGCAAGGACCTGCCTCATTTGGCGGAGAAGCCGGATCCCAAGCTGATGCCGGCACTGCCTAGCTAGGGTGGTCGAGGAATTCCCGCTCGGAAATGGGCAGGACAAATAGATGGAAGCAAAAGAAAAGAGGCCGGGAATTTCCGGCCTCTTTTCTTTTTGGCTGAGCTCGATACCCCGGTTCGAGCTTTGCTCGATACCGCCGGTTTGCGCTGTACTCAATACCCTGGTTCGAGCTGTGCTCGATACCGCAGCGTTTTCCGGCGGGAGCCTTGAACACGGCGCGGCAGCATGCTGACACGCCGTCGGTCACAGCCTGCTACTTGACGATGACGATGCTGGTGTTGGTCGCCCCGAAGGTTTCGACGAGCTGGTAGAAATCGGCGGCGTTGTCGGGGTGCAGCCGCACGCAGCCATGCGAAGCCGGCTGGCCGAGGCGCTTGATCGCATAGGTCGCGTGCACCGCATAGCCGCCGCTGAAGAAGACCGAGTGCGGCATCGGGGCGTTGTCGTATTTCTTCGAATACCACATTTCATGCATGCGGGTCGGCTTGAACGAGCCGGTCGGCGTCACATGGGCCCGGTCGCCGGTGGAGACTTTCCAGGCGAAGGTCGGCCGGCCGTCAACGGAGACTTCCATGATCTGCTGCGAAAGCGAAACGCGCGCCACGACCTTGTTGGCGGCGTGCGCCGCACCCGAGCCGGCGCCGAGCAGCAGTGCTGCACCAGTCAGGGCAGCGGCGGTGATGTTGATAAGCTTGGCGGAAATGGCGGTATGCATGATGAAGTCCCCTCTCTCTGCCGGTTGGGCCGGCTCCAATTCGATGGCCGCTTATCCCAACGTCATGTTTCGAGAAGATTTCGCAAAATGCTCGCTTCTGTTTCGAATTTGTTTCCACTGGTTAACAAACGTCCCTCTTATAGATGGGTGGTGGAACACGCTCGGCAGGCCCCGCCAGCAAAGACCAGCGGCGGGAACATGAGTATCTGCCTCCAAACGAAAGTGCGAATTGGCATCATGTGAAAGAACAGTCGTCGACATCGAAACCAATCTGCAACAAAGCGCGGCTCCAAGCGGCATGATCCGGATACGGGGTGCGAGCAAAGTTGACGCAACGAAAACAGCCGGAAACGAACATGGGAACGAAATCGAACGCGCTGTCCTGGCTTCTCAGGATCAGCATCGCGGCAGCGGCCATCGGCGGCGTCGGCACGGTTGCCGGCACCCCGCTGACAAGCCTCGGCGCCATGACATCAGGCGAGATTTCGACGCTGCATACCGCACTGTTTTTCGCCACGGTCTGGATTGTTTCCAGCCTGCGCATCGCCCGGCTAAAGGCCCTCTGGCGGGTCGGCCTTAGGCTGACGGGTTTGCGCGGCGCCTCCGGCAACTTGCTGCCGAGAGGACCGAAGGCCCGCGCCGCGACGGGGGGCTCCGTGGGCGGCGCGGGCACTTCGGGGGTATCCTGAAGCGACCCGCAACAGGTTCATTTTTGAAGAATTGGCATTTGGGGAACTGCGACGATGAAAACGAAATTTGCCGCTTCGGTGCTGTCCGCACTGCTTTACGCCCAGGGCCTGCTCGGCTTTGCCGGCCTTGCCACCGTGCTGCTCAGAGACCGCGCCCATGCAAGCGAACTCACCATGGGCAGTGACATGCCGGTGGGGCCATCGCTTCTGCTGGTACGCTGAGCGTCAAGAGCATCGGGCCCAGAGGTGGAAAATCCGATGCCCTACAAAAGGGATTGCGCCAGTACCCGGCGGTCAGTCGGCGAACTGTCGCGGCGGATCGAACCGGTAGCCGGCGCCACGTATTGTGGTGATGGTGTCGGTGTCGAGCTTGCGGCGCAGCCGCACGATGCGCGAATCGATCGAGCGATCGAAGGCGTCGGCGTTTTCGGCCGGTGCCGCGGCGATGATGTCGTCACGCGTCAGCACCTTGCGCGGACTGGCCAGGAACAACCTGAGCAGCGCCACCTGGCCGGGCGAAAGCTGTTCCTCGGAGCCGGAGCGATGCATGACCATGGCCGATCTCAGATCGACGGTCGCGTTCTCCAGCACGATCAGTTCCTGGGTGCCCCTGCCGCGGCGCGAAAGCAGGCCGCCCACACGAGCGGCCAGTTCACGGACATTGAGCGGACTCTCGACGACGTCGGCCGCACCAAGCTCCAGCGCCAGCACCTTGTCGACGAGATCCGCCGGCCGGCAGATCAGGATGAAATCCGGCCCGCCCTCGTCGCCTCCTGCTTGGCCGCCATAACGTCTGAGCAGATCCCGCCCCTCCGCCTGGCTGAGGCTGTCGCCGACGACGACGACGTCGATGCCCTTTCCCGACAGCAGCGATTCGGCCTCCCAGGGCTGACGTGCCTGATGCACGTCGTGGCCGCGCCGCTCGAGATGGTCGGCGAGTTCGGTCGCCACCACTTCGGCTACCGAAACGAGCGCAATAACGGATCGTGCGGCCATCTTTTCCAACCGTTCCCTGGCAACCCGGATATGAGTGCTGGACATGATGTTTATACCCAATCTACTTTCCACTGAAAGTGGGAGCGAAAGCATCGTGCGGGCAAGAATTGTCATCGTCGAGGATGAGCCCGACCTCAGGGACGCGGTCGCCGAATATCTTGGCGCATCCGGCTATGACGTGGCCACCGCTGAAAGTGCTGCCGCAGCGCGCAGCCTCGTTGAAACGCAATCGTTTCATCTCGCCATTCTCGACATCGCCATGCCCGGCGAGGACGGCCTCTCGCTCGGCCGCTGGCTGCGTTCGAAACTGCCGATCGGCATCATCTATGCCACCGCGGCCGGCACCGCGCTCGACCGTATCGTCGGGCTGGAACTCGGTGCCGACGACTACATCGTCAAGCCCTACGAATTGCGCGAAGTGCTGGCCAGGGTCCGCAGCGTGTTGCGCCGCGTTCCCCAGCCGAAGGAGCTCCAGGACAAGAAGGCTGGGACGGATCGCCGTTCCGTTGCCTTCGGGCCCTTTCAGGCCGATCTCGACGGCAGGCTGGTCACCGGTGCCAATGGCGCGGTGATCGACATGGCCAAGAGTGAGTTCGACGTGCTGGAGATTTTCCTCACCCGCGCCAACCGGCTGCTGACCCGCGCCGCTATTTCCGAGGCGATCGGTTTCACCGAAGATCCGGAATCGTCGCGCGCCGTCGACATCCGCATCATGCGGCTGCGCAAAAAGATCGAGGCCGATCCCGCCAATCCGAAATTCCTGCGCACGGTGCGCGGCGAGGGCTATATCTTCTCGCTGCCGGCCGGCGACGGCAACTGAGCACCGGGCCGGAAGGATTCGGTTGCTCGCCAGCCGAAATTGGCACGACTCCGAATTGGCGCGACTCCGGAATGACAGCACAAGATGATCGCTGAAGCAGCAAGCACCGATATGCAAGGGTTCAGGCAGGGCGCGGCGATGGCGGCCGTGCGTGTCGTTCGTCGGCTGCGCGAGGCAGGCGACTGGCAGCGTGAGATGGACGGCATACTGGAGGCGCTTTGCCGGGCCATGGATTGCCAGCGCGGCATCCTGTTTCGCTTGCGCGAACTGCCAGGCCAGGGCTTCGCCCAATCCGTCGCCGCCTACTGGATCGATCCTCTTTTCGGCGGCGAACTGGCGTCGCCAACCGTCATCATGCAATCGATCGTCAATTCCGACCCCCTGCTGGAGCGGCTTGCCGAGGACGAGAGGCAAGGCAAGATCTTCGCCGGCCATACGCGCGACCTCGAAGGCTTCCTAAGGACCGATTTCGAGAAGCAGAACATCAAGTCGTTCCTCTCGGTCTCGGTCTTCGCGCATGGCCATCTCTGGGGCACGCTGGCGGTCAATGACTGCGTCAGCGAGCGTGCATGGACCGACGAGGAAGAGGCGACGCTGCACATCATCGCGCTCGCTATCGGCGACGCTATCGAGCGCTCGCCATCCGACGCCCATGCCAGCGAGGTCATTCGCCGCACTATGCTGCAGGCCTCGCTCGATGCCATCGTCGTCATCGACGAGACCGGCTCGATCATCGAATTCAATCCGGCCGCCGAGAAGATGTTCGGCTTCCAGCGCAGCGACATTCTCGGCAAGGACCTGCTCGATACGATCGTGCCGATCTATTACCGCAAGGGCTATGCTTCGGGGGCCGAATACATGTCCGGCCGCGGCGCGCCGATGGTCGGCCAAAGGCTCGAGACGGTGACCCAGAATGCCGCCGGCGAAGTGTTCCCGATCGAGCTGACGGCGACCGAGATGCGGGTCGCCGACCGCCGCCTGATCTTCGGCTCCATCCGCGACCTGCGCGACAAATTGCGTGCGGAGGAAGAAATCGGCCGGCAGCGCGAGAAGCTGCACCAGAACGAGAAGGTGGCGGCGATGGGTTCGTTGCTGGCCGGCGTATCGCACGAGCTCAACAATCCCCTGGCAGTGGTTGTGGCGCAATCGACGCTGCTGCACGAATTCGCTTCCGATCCGCAGACCAAGGTGCGCGCCGAGAAGGTGCGCGCCGCGGCCGAGCGCTGCGGCCGCATCGTCAAGAGCTTCCTGTCGATGGTCCGTCTCCATCC
>NZ_RZTT01000134.1 GCF_003996995.1 Mesorhizobium sp. M7A.T.Ca.US.000.02.2.1 | reverse complement strand
GGGCTCGCCCTTGGCGGAGCGGCACACGCATTGCAATCGCCGTGGCGAAGGTAGTATCGGCTGCGACCCGACTGTCGTCTCGACAAACTCTGTTGTTCATGGAGGCATGGTGGGGCGCTCCAGTTGGCGACTAAGGTGACGAATTCGTCAACGGCAGCGCAACCAACCAGACCTGTCCATAATCAAGTTCCAACGCCGCACCAGATGACGCGATCCGAGTCAGTTGGCTTCGCAACAATCGAACTATTGACCTCTAAGGCTTCGCATTACCCGGACTACTGCCGTCGCCACAAAGGAAACTGCGATTGCGTAAAGCGCGAACACCAGAAGCCACATAGATAAGATTTGTTCTCTTGGCCAAATATCATCGGTATTACCTGTGAAATCGGCGATCAACAGACCGCAACTTAGGTGACGATTACTAGCCAGGTATTCTGCCGCTGCAGGCAGATACGTCCAGCCAATGGCCATCCGGTCGCCGGCAAATGGACAGCTGAATTGTGCAGATATGATAAAATAAAGAACGACGGTCGCCAGCGCTGCCAGCGCTAGCAATCCGAAAGGAATTCGGCGCTCTAGTTTCCTTCCTGCCACAATAGCAGACACGCCAGTAGCAACAACGATCGTCACGACAAAAGAGAGGACAGCAGGCTGCTGTCCAGCGTCTCGCCAAAGAGTAGGAGGGCTGGCGACCATTTCCGCAATAACCCCGATTACAACGGCCGCAACAGCCGAGATGGCAGTCCATCCAGACTTCAGTCCCTCAACCACGTCTTCGATCTTCACTTAGGGAACCAAGCAGGTTACGGTCCCGCCCTCCTGGCCAAATATCCCGATGCTAATCTCTTGGCGTTGAACGATCTTTCCGTTCAAGATCGCCGTCATCTCATAGCGGCCAGGCGGGAGAGTTCCCTTGCTGGGGCTCGTTGGATTATTAAATCGGAACATCGGATCATTGCCGGCCAAATGCCTCGGGCTGAAACCAACAAAATAGCCGTCAATCTCTTTACCTTTCTTCATTGTTACAACTTCCAAACCGATCTCACTGTATGACGACACCGTAACTATATTTACTTTGCTTATATATCGTGCCTTGATAGATATATCGTCTTCCACGTCACTTACCAACATCGACGACAACTCCGCATCCGGTCTTGCTGCGGCGGTTTCCAGAAGCATCCTGTTGTGGTCCATACTACGTTGGAAGGCTTGAGTTGGATCGCCGATTTTACCAAAACTGTCCGCAATGAAAATCCAATCCGCAGAAATTTTCCCTGCAGCGGCTGCCACAAAAGGAGTCTTGGCTCCCTTTAACTGCGCAAGTGAGTCAGCCGGATAGGTCCACGAAAAGACCTCGTCGGCTTTGGCACTTGTTGCTAAAAAGAGATATGCCAGGGCCGCTAGGTAAATTGGTCGAAAATGCTGCATTTGGATCCCCCCAGACAACAAGATATCGCGAAGGTGATTCGAAGACCACAGAATTCACTGAGACTCATCGTCGTGCTGCTGGCCGCATTGCCCTTCGTGCCAAGCCTTCTTCCAAAACGCTGGCAAAATTTGATCTTTCCACCCCAACCAATCCAAACAGACGGCAGATAATTTCAGCTGTGGATAAGACTCTGCGCAGCAGTGGTGGATAAGACACTGCTCGGTAGTGCTTGTGGCCTCATCAACCTCTAGGCTGCCGATACACCGAGGCTGCGGGGTCGCACATGGACGTCATAAACAAGAATATCCCCCTTAATTCCTATACAGTTTCTATAGGAAATATAAGGAAGATCTACCGAGGCTTGCAGAGGCTCGTTGACGAGGAAGCCGACCTTGAAATAGCGAGATGGGCGCCTTTAACCGATCAGACTCAGGAAGAGTTTGAGGCTCGCAAGACGCAGGTACGCAAACTTGCATTTCGCGTAACGATCACGGTAAATCGTGAGAACGGATCCAGCACTTACGGAGATACTGAAGACATATTCGATCTTTCAGGACACGACTCTTTCGTCGCATCTATTTTCATGACAAATAAAACTGCCTTCCGTCGCGAAGCCAATACGGATCCGGTCAACTGGTTTGAACTTCTTTTTGACTTTTCTCAACCGGCCCTTATGGATGCCAATAGCATTGTTTCCAGCCCAACCAGAAACGCAAGCGGCTTTCAGATAAATGGATCGAGGGAGGGTTGGTTGGCCGGAATTGAGCGATTGGTTCTCAATCAGATCGATAAGAAGCATAAACTTCGAAGGTTTTTCCACGGCCCCTTTGTATATGATTATGGGCTAATATTCTTTGGAATGCCTCTGGCGATTTACACTTGCTGGATATTGGTACCGTTCGTAAACGGCGTCATTTCAAGCCAAAGCAACATTTTGGGAAATGGAACCTATGTTTACATCGTTCTTGCTAGCCTTTGGTTCTACAGAGTCCTATTTGGATATACAAAATGGGCCTTTCCACTCGTTGAGATGAAGGAGCAACAGAAAAGGCCGAAACTTCACCGCCGATTCTGGTGGGGATTGGTAATATTGTTGTCGGGCAAGATATTTTGGGATTTCTTCGACCCCTACATTTCAATAGGCCGCTGGTTTGCTGCACCGTAATGGAGCACGTGGTAGTCATTCGGATGTCGCCAAAACAAACGTTCCGCCATCGCTTGCGCCCTCTATCAGGCTTGGCAAAGCTGATTCTGCAAGTTGCGAGTTTGGCTTAAGGAATTAAAACACGGAAATTCTTATACATGAACCAGGGCCATCGAAGAAAATCCAGACAATGCGCAAGATAATCGACCTTGCCATGAAGAACTATGCCTCCATACCCAACTCTCTCCGAGAGGACCCTGGAGCGAACGTGGCTAGAAGTTGGATCGATGTCGATCCTGCGCGAATTTTTCATCATTATTACTTGGATACGCGAGGATATGCACCGCCGAACCCAGATCCGGCGCAGTTCGAGCATCTTAGTCTTCTTACTCCCAGTACAGAACTTCGGTGCCTAGGTGACGGTCTCGGGATTGGCACTGCATTTCGTCGCAGCACATCAAACCAGCTCGGCCAGGCATTTTGCCGTTGGCTTCTGCACGATCATCTCAAGATTACCCATTTCGCACACATGGAGGCAGTCCTCAACCGAGCACCTCAGCCAGGATTTGGCGGACATCGCGTGGAGCGGGTCCAGAAGGGCGATGCGCCAGACTACTTGTGCGCCGCGAACCCATCCAAGGTATTTCTCGCAGAGGCAAAAGGAAGAGTGTCCCCGATCAGCTTCGGTAGTGCAGAGTTCAAGAAGTGGCGAAAGCAATTTGACCGTGTGGTCGTCAAAGATGAATCAGGTACGCTCTGTTCGGTAAAAGGCCACATCGTCGCGACGCGTTTCGCGACCCAGGCGGATTCGGCACGAGTCAGATCCAAATTACTCGCCGAAGATCCAGCTTCGCCAGGAGATCGGCCACTACGGGAAGCGCCCAACCTTGGCTCGGCAGTGATCGCAATCCACTATTCCGACATAGCCGCCAAAATTAGGCAGCCGATCCTATCGAGTTCGCTGGCAACTGGCATCACCGTACCCGGCGAGATACAGTTCCCGGCAGTCGTATGGGAATTTTTGGGAGCGCCATTGCAAGGCAAGCGGTTCGTCGGGGGTTATTTCCCCGGTCGCGACGGTGCGACGTCCCAGACCTTGGCAAACGGTCGAACAATCTTCCTGAATTCCGATCCGTTACGCTTGGACTTGGCCCCTGGGACATTCTTTGGCGTAGAGGAGACCATCTTCAAGGGACTATGCCAGATGGCACGGAGAGGTGACGCGATCGCATCCGAGCTTCAATTGCTCCCCGATATTCCGTTCTTTGACAGCGGTGCTAGTGTCCTGCGAGATGGATCGATTATTGCCCCCGTCCATTACTTCAATCCTCTAGGCGGCGTAATCTACTAATAATAGCGGGTACGAACTGGGGCTCCAAGGTTCGGCAGGCTGAGGTCGCCTGCTAGATCAGAGGCTACCGCCGCCAATACCCCCTCACTCCATTGAAATAATGCCACCTCCCGCTCATGCTTCTGCGCCGCCTCGCGCGTGTCGAATGTTCCCACTTGTGCCGCTTGCCGGTCTTCTCGTCCTTCTTGCGCGAATACAGCCGGGACTTTCCGCCCTTCAGCTTGCGGATCATCTCGCTCTCCCTGGCTGATCAGGATTTCCGCTTGCCCTGGAGGCTGCCAGTGGCGCTCGCGAAAAAGCACACACCCGATCCCAAAGTGGACGCGTGCCTCAGCATCCGTCCAGCTGCGCTGGCGATCCAAAAAACTTGAGATGCGGTGTCGGATCTGCGGGCGCTCAACCGTCTTACAGCAGGCGCCACTCGCTGGCATCCCGACAACGAAAGGAATGATCGATGAGCAAGAAGATTTTCGTGAGCCTGCCGGTGAGCGACGTGAAGGCATCCAAGGCGTTCTATGAATCGCTCGGGTTCAAGAACAATCCCAGCTTCACCAGTGAGGCGGCCGCGGGGATGGTGTGGAGCGACCACATCAATTTCATGCTGCTCAGTCGTGAAAAATGGCAGACAATGACCACGCGCCCGATCCCGCCATCAACGTCCAGCGAGGTCATGCTGGCGCTGTCCCTGGACAGCCGCGAGGCGGTCGATGCGATGGCCACTGCTGCTGCCGCGAACGGTGGTACCGCCGACATCAATCCAATCGAAGATCATGGGTTCATGTACACCCGCGACCTCGCGGATCCCGATGGCCATGCCGTGGGCGCGATGTGGATGGACGTTTCCGCAATGCCTTCTGCCGACAAGGCGGACTGACATCGTTTTCACGATCGGCCGAGCAGCTTCCTTCTCGTCTTTCAAAACGGATGCACGACCCAGCGACACAGGCTATGTTGCCCCGTCTGGCGAGGTCATCGAAGGGGAGGCATGACATGCAGGCAATGCCGATAACGCATCAAGCCGCGCAACCCGTGGCCGGGCCCTCCCTGGCCGGCTATCCGGCCGCCGTCCTGTGCTGGCTGCTTTCGGCGGGTGTCTATATCGCGGCCAAATGGGTGGCGCCGGAAATGCCGCCCTGGGGCCTCTGCTTCTGGCGGCTGACGCTTGCCTGCGCCATCCTGCTGCCGATTGTGCACCGTCATCACGAGGCGATGATCGGGCTTTTGCGAACGCGCGCCGTGGAGGTCGTCGCCGTGGGGGCGATCGGCCTCACGCTCTGCCAGGGTATGATCTACCACGGCCTCAACCACACCGACGCCACCACGGCCGGCATCATCATGGCGCTGTCGCCTGTCATGACGATGGTGCTCGCCCGTTTCGTGCTTGGCGAGCCGCTCGGGCTGTGGAAGTCGCTTGGCGCGCTGGTTGCGCTTGCCGGGATGATTTTCATCGTCGCCCACGGCAATTTGACGGCGCTGCTGCAACTCAAGGTCAACGCCGGCGAGCTGTCGATCGTCGGCAGCGCGTTCTGCTGGGGCCTCTACACCGTGCTTTTGCGCCGTGCCAAATTCGGCATTGAACTCCTGCCGATGGTCGTGCTGCTGCTCGGCGCCGGTGCGCTGGCCGCCTTGCCTTTCCATGTGTGGGAATTGTTCAACGATGAACGCTCCGCCATGGACATCGACAGCGTTCTCGCTCTCGCCTATCTGGCAGGCCCCGGCGGCGCCTTGATGTACTATCTCTACAACAAAAGCGTGCAAACGCTGGGCGCGAGCCGGGCAAGCATGCTGCTCTACCTGCAGACGGTGTTCGTGGCTATCCTCGCCTATCTTCTGCTCGGCGAGGGCTTGCACGATTACGATCTGGTCGGTGCGGCCTTCATCGTCGCCGGCATCGTGCTTGCCACAATGGTCAAGCCCAGGCCGGCTCAACCCCGCGTGGCGTAGAAGTCTGGCGAGTGACGGCTGTGCGGCGGGTCACTGGCGCAAATCAGCACCATAGGCAAAAATGTAGCATAGCTGCCCTCACCGGTCAAGAAAAAATTCCTATCCACGTCAGCCAAGGTGCCCGCCGGACACATGCATTCCCAGGCCAAAAGCTAGCGGCGCAACTGCGGTGGCGGCCAACATTGCAACGAAAGTAAAATTCAGATCCAGCTTGACGGAACATTAGCCATAGCTAATTGTTGATCTATGCGGCAGGTGGTGCCCTCCATCGCTTGCCGAAGATCGGCCGTCCGATCGGCCCGCGTCCTCCGCCAGAGGCGCGGGCTTTCGGGCCGGCCGCGCAATCCAGCGGTATTTTCCGTTCTCAGCTTCCGATCATTTCGCCAGTCCCTCATCGGGGTTTCGCCGCCTTTTGGCCTTGAGGCTGCGGGCAGCCTGCTCGATTGCCGCGCGGTCATTGCCCAGGCGGTCGAGCAGTTCCTGCGCCTCGTCGCCCGATATCCCGGTGCGCACCGCCAGCGCCTCGACCTCCAGCACGTCGGAGCTGGCGATCTCGCCGGTTTCAGGCAGCGCGTCATCCGCCGTCAGCGGCAGGGCCGACTCGCGGTCGATCTCCGCCTCGGCCTGGTGCCAGTGCCGTTCGGGGTCGCCGTGCATGCGGCCTTCCCGTTCCCAGATGTGGTAGGCGCGCTCACGAATTCTGTCGTCCCGGTCGTCGCTCATGGTCAGTCCTCCTTGGGGTCAGGGTTGAACGCCGCGCCAGTGCGGACGCTCCGGAAAATCCGCGCGATCGGATCGCCATGCCGGGCGGCGCGCGGGGCTACTGGCATTGCCGTCTCGGGCCGCCTGAATAGGGCTGGTAGGAGTTGTCTTCCGGGCGGTAGGAGCGGTAGCGGCTGAAGCAGTAATCGCCATGGTCGGCCGAAAGTGCTTCGCCGCCATTATCGGCAACGTAGACGCCCAGGCCGGCGCCGTTTTCGTCGCCATCGCCGGCAACCGGCCGGACAGGCTGGCCGGCGGCTTGGAGATAGGGCGAGATGCAGGGGCGCAGCTGCCCGCTGTAGGAGCGATAGCTGTTGTCGTCCGGATGGTAGGAGCGATAGCGGCTGGCGCACCAGGCGAGATGCGGAGGCGGCAGGTCGGTCGCCGTGGGCGCGATGGCGCCGGTGACCGTCGGGTCGGGCGGTGTTTCCTGCGGTTTGGCGGGGATGTCGGGCGGCGCGGACTGTTTGGCCGGCAGGCGTTCGAGGCCCTGCCCGGCCTTGTTCACCGGCCGCGCCTTTTTGGTCCACAGCTCCGCCACGCTGACGGTGGCCGTCGCCTGGCGCGGCGGCTTTGCCGCAAGCAGCCAGGCCGCCGCAAAACCCAGTCCGCTGCCGAAGACCGCAAGGGTCAGCACGAAGCCGCAGACCAGTCCCAAAACCGCTTTCACGACACGCTCCTTAAGTCCCTGCTCATAGAATGCGGGGCCTCAAGGCTGGTTCCAGAAAAACGCCGACGCCGAAGCTGCCAATCTCCCCACAAGTGGGGGAGATGGCCGGCAGGCCAGAGGGGGGCGCCGTAGCGCTCGACGGGCGGAGGCTTCCCTCCCCTGCAAGCCCAACAAAGAGGGCCAAAAGCCCCGCCCAGACACACTCCAGAAACAATATTCAACAGTTCGGAAAAACTGCCGAAAAGATCGGATGGCATAAGCACCCCACAACAACTGGAAAAATGGCCGTGCCGGGCGATGCCCGGCCTGGACGGGAAAGTATGGAAATGGATCACGGTGTCGACATCGCCGAACTGGACGCGGAACGATCGGGGCTGGAAAGCGGCCTGGCAAGTGTCGACGCGCCGGTAAGAACGGCCCCCGCGACAGCCAGGCGCGGGCAAATCCTGACGGGCGCCGACTTTGCCCGGCAAGGCCTGCCCGGCGAGCGGCTCGACACCGTCTTCGAACAGCTCGCCGACATGTTTGCAGCGCTGCCGGCGGTGATCTCCTACGAGCGTGTCTGGACCTATCGGGAACTGGACAGCCGCGCCACCCAGTTCGCCCGCCTGCTGGTCAAGCGCGGCGTGCGGCCGGGCCACCGCGTCGGGCTCATCCTCGACCGCTCGGCGGAGACCTATGTCGCGCTGCTCGCCGTGATGAAGGCGGGCGCTGCCTTCGTGCCGCTGGCGACCGCCTTCCCCGAGGAGCGGATGGCGCTCATCATCGAAGACGCCGGCGTCAGCCTGATCGTCACCATCGCCGCCTATGCGTCGCGGGCCGGTCAGTTGCCGGTTCCGCATCTGCTGATCGACAGCACTGCTGCCGAAATCTCCAGACAGTCCGACGCGCCGCTGAAGCCGCATGCGAAGGCCGCTTTATCGGACGACACCTGCTACATCCTCTACACCTCGGGCACCACGGGCAAGCCCAAGGGCGTGGTCATCAAGCACCAGAGTTTCGTCAATTTCATCCGCGTCGCCGCCGCCTCCTACGGCTACCGGCCGGGCGACCGCGTCTACCAAGGCATGACCATCGCCTTCGACTTTTCCTCCGAAGAGATCTGGGTGCCGTTCGTCGCCGGCGCGACGGTGGTGCCGGCACCGGGCCAGATGCCGCTGGTGGGCGAGGAACTGGCCGATTTCCTGCGGCTCCACGACATCACCTGCATCGCCTGCAGCCCGACGCTGCTGTCATCGATGACATCCGATGTGCCCAGCCTGCGCACGCTGCTGGTCGGCGGCGAGGCCTGCCCGCACAATCTGGTGGTGCGCTGGTCGAAGCCGGGGCGGCAGATCCTCAACACCTATGGCCCGACCGAGGCGACCGTCACCGCCACCATGGGCGCGCTGACACCGGACAGCGCCGTCACCATCGGCGCGCCGTTGCCGACCTACTCGATCGTCATCCTCGACGCATCGCTGCCGCAGCTTGCCGAACCCGGCGAACTGGGCGAGATCGGCATTGCCGGCATCGGGCTCGCGGTCGGCTATCTCAACAGGCCTGACCTGACCGAACAGAAATTCATCGCCGATTTCGTCGGCCTGCCGAACAACCCGTCGAAGCGCATCTACCGCACCGGCGACCTTGGCCGTATCAACGACCAAAGCGAGATCGAGTATGCCGGGCGCATCGACACCCAGGTGAAGATCCGCGGCTACCGCATCGAGCTCGGCGAGATCGAGGCGGTGCTGCTCGACCAGCCCGAGATCGCGCAGGCTGCGGTCACCACCTGGGAGATCGAGCCCGGCCGCGTCGAACTCGTCGCCTATTACGCCCCCAAGGCCGGCCAGAAGGCGATCTCGCGCGCGGACCTCGCCAGGACGATGAAGCGGCGGCTGCCCGACTACATGGTGCCCTCCTATCTGGAGGAACTGCCTGTTATCCCGATGACGGTCTCCAACAAGGTGGATTTGCGCCAGCTGCCGAAGCCGACAAGCGTGCGGCTTTCGGGCGATCGCGCCAAGGTCGCGCCCGGCAATGACGACGAGCGTTTCATGGCCGACGCGCTGGCCGCGGTGCTGAAATTCGAAGAAGTGTCCGTCGAGGACAATTTCTTCGACGATCTCGGCGCCAACTCGCTGCTGATGGCGCATTTCTGCGCGCGCCTGCGCACCAGGAAGGAATGGGCGACGGCGTCGATGCGCGATATCTATCTCCACCCGACCGTGGCGCGGCTGGCGCTGCATCTGGGCGTGGCGGACGAGATGACGACGGCCACCAACGAGCCCGTCCTCACCCGCCGGGCCTCGAATTTCGCCTACTGGACCTGCGGCGCCGCACAGCTCGTGTTCTACGCGCTCTACAGCTATGGCGCCTTGTGGGCGGTCAATGACGGCCTCAACTGGATGTATGACGCGCTCGACGATCCGCTGCAGCTCTACATCAGGTGCGTGGCGCTTTCGGCCGCCGTGTTCTTCGGCATGTCGGGCTTTGCCGTCCTCGCCAAATGGGTGCTGGTCGGCCGCTGGAAGGCGGAAGCGTTTCCCATCTGGGGCGTGCACTACTTCCGCTTCTGGGTGGTCAAGACATTGATCCGCACCGCGCCCGTCGTGCTGTTCCGCGGCAGCCCGCTCTACAGCATCTATCTGCAGCTTCTGGGCACCAAGCTCGGCAAGAACGCCGTCATCGAATCGAAATCCGTGCCCGTCTGCACCGATCTCATCTCGATCGGCGCCAACACCATCCTGCGCAAAGAATCGATGATCCTCGGCTTCCGGGCGCAGTCCGGCTATATCCACACCGGGCCGCTGACCATCGGTCGCGATGCCTTCGTCGGCGTCGGCTCGACGCTCGACATCGACACCCGGATCGGCGACGGCGCCCAGCTCGGCCATTCGTCCTCGCTGCACCGCGGCCAAAGCATCCCCGACGGCGAACGCTGGCATGGCTCGCCGGCCGTGCCGACCACGGCCGACTATTGCAAGGTGCGCAATGTCGATCCGTCCAACATCCGGCGCTTCCTGTTCGAAGCGGTTCAACTGATCGGACTGTTTGCCATCGTCACCCCCTTGCCGCTTTTGTTCCACAGCTATTGGGAAAACGTCGGCGACGACTACCAGGAAACCATCGGCGTCGTCGCGATCGGCACCACGGTGACGCTGTTCGGCTACATAGCCGCATCCTTCATGGCGGCGACGCTGGTGCCGCGCCTGGTCAGCCTGCTGTTGAAGCCAGGCCGGACCTACACGCTGTACGGCTTCCGCTACTGGCTGCAGACCGTCGCTGAATTCTCCAGCAACTCGCGCGTGCTCGGCCTGCTGGCCGGCGACAGCTCGGCCATCGTGCACTATATCAGGGCCATCGGCTGGAACCTCAACAAGGTGGTGCAGACCGGCTCCAATTTCGGCTCCAACCAGCAGCACGAAAACCCGCTTCTGTGCGAGATCGGCACCGAGACCATGGTGTCGGACGGGCTGTTCATGATCAACATGCACAAATCCGCCTCCGCCTTCCGGCTCGAGCCGACGAGGATCGGCGAGCGCAACTATCTCGGCAACAACATCTACTATCCGCCGGACGGACGCACCGGCGACAACGTCCTGCTCGGCACCAAGGTGATGATCCCCATCGACGGGCCGCTGCGCGAGAATGTCGGGCTTCTGGGTTCCCCTGCCTTTGAAATCCCGCGCATGGTGAACCGCGACAAGGAACTCATCGCGGGCGTCGACGAAGACGACCGGCGCCGGCGCATCCCGCACAAGAACCGCCATAATCTGGTGACGATCCTGCTCTTCGTGGCAACGCAATGGGTCATGCTGTTCGTCACGCTGGCGATCTGGGACCGGGCGCTGAACTACTACACCGAATGGGCCGAGGTCGCGCTGTTCGTCGCCGTGCTCCTGACCTCGGCGATCACCATTCCGTTCTACATCTTCGTGGAACGGGCGAGCCTTGGTTTCGGCCGGCTGAAGCCGCAGATGACGACGATCTACGACGTCGCCTTCTGGCGCCACGAGCGCCACTGGAAGCTGGCGGATTCGCCGATCGTGCGGCTGTTCGCCGGCACGCCGTTCCGGCCGATGATCCTGCGCATGCTGGGCGTCAAGGTTGGCAAACGGGTCTATGACGGCGGCAGCAACCTCACCGAACGCTCGCTGGTGGAGATCGGCGACGACGCCACCCTCAACGAGGGCTGCGTCATCCAGGCCCATTCGCTGGAAGAAGGCGCCTTCAAGTCCGACTTCATCCGCATCGGCAAGGGCTGCACGCTCGGACCTTCCGCCTTTGTCCACTACGGCGTCGTCATGGGCGAAGGCTCGGTGGTCGATGTCGACTCCTTCGTCATGAAGGGCGAAGAGCTGGAGCCCAACTCCATATGGCGTGGCAACCCGGCCAAGCTACACCGCTTCGTCGAGCCGATCACCGACGATGGCTCCAAGGCATCGGCCAGGGCATAGGCTTGAAGAAGGGCATCGGCTTGAACACCGGAGACATCCGTCTCGTTGCCGTGACCGAGGCCAACGGTGCCCTGGTCACGGCCCTGGAACTCGCCCCGGAGCAGAAGGATTTCGTCGCCGGCAATGCGGCGTCGCTGGAAGAAGCCGGGACTGACGAAGACGCACGGCCACGCGTCGTCATGGCCGGGACCCGTGTCGTCGGTTTCCTCATGTACGAGGCGCCCGAGGATGACGACGAGGCGCGCATCTACCGCTTCATGATCGACCGCGCCCAGCAGGGCAAAGGCTATGGCAAGGCCGCGTTGCGCGAAGTGCTGGACGAAATCCGGGGGCTCGGCCACATCAGCCACGTCTCGATCTGCTACGAACCGGAGAACGATGCGGCGCGAAACCTCTATCGCAGCGCCGGTTTCGTCGAAGAAGGGCTCGACGAGGACGGCGAAATGATCGCCGATCTCGCTTTGCCGGCACGGACGCACGAGCCGTGACGCGGCTGCCCGAGGAAATCGCCTTGGCCGAAGCGATCGCCGCCATCGCACCATCGGGGGTCCGGATCGGATGCCGGATGATCCGCGACGGCGACGAGGCCCATCTGCTGCCTGGTGAAGCGCATTCCATTCCCGCGCGTCAGCCTGGCATGCGGCGCGCCAGCGGCGCGGCCCGGTGGATTACGCACGGACTGCTGGCGGAGCTTGGCGTCGGCGACGTCGCCATCCTGCGCACGCCAACCGGCGCGCCGGTCTGGCCCGACGGGATAACCGGTTCGCTCGCTCACGACGACGACATGGCCGTGGCGGCGGTTGCCCCGATTGGCGATATCGCCTCGCTCGGCATCGACGTCGAGCCCGCGCAGCCTCTCCCGGATGATATTTTGGCGCTCGTGACAACGCCCGCGGACCGCACGGACGCAGCCGACCGGCATCTTGCCGGCCGCATCCTCTTTGCCGCCAAGGAAGCCGTCTACAAGGCCGTCTATCCGCTCGATCGCGAGGTGCTGGGCTACGAGGACATCGCCATCGACCTGAACGCAGGCCAGGCGACGACGAAGACCGGCCGCAAGGCGCGGCTTGCCTACTGTGTTGCCCCGCGCGTGGTGGTGCTCGCGTTTATCGAGAGAGATGCGCAGTAGCGCGCAGCTCTATTCGCCAACGATCTCCCTATATCCCCTCACCTCGCCATCGAGCCCGCGCAGCCGCCAGTTCTTGCCGTCCCGTCCCTCGACATGGCAAGGCCCGATCGGCACCTTGCCGCCGCCTTCCGGCAGGTCGAGCACATAGACGGGGTTGCAGATGCCCGACAGCCGCGCGCGCAGCGCTTCGGTCAGCGCCTGTCCCTGCGCAATCGTCGTGCGGCGATGCGCCATGCCGCGCGCGAGGTCGCCATGGTGCAGGTAATAGGGTTTGACGCCGAGGCGGTACATCAGCTCGCGGCAGAGCTCCTCCAGCGTCTCGACGCTGTCGTTGACACCCTTGAGTAGAACGCTCTGGTTGAGCAGCACGAACCCGGCTTGCCTAAGCGTGCGGCAGGCCACCTCGGTAGCGCCGGTGATTTCACGCGCGTGATTGAAATGGGTGACGACAGTGACCATCAGCCGGCCCTGCAGCGCCGCGACGAGCCCTGATGTGATGCGCGACGGCAGCACCACCGGCACGCGCGTATGGATGCGCAGCAGCCGTACATGGGGGATCGCTTCTATGCGCGCGAAGATTTCGGCCAGCGCCTTGTCGGGCAGCGACAGCGGATCGCCGCCGGTCAGGATCACCTCACGGATTTCGGGGTGATCCGCGATATAGGCCAGCGCCGGCTCCAGCGCCTCGTGCGTATAGCCGCGGCCGATCGCGGTCAGCGATTCCTTGCGGAAGCAGAACCGGCAATAGACCGCGCATTGATAGGTCGGGAACAGCAGCACCCGGTCGGCATGACGGTGCGTCAATCGCGGCACCGGGCTGAATTCATGGTCGGCGATCGGATCGTCGAGCTCGCCTTCCACCTCCTCCAGTT
>NZ_RZTT01000133.1 GCF_003996995.1 Mesorhizobium sp. M7A.T.Ca.US.000.02.2.1 | reverse complement strand
TCCATGCCGTGACCTTGGAGCGCTGCTACGGCGCAGAATTCTGACGTGCCGCGTTCCCCGGCTGATGTCGCGGCATGGATCCTCGGGTCAAGCCCGAGGATGACGAAGTGAAGGGCGCTTCGCTTCACCGAAAAGAAATTACGGTGACAGTGCACTATATTTTCCATGTCTCAGTCTCCACGATGCAAGTCGCGATCGCGAAGATCGAAAGAGCAGAGCAGCGATGGAACACGTTAGCCTTCAGCTGTCGCCAAATTGGTGCTGAGCTCGAAAGCGAGTCCCGCCCCGTCGGCGTAGGGGTGCAGCGCGGGCGCACTTTCGCTCACGATGGCCTCCACGACGCGCTTGCGCTCCTGATCGCCCATTTCCCTGCCGACAGCGCTCATGCCGACGAAGGCCATCGTGTTCAATCGCAGGAAGGGTGCGCCGTCCTGGAAGCGTATTGTGCGCGATATGGTCGTTACCCGGACTTCGTGGAAGCCGGCGTCCCGGAGCAGCGCCTCGATGGGGACCGCGTCACCAAAGCTGTACCGCGGATCCTTGACGGCGCCCAGATGGCGCTCCGCCACGCGGCGCAACTCCCGAAAGAACGGGATTTCATCGTCGGATCGCCATGTGGCTACCGCTAGCCTGCCGCCCTTCGCCAGCGCCCGCCGCATCTGCGCTGCCGCCGCGGGCTTGTCGGGAAAGAACTGCAGTCCCTGCTGGCAGACGACAACGTCGAACTGCTCTCCGTCATGGAGAGGCAGGGCGCTGGCATTGCCTTGACGCCAGTCGATGCCCGGCGCCACGGCGCGCGCAACGGCAAGCATATCCGAACTGACGTCGATGCCGACGACGTATCCGGCGTCACCGAGCCGCTCCCTTGCAACGCGGGCCACTATTCCTGTTCCGCAAGCGATGTCGAGGACACGATCGCCTGAAGACAACGCCACCTCTTCGAGAATCATTTCGGCCCACGGCCGGAAGAGAGGGCCTGCGAGCCACCGCTCGTACATCTCCGGGAAACTTGCCTGGCTCATCTCGTGGTTGGGCATCATTGCCTCCAATGGATCGACCTGAGATTGGCATATTTGTGCCGACATGCCGCCCAGAAAGTCCCGCACCGTAATTCCGGTGTTACGGACTACAGGCGCAGGGTCGACGCCCATCACTCACCTGAATGCCCCCAGCGGATCACTCTGCCCCGCCGGCCTTCTCGCCGCCCTGAACTCCGCCGGATCCACCACCGCTTCCCGCAGCATCATCACGCCATAGCGGGTTGCCGCCATCAGGTCATCCCGCAGCTTCACAACCTGACCATCCTTGCGATGGAACAACCGAAACTCCTCGAACCAGTCGGCCAACGTGGAAAACACCTTGAAGCGGCCGGATTGCATGCGGTCGAGCATCTCCATCAGCCCGGCCTCGACCGAGACCGAACCGTCCGAAAATTGCGCGTGACGCGACAGCATGTTCAGCCCGTGCGCGGAATACTGCCGGGCGAGCGCCACGCCCGCCCCTTCCAGCGTCTCTCGGCGGCCGTCGCGCGGCCAGGCGAAGGGCAGCCATTCGCCCCATGGTTTCAAGGTCAGCGTCTGCATCGCCGGCGTCTGCTGCGAGGCCCGCGCTGCCTTGGTGACATAGACGACGTCGGCCTCCGTATCCCAGGCGAGTTCGACCGCGGCCGACGGATGGTCCCAGCCGAAATCGAGCGCGCCGAGCCTTGGCCAGTAGCGCGGCAGCCGGAACGGCTCGCAGGCGATCAGCGCCTCGGCCACCGGGAAGATGCGGCCCGAACCCAGCACCGGAATGCCGCGGGCGCGTGCCTCGCGCTCATGCGCCGGATAGGCAGCGACGATCGCCGCGCGCTCCTGCGGCGTGTAGTGCGCGGCATCGTCGATGGTCATGAAGGTGACGTGTCGGGACATATCGGCCTGCCTAAATTATTTGCCGGGACGAGCAACGGCCATTGATAATACTGTTTATCAATGCAAAGCTGCTGACGAATTTGGGGGAGATACATGATCCGCATAGCAATCGTTGTGGCCATTGCCGCGAGTGCGTCAGCATGCCAATCGAACGTTCCATACGACACAAGCAAGAAGACCTGCAAGATGTACGCCAACTCTTCAGGGTTCGAACGCAAGGTTTGTATTCCCGACACACCAAACAAAGTATGCAATGTCTGGTACAATCAGATTACAGGCGATGAAAGAATATGGTGCCAACCGCTAACCCGGAAAGCAACCGATTCCAAGGCCCGTGCCAGACAGCTTGCGGGCAGCAAATACCCATAAGCCCTCCCGGCATCATACTGCCCGGCGCTTGATGCGGACCACCTTTTGCGGCACGCGTCTTTTCTTCTACGTTGATATGCGCTAAGGCTCGTCTCCGCATCGGTGAAGCCGATGCGTCTTGGGCCGGCGCCTTCCGCGCGGCCTCTACTCTACGCGGGTGGGGCAGCCACTCTTTGCCATGACAGATCTATTCGACGCGATGCGCTTGTCCGCCGAGGACAGCGAGGTTGCTCATCTTTATTTCAGCGAAAGCGGCAAGATCCTGCTGCCGCTCGGCAAATCGACAAATGCCCCGACGGGCCCGGAGATCCTGCAGCTTCTGCTGTCATCCACCGATGAACACGATGGCGCGCTAGCCAGCGACCTGCTTGCCGATCTTGGCAGGACGGTGCCGTTGGAAAGCCTTCGTCTCCTTCTGACATCGCCCAACGCCCGGACCCGAGCGGCGGGCGCGTTTCTGGCCACGTTTCAAAACCAGAACATAAGTTCGATGGTGAGCGAACTGGCCGCACTGCTTGGGGATAGCAACTCGCGCACGCGTTTCGATGCCGTGGAATCCATCTTGCGGTGCAGCACGCGTGACCATGGCGAGTACCTGGCGCAGGCCCTGTTTGCTCTTGATGATGAGCATGACGCCGTGCGCATGGGAGCTGTCCAGTTCGTCCGCTTTGCCCGGGACTGGCAGTTGAGGCTTGCGCGCCAGCACGCCGCTTTGCTCAAGCCGCAAACGGCGTTTTCGGTCATCTCGGATATTTCCGAGCAATGGCGGGACGATGTATCAGCCATGATCCGCAAGATGCTTGACCATTCCGAGCCGGTGGTGCGGCGTTACGGTCTTGGGCTGGCCGGTCGCGCAAGGTTGGTGGTCGTCGATGCCTTCGTCGAATGGGCGCGGGCGTCGGCCGATCCTGAAATCAGCAAACTGGCAGCCAGTTGCATCGAGCACAACCAGATTTCGCATCATGCGGTCTGGCATTCATCATTGCCGGCAACCGCCTGAATTTGTGGCAGAGCGGTAGTGGAAGTGACGGGGTGAGAACTGCCTCCCCTTCTCCCCTTGCGGGAGAAGGGGCTTCGCGAAGCGAGGTCGGATGAGGGTGTCCCGGGAAGGCCAACGTTCCACTTCGCTGGAACACCCCTCATCCGCCTCGGCGCTGCGCGCCGATCCACCTTCCCCCACAAGGAAAGGAAACGCGCGAGCGAGCGCGAAATCACCCCTTCCCCATCCGCTCCACCTCTCCCGCCGACAAAAACAGCAGCACCACGTCCGACATCCCAAGCAGCGGCGTGAACGTCACGATAGTGATGCCGCCTGTCGCATTGGTGCGGGTCAAGCCTTCGGAATAGATATCGAGCGGCGGTTCCTCGTCGAACCAGACGCCGTGTAAAGTCTCGCCCTGCCATTTCTCGCGGCCCTTCTCGAAACTCTTGAACGACAGCACCGATTCATCGGCCTGCACGTCGCCACCGCCGCCCCAGCGCACCACGACGCTGTCGAGCGCGCCCGGTGCGCCGCGGCCCATGAAGGTCTGCACAATGGCGTCGGCCGGGATCATGCCGGTGCCCCAGGCCGCCTGCTGCTGCGGCGGGCCGACCAGCACGCGCTGCGGATTGTCACGCGTGCCTTCGCCGGTGACGCCGGCCGCCCACAGCCTGACAGCGCTGTCAAAAACCTTGCCCTGCCACCAGTGGGGATAACGGCCGGTCAGGTGCATGGCCCATTCGGCGCCCCCTGCCCTGGTCTTGCCGAGCTGGTTGCCGGCCATGAACAGCCGCTCGCGGTTCTGGGCGCCCGCTGCGTGAAACTCGGCCTGGCGTTGATACGGTCTATAGGTCGCCAATTGATTGGTCCGGCGCCGTCTGTCCAGTTCGGCCATCAGCGCCAGATATTCCGTCTTCACGGACATCGCCGGGCTCTTCGAGGAACGGCTTGACGATCGTCTCGAGGGCGCGGATGCGGCTGCGGATTTCGTCATCGCTCAGGCCGTCCATTTGGTTGATCGTGGCATCGAAATCCTTGGGCAGCACCGACAGCACGATCTTCAGATACTGGTCCGGCTTGTCGGCCCGCACCTCGGCGATGACGCCGGCGCCATGTGTGCGGAAATCGGCGCGCACGGCGGCCAGGAAATCGTCGCCCAGTGTTTTCTTGGCGCGCTTGCGGCGCGGCTTCTGCGTCGCGGCCGGTTTGGCGGCGGGCCTGCGTCTCGCCGGCTTGCCGCGCGTTGGCCCGGTTGCGGTTTTGTCAGCCATGGACCTGGTCCATGGCGCTGGCACCGGCAGCGGAAACCATTTCGGTCTTGGGCGCCGCCGGTCGGGGCCGGCTGGCTCGCTTCTTCGAGCCAACCGTTTTCCTCTTTGCCTTCTTGGCGCGCTTCGGCCCTGTCGCCTGGGCGGGCTTCGTCGCACCGACAGGCTTTGCCACACCGGCCCGCGCCTTGAGCCGCGCCATGACGAGACCGACAAGGGGTCCGGCAATGCCGGCCTGCGGAAAACAAAAGTCGCCGGCCGCATCCCGCACCATGCCGATCTTTACGCTGGGTGCGACCTGCTCGGCACGCCCCAGGCGTGGCTGCGGCGCAGTGCCTTCGAATTCGCCAACGGCGCTGACGATTTCCTGGCCGTCAGCATCGGTGATGATCGTGGCGTAGCGGTACATCGTAAGCCTCTTGAAGACTGGTGTAATTTGGTTCAATCAAAGGCGGCGGCGTCGCGGTGGCTGATGGCCTAGATAGAGGGCGAGTCCGATTGCCTCGATACCATCCGATTAGAGTGACCCCCGAGATAGATTGCGTCCAAAGCGACCTGCGCGAATTGCGCTGGACAGATGACGCGGTCGTGGCCGACTTCATAATCCCCGGCGACGAACACCATGTCTTGCGTGTTCTGTTCACCAATCAGGTGATCATCCGCATCCTCGACGAAATGCCGCTGAGCACCGAGCACGAGAACACGCCCAGGGAAGGTAACATTCCCCATCTTCGCCTATCGGGTCGAAGGCGCCACCTTTGAGACAATGCAATCCGAGACGTGGAAGTTCGCGCAGCACCCGGCAACACATTATCGCTTCGTGACCGGCTGGACATGCCTAGACGTTTTGTCGTCCAAGGAGCCGACCTTTCGGGTCGTCAAGCGAATGCCGATTTCAACCTTCGACTGACGACGAGAAACGTCTCGCAAAATACGGCAGCACAAAGCCAGAAACAAAAAACCCGCCTCGGCGGCGGGTCGGTGGCGCAACTCAGCACCATGGGCAAAAATGTAGCATAGCTGCACTCACCCCGTCAACCGTATTTTGAGAAAAAATTCCTAGACCGGCCGGAACTCCCACTCTGAGCGACGCTGGCAAGCGCGTAAAACCCTGCTTTTGCCGGCGGCTGGTCATAAGCCGGCAGGTGTGAAATCATTAGTCGAAGCTCATGGAATGATTCCCGTCGCACGGCCTTGTGGGAGAGGACGATGGACAGACCAGCCATGGCATCCGTGTTCAGGATGCGGCATGCACAAGCCACGGTTTCCGGGGTGCGCAGCACCGGCCAGGGTCAGGCCGATCCAGTCATCCGCGTGCGTTCGCTGGGCGAAGCCATCCGTTTCGTCGCCAACGCCTACCCCCAATACGACATCGGCGCCGTCGCCATCAGCTGTGGGGATGTTTCGATCGGCAGCCTCGGCAACCTGGAGGTCAAGGCGCTGTGGCGCGAATATGGCGAACGGCTGACGCAGGAATAGGCGTTCGCCCGCAGCCTTTCTGGAGCGGAAATGCCGCTCGCGCGTTTCAACCCCAGCCACGGGAGCAATCGCCATGAATGTCGCCAACCTGCAACTCGAAGGCCTGCTGATGGCCGTCGCCTCGATCAACCGCCTCCTGGTTCAAAAGGGGGTGCTGACGGCGGAGGAGATCAACCTGGCCTTGCGCAAGACCGAGGCCGGCGAGACCAACCAGGAGCGGTCCGAAGGCATGTCCGCGTCAAGCCGCGACGCCGTCAACTTTCCGATCCGGCTGCTGGAACTCGCCAACCAGTGCCAGCCGGAGGCGGAGATGCCGTCTTTTTCGAAGCTGGCCCGCATGGTCGGCAAGATAAAGGAACCCTACAACGACCAGCTGTGAGCGGGGCCGGCGGGCGTCCGCGGTGGCCCGCTGCCCACGCCTCAAGCCCTGCCCGGCCATCCCGAATTGAGCGAAAGCACCTTGCCCGGTCCATGTACGGCCGCAAACAGCAGTCCGGCCAGGAACGAAAAATGGTCGACGAAGAAGCCGAACTCGGCCTGGTTGTCGGCCCAGTGGCTGGGTCCGTGAAAGGCGAAGCCGAGGAACAGCACATAGGCGGCGGCGACCAGGGCTGCCTGCGAGAAGAAGGCGCCGGTCAGGAAGCACAGCACCAGCGCGACTTCCAGGATCGCCGCGCACCAGGCCAGGAACAGCGGAAACGGAAAGCCGGCGGCGGCGATATAGCCGGCGGTGGCGTCCATGCCCATGAACTTGAAGGTCACGGCCATCAGGAAGACGCCGGCGAAGATCAGCCGGGCGACGACAAGGGCCGCGGTCTGCCACGGCGATTGAGTGATTTGCGACGACATGCTCGTTCTCCAGCTTTGCAGGTTGATCGCTCCTAGGACGCGCGACCGGCGCCAGGTCCGACACATCAGGCCAATTTTTCTCGACAGGATCGCAGAGGGCTTTCGAAGCGTCACACCGTACGGCAAGAGCGATTTTCGGTTTGCCGGCTGACGGCATATTATTGCTCGCTCCAAGGGGGAATCGGACATGGCCAAGGCATTGACCATCGGCGCACCGCGGCATCCGGCGACGAGCACCGCCTACGAACAGGAATGCAGGGATATGCTGGTTCCGCATCTCGACGCCCTGCTCCGCAAGGTCGAGGCCGCCGGCTGGGACCGCGGGCAGGCCGCCTCGGCGCTCATGTATCTCGCCGCGATGCGGCTGAAGCCGGCCTGACGACACGCCGGCGCGGACGGCTTTCCGGCGCATAGCGATGTTGAAACTTGTTGGTAATCACGGACGTGATATCGTTAGTCGGGGCTAATGCACCGGTGTGTCGGTGCAGGGATTTTGGGTGGGCTGAAATTTGCGCACGAGCGTCAGGTTTGGGGCGACATCTCATGGCGAGCGGTCGGCACCGCTGGAGTGCAGCGGCTGCGGCGGCGCTGGCCAGGTCTTCGAATGCCCCCGCTGGACGAGTTCCAACGGCCATTGCTGCCCCGCCGGCACGCACCGGCGCGGCTGCCCCGGCCTCAGCGCGGCATGCTCCGAATGTGACGGCGACCACGCTGCCGCCGCCGACCCCATGCAGCCCTCGGCCTGATACAGGCCTATCGCAGCCCAGGCCGTGTCGTCTGGTGGAACCGGCGGCGCCAATCTGTGTTATGTCGTGTTGATTGCGGGCGCCGAAGGCTGCGCGTCCCCGACAACAGAAAGCGAGGCCTGAGATGGCTGACGACAAGTCGAAGACGAAACAGGACCGCAAGCAGGTCTCGAGCGAAGAGCCCTACGAGGTTGCCGCCTTTGCCCGCAAATACGGCATCCCGCCAAGCGAGGCACAGACCATCATCAAGCGCTACGGCCCCTCGCGCAAGAAGCTCGACGCCCATATGGCGGCCCGCGGCTAGCCGAAACCATTTCGCCTGGGCGGCGTTGAAGATGCTGCGGGCCGTGTCAACCGGGCCTGGTGGTACGGTGAACAGGATGTCTTTTTCCCGGTTTCTCATCCTGGCCAACGAAACGGCAGACGAGCATCTGTCCCACCCGGCCCGCAGCGCCACGCATTGAGGGAGGTCGCCATGTCCGACACCATACGCAGGACCGGCAGCTGCCTGTGCGGCGGCGTGCAGTTCGAGGTTCACGGCCCGCCATTGCGCGTTGGCCTGTGCCACTGCAAGGATTGCCGCAAGGCCGGCGGTTCGGTCTATTCGGCCTTTGCCATCTGGCCGCGCGAGGCCTTCGAGACCACCGGCCTCGTCAGCTCCTATGGCACGCGGAGCTTTTGCCCCACATGCGGCGGCCGCGTCGCCTGGGTCGACGACAACGAGGCCGAGGTGGCGATCGGCAGCCTCGACATCGCGCCGACCGATCTCGTGCCCGAATATGAATTGTGGACCTCCAGGCGCGAGACCTGGCTGCACGCTCTGCCCGGCACCGAACAGTTCGAGCATGACCGCCCAGCGCAGCACAGCGCCGAAGCGCCGACGCCGAGATCGCTGTCGGACATCGACGCTGAGATTTGATCGCCTGGGAAGGGAACCCTGCCCTGTCGCCGACGTTACCGGTCGCCTCTCACGCATGTCGCCCGGCGACTTGCGGCAATCATGGAGACGACCGTTGAACGACAAGATGTTTCCCCGCCCCATCAGACTGAAATTCGCGCCTGAGCGCGAGCGCATCATCCGCAGCGCCTGGGAAGGGCTGGAATGCCTCGGCGACTGGCCGGCTGGCCAGGGACGGCGCTACCGGGCGGCGTTGCGCAGTTGCCGCGACGCGCTGGATGGCTGGACGCCAGCGGAAAAAGCGATGCGGGCGATGATCGACGCCGCGCGCGAAGCAAAACTCCTCCAGTAGATGGAAAACAGGACATGTCCGAGCTCATTTTGCCCACACCGATGCGGATCAAGCCGCATGGGTCGGACACGATCCGCGACGTCGCTACGCTCAAGGATGCCAGCGAAATCCTGATCGACTGGCCGCAGGCCAAACGCGGCCCGTTCTACCAGGCGGCGCGCGAGAAGGTCGAAGCCGCATTGGAGACCGGGACAGGCGCCGCCGAGGCGCAGGAAGCGTTCGCAGCGCTCTGCAGCCATGCCGGCGTGCTGGTGCGGTAGCGGTTTCACTGAAAAGAAACAGGCGGGACATCGTGCCTCGCCTGCTTCACGCAAATCGTCCTGATCACCCGCAATAGTCGATCCGATTATTCCGCCGGAAGCTCGCCCTGTACGATCGGGTGTGAGGTTTCGAAGCCAAAACTCTTCGGCGCCAGCAGAATTAAGGCAATCACGATGGCAATCGAGGCAAGCAACGTTGCTGTGGTCGCAATATCTCTCACGATAACCTCTCCGAATTCCAAGTCGTGAGAGAAACGCTCCTGAGATAACGAGGTTCCATTAGCCTGCGCGATAATACCAGCCAGCGGCGTTTATTGCTTCGGCGGCTGGGGCGGCACTTCACCCGGCTTGATCACCGGCGTCTTGCCTTCGTCCGAGGCCGGCGCCGCCATGCCCTGGTCGCCCGTCGGGGGCGGTTTCAGCACGCCGCCGCAGTCGTTGAGCTTCGCGGTCAAATTGCCGTCATCGGCCTGCTGTCCAGGCTGCTGTTTTGCCCCTTGCTCGGTCTGAGCCCTGCATTTGTCGGCCTGCGGCGCCTGGCTGTCGTTCTGCTGCTGGGCCGCGGCCGGCACTGCCAGCGCCAGCATGAGGCCTAGTGGCATGATGGCAAGAATTCTCATCACTGCCTCCTTCTTTCTTTCACGGTCGCCCGCGGCGACCTTCCTTTCAAAGGGACAACGCCTGTCGATGAAAAAGGTTGGCCGCCTCGCCGTGCGGCATTGCAACCAAACCCGTTTGCCGGCCGTTGCGCGTGCCGGAGGCGATCATGTTCGAAGGTTTTCAAGGCGCGGAAATCGACACCGGCGATGCCGGCATATTCTGCCTGCGTGCCGGCGGCGGGCCGCCATTGCTGTTGCTGCACGGATTTCCGCAGACGCATCTGATGTGGCGCGACATCGCCCCCGCTCTGGCCAGCCGGTTCAGCGTCGTCTGCGCCGACCTGCGCGGCTATGGCAGCAGTTCCTGTCCGGCATCCACTCCCGACCACACCCCCTATGCCAAGCGCACCATGGCCGCCGATATGATGAGGCTGATGGAGAAGCTGGGTTTCAGCAGATTCATGGTCGCCGGCCATGATCGCGGCGGGCGTGTCGCCTACCGCATGGCGCTCGATCATCGGGGCAGCATCGACAAGCTCGCCGTTCTCGACATCGTGCCGACCGCCGATGCCTGGGACCGGGCCGACGCCAGGCTGGCGCTGGGTTATTGGCCATGGTCGCTGCTGGCGCAGCCCGAGCCGTTGCCGGAAAAGATCCTGTCCGGCGCCGCCGAGGCGGTCGTCGACAATGCGCTCAACGGCTGGGGCTCGCCGCCATCGGCGTTTCCAGCCGAAGTGCGTCAGGCCTATGTCGAGGCCTTGCGCGCGCCTGCCCACGCCCATGCCATCTGCGAGGAATATCGGGCGGCAGCCACGCTCGACCGCGAGCACGATCATGCCGACAAGGCAGCCGGCCGGCGCATTCGCTGCCCGCTGCTGGCGCTATGGAGCGGTCAGGGCGCGTTGGCGCAATGGTATGCCGGCGAAGGCGGGCCGCTGGCGCTGTGGCGCGGCTGGGCCGACGATGTGCGCGGCCAGGCGATGCCAGGCGGACACTTCTTTCCCGAGGAGGACCCGGCGGGGACGGCCGATCTGCTGGCCGGCTTCTTCGGTGAAACCACTCACGGCATCTCCCGGCGAACGGGATTACCTTCGCCCTCCCTCTGATCGGGCCGAGGCCCCCTCCTTCTCCGCCTTTGCCTGACTGCCTTCATCACCGGCGGCAAGGCCGGGTCCGCTTTCGAACCGGCGCAGAAAGCCGGCAACGATCAGCACGATCAGCGTGCCGAACCCGGCCACTTGCCAAAGACCCAGTCCGCAGGCGACGCCGATCGCGCCCGCCAGCCACATGCCGGCGCCGGTCGTCAGCCCATGCACCTCGCCGCGCGAAAACATGATCGAGCCGGCGGCGAGGAAAGCGACGCCGGCGGTCACCGCCTCGACCACCCGGATCGGATCGACCTTGACCGATTCCCCCGCGAACATCGGCGCGTGCACGATCTCGACCGTCAGGATGCCGAAGGTGGCGGCGGCGACGCAGACGAGAATATGCGTGCGAAGTCCGGCCGGGCGATTGCGCCATTCGCGTTCGAAACCGATGACCGCGCCATAGAGCGTCGCCAACAACAGCCGCGCCGCGATGACCGGAAACGAGGTGTAGGTGGAATGGCCGAATTCCTCGACGAGCTGTTCCATCATGTCCCCTCCGAAAGCTTGACGCCACAACGCGGCCGCCGGGTCACGGTTCCTGAATCCACGGCAAGGTGCGGCAAGGATGCGGCCGCTTTTGAAAACGCATCTGCCAAAGGGAGGTTGATGGAGCCAATCCTCAAGAGCTCAGGACGTTTCGGTTTCAGGCAGGTCGGCGCCGAGCTGCGGAACGATGATCGAATCCAGCGGCGCCGTCAGGGACCAGCTGAGATGGCCCGGGCTGCGATCCAGCACCGCCAGGCCGTTCAGCGATTGCGGCGCGACCCGTTGCAGGACGACGGTGCCGAAACCCTTGCGCGTGCTTTCGTCCCGACGCTCTCCCTCACGCATCGGCATCGTCTCGTCCCAGAGCAGATGGATTTCCAGCTTGTCCGAAGCGCCTTCGACGATCCGCCAGGTGATCTCCAGCCGCCCGGCCTCGCTCGCCAGCGCGCCATATTTGGAAGAGTTGGTGCCGAGCTCATGAAATGCCATGCCGAGATTTTGCACGGCATTCGGCTGCAAGGTCAAAAGCGGTCCCGACAGCGATACCCGCGCCTCGTGGCCGAACGGCTTGAGCTGCTCCTGGGCGAGGTCGAAGAGGCTGGCGCCGGCCCATTCCGAGTTCACCAGCAGATCGTGCGACCGCGACAGCGCCATGATGCGGGAACGGATCAACTCCTCGAATTCACGCGGATCGGTCGAGCGTTTACTGGTCTCCCGGATCATCGAGAGGATCACCGCGAACTGGTTCTTGACGCGATGGTTCACCTCGCGGAGCAAAAGCCTGATCCGGCGCTCGCTCTCCTTGCTGGCGGTGATGTCGCGGGCGATCTTCGAGGCGCCGATGATCTCGCCGGACGCGTTCCTGATCGGCGAAATGGTCAGCGACACGGCGATGAGGCCGCCATCCTTGCGCCGTCGGATCGTCTCGTAGCTGGCCAGCAGCTCGCCCCTGCGAACCCGGCTGATGATGTCGGTCTCTTCATCCTTGAGATGATCGGGGATGAGCATGAGCACGGACCGGCCGACGGCCTCTTCGGCGGTGTAGCCGAACATGCGTTGCGCCGCCGCGTTCCAACTGGTGATGATGCTGTTCAGATCCTTGCTGACGATGGCGTCGAAGGACGAATCGACAATCGCCGCCAAACGCGCATCGGCGGTGATGGCGATCAAGGCATCACGGCCCGCCAAATCTGTCACGGTCGACCCCTTCTCCCTCATGCGCGGATTTCGCGCATGGCCACCAATGCGCCGCGGTGCGTTTTGGTTGCAATCGCCTCCAACATTCCTCCCAGGAACAGTCCGGGCAGTTCATGTCCGGAACCTTGCGCGCCTGCGCGAGTTGCACCCGACACCCCCCGTGGACGGCTCAATAAGGAGGCACACAATGAGCGACGGCAACAGCGATCTCGACCGGGTCTGGAAACTGATGGACAGGATCGGCTTCTGTATGCTCGCCACTCGCGAAGGCGATGACATCCGCTCGCGACCGATGGCGGCGCATGTGGTGCGCGACGAAAACGCCGTCTACTTCCTCACCGATGTCGACAGTCACAAGGATGACGAGATCGAAGCCGAGCCCAATGTCGGTCTCGCCTTCGCCGATTCAGGCGGCCAGAAATATGTTTCCGTCAGCGGTCTGGCGGCGGTTTCGAACGACCGCGCCAAAATCAGGGAGTTGTGGTCGACCCCTGCCAAGGCCTGGTGGGACAGTGCCGATGACCCTTCGATCCGCGTGCTTAAGGTGACGCCGAAAGATGCCCAGTATTGGGACAGCCCCGGCACCGTGGTCAGCTACGTGAAGATGCTGGCGGCAGCAGTCAGCGACACCCGCCCGGAAATCGGTGACACCGGCAAGGTCAGGATGTAGCCGGACGGCGTTGAAAATCAGGACGTCAGATGGGCGAATGCCGGTGGCCGCAGGGAATATCGCCGGTGCGGCACACCGGTGCCGATCAGTCCGGCTTGGGAGGATTAGGGGCATTCCATGCTGGATCGGCGTCGGCATCCCTTTGCGGACAGTCCTCGTAACTGTGGTCGCGGCCGCCGCAGAAAGAACAGCACATGGCCTCGCGATCCCCGTTTCCGGGCCGCCATTGCGGGGTTTCGTAGGGCTTCCTGCCATCCATCCCCAGCAATGCGCGACGGACCATTTGGTTGCGCCGCCACAGACGGCCAGCCGGCGGTTGCGGAACCACCCGCCGGGATGCGAGTTTCGGCCGATACATCCATTCGAGGGAACAGCCATGCCGATGCGCCGAATTGCCTTGATGACGGCAGCGATCCTGCTTGCCGCGACCGGCCTCGCCCAAGCCAGGCCCGATACCCGCACGATGAGTTGCGACCAACTCCGGCAACTGCTCCAAAGCCATCATGCCGTGGTGCTGACCACCGGCCCCAACACCTATGACCGCTATGTCAGGCAGTTCGGCAACGAATGCGACTGGCCGGAGGTGCCGATGTCGGCCTATGTCCCGACCCGTGACGGCAGCTGCCCGGTCTACCGCTGCGAGGAACCTGTCACCAACTTTCCGGACTGACACCGCGCTTCCAATCGGCTTTGCCGCCGCAGTGCGTTGATCCCGGCGCGCGAACCGGCTAGGGGTGGGGCGCAACGTGAATTTTCCCGCTTCGTCTAATGGTAGGAC